>CAYLSV010000040.1:0-7686 GCA_964386435.1 uncultured Tepidisphaerales bacterium
ACCTCGCCCGCCTGCTTCGCGACGCCCGCCTATCGCCGGCACCCATCGGGTGGCAACCAGTTCTCACCATTGGGAACCAAGCTGCGATCGCCACCCGTCAAGTCGACGGCCAGCGGCAGGTCTGGCTCGGCGTCTGGCCCGCCGCCGAAGATGCGGCTTACGTCGCACTCCTCGCCAATGCCGTGAACTGGGCGGCGGGCGGTTCAACCAAGTTCGTGGCCAACGTCCCGCCGCTGACGCCGGGCGGGGCGGCATCGCGCGGCTTGATCTCACCAATTGCCGCCGCCGGGCGGGACTGGACGCCGTGGCTCGCCGCGGCGGCGGGCGGCTTGTTGCTCGCCGCGTGCTGGCCGCGGCGGCGGGCAATGTTGACGCAGCCGGGGCCACCGACGTAACGTCGCTCCCGACGGCCGCTGGGCCGTGCTGGTCCCGTTCGATGGCAGCCAACCGAGGCAACTTCATGGCCGACGCTACTTCGCCCGTTGCGGTTCAGGAACACAAGGGCGTCCGGGTTGTCGAGTTCACCGACAGCAAGATCCTCGACGAGGCCAACATCGAGCAGATCGGCGACAAGCTCTTTGCATTGATCCACGAGACCGACAAGCCCAAGATTCTGCTCGATTTCGCCAACGTCGAGCATTTGTCCAGCGCGGCCCTCGGCAAGCTGCTGCGGACCCGCGAAGAGGTCAACCGCCGCAACGGTCAATTGCGGTTGTGCGGGATCAAGCCGCAGATCTTCGAGGTCTTCACGATCACGAAGCTCGACCAGATCTTCAAGATCCACCCCGACCGCACCGCGGCGTTGGAGAGCTTCGTCTGAGATGAAGAGTCGTGGGGCTGCCACCGGCCGCGCGGCCGGGGCCGGTTGGACGTGTGCGGGCCGTTTGTGCCGTGAACCCGGAGGCGAACCCGATGGCGGCGACGACCGGCAATCCCACCCCGCCCGACGCCGCCGGTTCCGCCGCGGCCTCCGGCACGCCCGACGTGCCGTTAACCGTCGACCAGCTCGACGGCACGCTCCGCTTCCGCTTCACCAGCAACTTCGACGACGGCAAGCTCGTCCAGCAACGCATTCTCGACGAAGTCGCCGCCAACGACTTCGGCGAGGACGCCACCTTCGCCCTGCGGCTGGCGCTGGAGGAGGCCCTGATCAACGCCATCAAGCACGGCAACCAGCTGGACCCGCAAAAATTCGTCGAGGTTGACCTCACCGTCTCGCCCGCCCAGGCCGAGATCATCATCCAGGACCAAGGCCCGGGCTTCAGCCGCGACGACATCCCCGACCCGACCAAGCCCGAAAACCTCGAAAAGTGCAGCGGCCGCGGCATCCTGCTGATCGAAGCCTACATGACCAAGGCCGAGTGGACCGACGAAGGCCGCCGCCTGCGCATGGTCAAGGTCAACGCCGCCGAGCCCCCGCAGGTGCCGTGAGCGGGCGGGCTTAACTTGCTGATCGCCGTCGCTGAAACCTCCACCGCCGCGTAGCGGCGGGGCTACGCACGGTTTCCAATCCACTCCAAGAAGTGCGTAGCCCCGCTGCTACGCAGCGGTGGGGGCCTCAGCGAGGTTGCTCATCTCCTCGAGCAACGGTGCCGCGGGTGCGATCGAACGGTGAGTGGTCGAGTCGCAGTTGCCACGATGTCGTCGCTGCACGCCGCGGTCCTAAGCTCACCCCGCCGATGTTTCTGCCGATCCGCTCCGACCGTCCGCTGCGGCACACGCCGTACGTCAACTACGGCATCATCATCGGCACCCTCGTGCTGTACCTGCTGCAGCTCAGCGTTGACAGCCCGGCGATCCCGCAGCTCGTCAGCCAGTACGCCCAGATGCGGCCGATCGAGTCGACGCTCATCCTCGACCCGCAGCTGAACCGGCCGTGGACGCTCGTCACCTACGCCTTCCTCCACGACCGCGGCGGCTTGTTCCACATTCTGGGCAACATGGTCTTCCTCTGGGTCTTTGGCAACCAGGTCAACGACAAGCTCGGCGGCTGGGCCTACGCCGGGCTCTACGTCGGCGGGGCGATCTTCGCCGGCCTTGCCCACAGCGTCGGCTCGATCAGCCCGGTTCTGGGCGCCAGCGGGGCCGTCGCCGCCGTCACTGGGGCGTACATCGCGCTGCTGCCCAAGGCCCGCGTGACCATCCTCTACTTCTTCTTCCTCATCGGCACCGTTGAGATCCCCGGCCTTTGGCTCGTGGCGTTCTACTTCCTCTTCGATCTGCTCTCCCAATCCGGCGCCTTCGGCAACACCGGCGTCGCCCACCTCGCCCACCTCGGCGGCACGCTCTTCGGCCTGGGCATGTGCCTGGCCATGCTCAAGCTCTGGCTGCTGCCGCGGGATCAGTTCGACATGCTCGCCCTCATCGACCGCGCCAACCGCCGCCGCCAGTTCCGCGACGCCGTCAACCAAGGTTACGACCCCTTCGGCCCCGACGACCGCGTCAAGACCAAGGGCCGCCGCAACGAACCGGCCCCGATCCCCGACGAGGTCCACGACCTCCGGGCCGAGATCAGCGAAGCCCTCGCCATCAACGACATCGCCGGCGCGGCCGAAAAATATGACCAGCTCCGCCGCCTCGCCCCGAACCAGGCCCTCCCCGTCGCCAGCCAACTCACCCTCGCCGGCTACTACCAACGAAACGACCGCTACCCCGAAGCCGCCGCCAGTTTCGAGGCCCTGCTCCACGCCTACCCCCGCCACGACCAGGCCGACCAAGCCCGCCTCATGCTCGGCCTCACCTACGCCCGCCACCTCCACGACAAAGCCCGGGCCACCGAACACCTCGAACAAGTCGTCGACCGCCTAAGCGACGACGAAGACCGCGAACTCGCCCAATCGGTCCTACACGAGGTCCGCCCCGCAACCCCCACCGATCGGCCATAGCCTGATCGGCATCCAAACCTTGGCGGCGATTCAACCACTAAACGGCAACGGCAAGCCTCACGGTGACACCATAGGCACAACGCCCCGCTCCGCCGAATCACGATCGAGGCAAGTTGAGACACCACGAGCAGTCAGTTTGTACCCAGATTGCCATGCCGCTGCCAGAACAGGCGAAACAATGACTCCCGACCCCTTTTCCCGTCCGGCCCCGTCTACGGCCACGAAACCGCCTACGGCGTCGGCCAGGTCGCCGGCACCGTCACCGGCGTCGTCGGCAGCCTGATCGTCGGCAACGTCGCCGCCGGGGCCAGCGGCCTAATCGCCTGCGGCTCGCTCTTGCAGCGGGGGGCCAAGCTCTACACCGCCGCCGACACCGCCCTCTCGCTCGGTGCCGCGGGCGTCAACGCCTACAACGGCGAGGCCGGCCTGGGCGACGCCCTGGCCCTGGCCTCGGGAGCCGGCTACCTCGGTGCCAAGCTCCGCGGGGCGGCCACCAACTGCTTCGTCGCCGGCACCATGGTGCTGGTGGACGACGGGGCCGGCGGGGTGGCGTCGGTGCCGATCGAGGAGGTGGAGGTGGGCGACCTGGTGTGGAGCCGCGACGAGGCCGACCCCGACGCCCCGCTGCAGCTGCGGCCGGTGACGAACCTGTACCGGCGGGTGGCCGATGACGTCCGCTCCCTGTCACTGGCCGACGAGGGCGGCAACATCGAGCACTTGTCGGTGACGGGCGAGCACCCGTTCTGGGTCGAGGGCCGCGGCTGGGTGGAGGCGGGGGCACTCCTGCCGGGCGAGGTGGTGGCCGGCACGGACGACGCCTTGCTGACGGTGGTGGCCAACGGTCTCGCCCAGGGCGTGGACGCGGGCGGCGTGTTGGTGTACAACTTCGAGGTGGCCGGCGGCCACACGTACTTCGTCGCCGACGGCGTGGGCGAGGAGGCGTGGGTCTGGACGCACAACTTGTGTGATTCGGAGCAGCTAGCTCGGAACTTAGGCAACCAAGTAGCCCACCGAGCTACCGGTGACCAAGCTGCTCACCTCGTAGCATCAGGCGATAAGAGAGCAGCGGCATCACGCAAACTGCTAAATGGAGCCGAGATTGATATTAATGATGCAGACAACGGTATCTGGTTGCCAGGTTCAAAACTGATCCAGAAACTCAGGAGCAAGCTGACCGGCAGCAAGATCGTCTATCATGGGCAAACTCACACCAATGACTTTCACCAGACGCTGTTCAACCTGCTCAAAGCGCACGAGGGCGACGAGGCGGCAATGCGGCAAATTCTGCGTGACGTCGCAAGCGATTTGACCAAAGGAATTCTACCTGCATACCCATGACTACAAGAGTCTATAAAATTGGATCCGGTTCGAATGAACATCAGGTGCTATGTTTTCAAAATGATGAAGATGCTGGCATGGGTTTCAAGGGAACAACGATCATTGACTGGCAATCACCACCGTTGTTCGTCCACAACCCGCTGCTGAAGGTTCCGGACTTTTGGTCGAGCTGCTTCGATGGTGGATTTATCGTTGATCCGGAGCAGCCATGCTTTCAACAGATGCCATTAGGTGGTGAACTAGATCTCGCTGGCGAGCTGTTGCCCTTAGACACTGAAGGTGGCCTGCAGTTGTCGGCGCTCAACGTGACGAACGTCGTCAACGCGCTCGACAAGTCGCGCACCAAATGGTCTTCCACCGATAACGGCCGACACATGTACGTCGACGTGATGCGTGGCGGGCCTGATGCCTATCAGTTCCACGAAGACCGGCTGCCGGAGTCGTGCCTGTTCAAATTGCCTCAAAACGCGGCGTCGGCGGTGTTCTGCATTGAGCGGACAGGCGATCCGGCGACTGAGTTTAAGGCTTGCGTCGAGAAGCTCGGTCTGACTGGCCTGCAGTTCCGGCTCATCTGGGAGTCAGCCTGACGCAGCGTAGAGTGACAAGGCTGGTGCCAAACACTGATAGACCCAGCAAGACGAGACGGGCTACGCGGTCAGCGTGCCAATCAAGGATATTGAGGCCGGCGACACCGTGCTGGCCCGGCATGAGGGGCTACGGCGGCCTGGTGGATGAGGTTGTGGTGCGGCAGGTGGTCGCCCGCACGTCGAATCATCTGCACCACGTCGTCTACCGCGACGAGGCCGGTCACGTCGAGCACTTGCAAATCACCGGTGTGCACCCGTTCTGGGTCGAGGGCCGCGGCTGGGTCGAGGCGGCCGACCTCCGCCCGGGCATGACCCTGGGCGACCTCGACGGCACCGGCGGCGGGCAGTTGACCGTCGAGTCGAACGTGCGGGAGGAGCACCCCGAGGGGGTGGCGGTGTACAACTTCGAGGTCGCAGGCGACCACACGTACCTTGTGGCCGACGGACAGGGCGAGGAGGCGTGGGCTTGGGTTCACAACGCGAACTACAGCCAAGTGCTAAGAGATCGCGGAGCGGACCCCCTCGGCCGCACGGGCCCCGGGAAATATTTCGAGAACACGGGCTACCTCAGTCACGGCCATCACGCGAAGACATGCCCGATGAACTGCTGGCTCACCTCTCGCCGCTGCGGTGGGAGCACGTCAACCTCGTCGGCGACTACCGCTGGCCGGCCGCCGGCGGCCGGCGTGACCGCCAGCTCCGCCCCCTACGCCGCGTCGGGCCGCTGACGGCTTAGCGTGCAATATCTAACCAACGGAGGAGTAGCCCCATCACGCCGCGCCGAAGAAGGGGAACCCGAACGTCAGGCTCCGGGTCTATTACATCCACCAGAAGTTGAACGACGTCGGCATCGACCCGATCGACGGCCGGGAGAACCTATTCTGGGCACCGACTTGGGGACATCCAAGCCAGATTTCGAGAGACATGGCGAAGAAGATCTACGAAATCAGCAACGATGGCGAATGGAATCATGCTGCAGCCGCAGACATGCTGAAGGACTTCGCGATTAGCTATATTAAAGGAAAATGGAGGCCATAGTGAAGCCACGCATGGAATTAGGCAAGGCAATTCGTGACGGGGATGCCGCACGTGTTCGCGAACTGTTACTGACGCATGAAAAGCTCCGCAGACGAAGCTCTGTAGCCACCTCTTTCGAGCTTGCGATGCCGCAGATCGATGTGATGGGGGCGCTAATTGAGGGTGGGGCCGACATCAATGCTCCAATGTTCAGCGCCAGCCCCGAGGGGGCGGTCGACACGGCTGTGGGGAGGGGCTACATCGAGGTCGTGCGCTGGATGCTCCAGCACGGGGCGCAGCTCAACCACGAGGTCGACGGGGAGCGGCGGTGCCTGGCGCTGGTGTCGGCGGCCATCGACGGCAACCTCGAGATGGCCAAGCTGCTCGTCGAGCACGGGGCCGACTTCAACGCGCTGTGGCGGGGGGACAACGCGCTCTCGGGGGCGGAAAAGGGGTCGGGAGTCATTTTATTGATGCCTTATGCACTGGTGTGGCAGGTTCCAGCTTGCAATAGCGGAGCGTAGCGGTCAGGTCACGTCGGCTGGAGCCGACAGATGGTGGCCGCTTGGCTGCAATTGCAGCGCACGTCCGCGAGCACTTAGGGCCGGTCCGGCCGATGCAGTTGACGGCGCTCGTGCAGGACGAGCCGCCGATCGACATCCAGGTGGCCGATTTGCCCGACGGCGGCGTGGCCCTCATCACCGCCGGCATGTCGGCCCAGCCGATGACCACGGCCCCCGGTGCCGAGGATTACCAGCGGGCGGAGTTGTACGCTTTGTTGCCGCCGGAGATGAAGGAGGGGGACGGCCTGACCCCGGCCGCCCAGCAGTTCGCCGTGCGGCTGCGGCAGTTCGCCGAGCGCCCCCACCAGGACGAGACGTGCCTCGGGACCAACGCGATCTACGACTTCGGCGAGCCGCTGGCCGAGGGCACCGCGATGACCTGCCTGCTGGCCGTCGTCGAGGCCGACGCCATCAGCGAGGTGCGCCTCGACGACGGCACGCCGATCCTGTTCTACTCCGTCGCCCCGCTGCACGCCGCCGAGCGGGATCTGAAGCGGGCGACCGACACGCTCACGCTGCTGAAGACCCTAGGCGAGCACGGCGTGAGCAAGATCGTCCAACTCGCCCGCGCGAGCGTGGCGTGACCCACCGCTCCATCCGTCTCGCCCCGCTCGGCCGGACCTCCGCCGCGTAGCGGCGGGGCTGATCCCGTAGTTCACACGCCCACCACAGCAAACGCCGCTGCGGATCGGGGATCCGCAGCTACAACATCCCCCACATCAACCCGCAGAATGAGCCCCGCCGCCACGCGGCGGAGGTTCGGGCGGGCGGGTCGAGTTGCGTGTGAGCCGCCCGGATCGCGTGGTCGCTACACTCGCTGCATGGCGTTGTCGCTGCTGCCCACCCGACCGCCGCGCGAGCGGCTTGTTGCTGCCGGTGAGCTGGAGCACCACGTCGGCGACCTTTCGGCGACGGCCGATGCGGGGATGACGTTGGGGGCGTTGCAGGATCAACTCGGCGAGCAGCAGCAGTGGCTGCCGATCGACGGCGACCCGGCGGCCACGCTGGGCGATCTTGTGCTGGCCAACAGCACCGGGCCGTTGCGGCTGGGGTTTGGGGCGTGGCGGGATCTGCTGCTGGGGGCGCAGCTGATTAACGGCCGCGGCGAGCTGATCACGGCCGGCGGGCGGACGGTGAAGAACGTCGCCGGGTACGATCTGACCAAGTTTCTCATCGGCAGCTTCGGCTGCTTCGCGACGCCGGCGACGCTGACGTTCCGCACCTACCGCAAGCCGTTCGGTGGGGTGGTGGCGGTGTTCCCGGCGGATTACGACATTTTCCTGCGGCTCCTGCCCG
>CAYLSV010000040.1:7696-27455 GCA_964386435.1 uncultured Tepidisphaerales bacterium
ATGTAGAGCGTGGCGCGCAGACAGATCGCCCCGGGCTCCTGCCCGGCGAGCTGCGGCCGACGTGGGCAGCGCTCTCCGCCGACGGCCTTGCTTTGGGTTATCTCGGCGATGAGCGGGCGGTGGCGTTCTACCGGCAGGCGTTGCGGCAACTGCCCGACCCGCGGCCGCAGAGCGTGACGCCTGTTGATCTTCAGCGTGAGGCCGACATCCGGCAAAGCTTGTGGCGGCCGGGCGACTTTCGGCTGAGCCTGCCGCCGGGCGAGGTGTTGGGGGCGATGCAACAGATCGCGCCGCACCGCTGGGTCGCCGACGCCGCCCACGGCATCGTCGTCGGCGAGGCTGGCGGCGAGCCGCAGCACGAAGCGCTCGCACTGGCCGCCCGCAAACTCGGCGGCACCTGCTGGCGATGGCAGGCGACGGGGCAACCGACTCGCCTCACGCTGGACCCGATGACGGCCAACGTTGTCGCCCGGCTGAAGGACGCCTTCGACCCCGACGGCAACTTGCCGACGCTGCCGATGCATTTGGCGGGATGAGACGGTTCGGGACTACCCCGCCGATCACAGCTGCAGCTGGAACTGCCCGCGGATGACCACCTGATCGCCGCCGCCGCCTTCGACGCCCGCGCCGTTCACGCGGCGGGGGGCGCCGCTGGGGTAGTAGCTGGCGTCGAGCGTGAACTTTGCGTTGTGCCCGGAGAAGTAGCGGTTGTAGCCGGCGGTGAACTCCGGGTAAATGCCTTCGCCGGCGGGATCGAGGGCGTCGCTCTCCAGGTGCGTGACGCCGACGCGGGCGAGCAACTCGTCGCGCTCGGTCAGGCCGTAGCCGACTTGGGCGATGCCGCCGAGGTTGGTCGAATGATCGCCGTCGACGTCGAGCCGCAGGGCGTAGCCGCTGGCGAGAAAGGCGATCGGCTGGTCGGCCGACTTGGCCAGCGCGTCGGCCGCGAGGAACGTGACGCCGCCGGCGTCGGCCCGCGTGTGGTTGGCTGAGAGCGACAGCAGCAGCACGTCTTCGGCCGGCCGCCGAACGAGCGCGGTGAGGTCGCTCGTGTCCTTCCAGTCGCCCATTGGCTTGTAGTCGAGGCGAGCGGTGACGCCCCATTCGCCGTCGCGGAACAAGTCCGAGCCGCCGTTGAAGTCGGTGTTGAACGTGCCGACGCCGTCGAGGTAGCCGGCGGTAAAGCGGAATTCGTCTGTCTGCCGCTTTGCCGTCACGCCCTGCACGAAGCCGAGGTTGAACCCGCTGAGCAGGTTGTTCGCCAGCGACCGTTCGGCGGCAAGCTGCCGGGTCGCGCTCGTGTTCCACTCGATGCCGCCCGGCTCCTTGAACTGCCCAAATCGCACCGTCCAGTCGCTCACCGGCACGTCGGCAAACGCGTACAGCAAGCGCGTGTTGCCGCCCGACCGCACGCTTTCCCATAGAAGAAAGTAGCTCACGTCCTCGAACGCGTTGCCCTTGGCCCCGAACCGGACCCGCCGCATCTCGAAGCCGCTCTCGACCTCGCCCAGATCACCGTTGTTTTCACCGAAGTTGGTGACGTGGCGGAACTGCAGCAGCAGGTAAGGCCGCAAGGTGAAGTTGCCACCCTCGCCAGAGATAAAGAACCCGCCCCCGCCATACCCGGCGAACGGCCCTTGACGCGCGGCGTCCTCCATCACCGCCTGCCGCGCCGCCTCGGCCTCAATCTCCACCTGCTGCCGAACCTCAGCCACCTCCCGCTCCAACGCCGCCAACCGGCTCGCGGTGTCCTGAGCGATCACCGGCGCGACGACACAAGCGGCGACAAAGGCGACGAAAGCATCTGATTTCATCATGCCTCAGCTTTTGCACGCCACGCGGCGAGTCGAGCCACTGCGGCGGTCGGTCGCGGTGCTACTGATTCCGCCACATGTCATGCTGGCAGCGCTGAGGCCCCCACCGCCGAGCAGCGGCGGGGCCACGCACGACTTTAACTGAATCGAGCTGCGCATGTAGCCCCGCCGCTACGCGGCGGTGGGGGCCTCAGCGACTTCCGCATCACCAAAGCCGTCACCGAACCAAGCGGACGAACTTCCGCTTTCCTGCCTGCAACACGGAGCTTTCCGCCACGGTCAGCTCCGCCTTCGGGTTGCTCTGCTTCTCGCCGTCGAGCTTTACACCGCCCTGTTTGATGAGCCGCATGGCCTCGCCGTTGCTGCTGGCGAAGCCGACTTCGACGAGGAGTTTGGGGAGGCCGATGGGGGTGGTGCTGGGGGTGTGGGTCGGAATATCGTCGGGGATGCCGCCGTGGGTGGCGGTCATGAACTGTTGCTCGGCATCGTCGGCGGCCGCGGCGTTGTGGAACTCGGTGGCGATGTGCTTGGCGAGCTTGACCTTGGCGTCGCGGGGGCTTTCTCGGATCAAATCGTCGTAGTTGTCGTCGTCGGTGACGAGTTGGTAGTACATGGGCATGGCGGTGTCGGGCAGGCTCATGGTTTTGCCGAACATGCCGCCGTCGCCGCCGGGGGGGTCGGTGAGGGCGATGTAGTTGCCCTTGCTCTTGCTCATCTTCGCGGTGCCGTCGGTGCCAACGAGGAGGGGGGTCACGATGACGACCTGCGGCTCCTGGCCCTCGGCTTTTTGGAAGTCGCGGCCGACGAGGTTGTTGAACAGTTGATCATTGCCGCCGAACTCGATGTCGGCGTGAACGGCGACGCTGTCCCAGCCTTGCAGCAGCGGGTAGACGAGCTCGTGGAGGTGCACCTCGGTGCCGGAGTCGTAGCGTTGCCGGAAGTCGTCGCGTTCGAGGACCTGGGCGAGCGTCTTGCGGGCCAGCAGCTTGATGACGCCGGCGAGGTCGAGTTGGCCGAGCCATTCGGAGTTGCGGCGGACCTCGAGGTGCTGGTCGCCTGTGAGCAGCACCTTGCCGATCTGGTCGACGTAGGTGCGGGCGTTGGCGTCGATCTCCTCGGGCGTGAGCAGCGGGCGGGTGGTGTTGCGGCCGGTCGGATCGCCCACGGCGGCGGTGGCGTCGCCGATGATGAGCACGGCCCGGTGGCCCCAGTCTTGGAACTGGCGGATGACCCGCAGCGGCACGGTGTGGCCGAGCGTGACGTCGGGGGCGGTTGGGTCCATGCCGAGCTTCACCCGCAGCGGTCGGCCGGTCTGGCGACTTTTCAGCAGCTTCGCGGCCAGCTCGTCCTCGCTGACAATGCGCTCGCACCGTCGTCGCAGGGCGGCGAGCTTGACTTGAATCTCCGGGTCATCGATCGGGCGCGGCATCTCACGCTGAGTGTAGTGGGACGCTCATGCGAGGCACGGCCGTGAGGGAGTGCGGCGGGCGCAGCCCGCATCCGGCCACCGGGTCCGATGACGGCTGTGCCGCCCGCACTCCCTCACGGTCGCGCCTCGCATAAGCGTCATCTGGGCGGCGGCCGGCTATGGTGCGGGGACGTCATGGCGCAGCGCGATTACTACGAAGTCCTGGGCGTGAGCAAATCGGCGACGGCGGCGGAGATCAAGAAGGCCCACCGCAAGCTGGCCCGCAAGTTCCACCCCGACGTCAACAAGGACGACCCGAACGCCGCCACCAAGTTCGGGCAGGTGCAGGAGGCGTACGAGGTGCTCTCGGATTCGAAGAAGCGGGCCCGCTACGACGAGTTCGGCCACGCCGGCACCAGCGGCAACGCGGCGGCGCAGGACGCTTACGAGCAGTTCCGCCGGGCCCAAACCCGCGGCCGGCGCGGGGGCGGCGGGGTGCAGGAAGACTTCGACCCGGCCGACTTCGAGGGCGGGCAGTTCCAGGACATTTTCGATTCGCTCTTCGGCGCCCGCGGCCCGTTCGGCCGGACCGGCGGCACGAGGCAGCGGCCGCCGCAGCCGGCGACGGACGCGGAGTACCCGGTCACGCTCGATTTCTATCAGGCCGCCCGTGGGACGAGCCTGCCGCTGAAGATCAACCGCGGCGGCGAGGTCGAGACGATCGACGTCAAGGTGCCCGGCGGCGTGAAGGACGGCAGCCGCGTCCGCGTCCGCGGCAAGGGCACCAACGGCGGCGATTTGTTCATTGTCGTCACCACCCACCCCCACCCCTACTTCCGCCGCGACGGCCTGAACGTGCTGATGGATTTGCCGCTCAGCTTCGACGAGGCCATGCTCGGCACGAAGGTCGAGGTGCCCACGCTCGAGGACCGCGTCACCCTCACCATCCCGCCCGGCACCAGCAGCGGCACCAAGCTCCGCGTACGCGGCAAAGGCGCCTGGCGCGGCGAGGACAAGGGCGACCAACTGTGCGTCGTGAAGATTCTCGTCCCGAAAGAACTGGACGAGGAAGCCCGAGCCATGGTGGCGAAGCTGGCCGAGAAGAACACGGTTCTGCCACGCGCGGGGCTGGGGTGGTAATGGTGGCGGAGCTACAGCAGGAGCGACATGTGGTGCAAATTGACCGCAGTGCCGCCCGGCCGGCTGTTGATGGCCACGGCCAGCGGTGCATCAACCGTGATGAAGACGAACTGCTCCTGCCTGACTAAAACGGCAGAGACCGTGTCCGCCAATCCGTAGCGACCGTGCAGTGAGGCGTCCTCGCATGCAACCGACGCCTCGACCGTCTGCTCGTCCGCCGTTTTGGCGAAGTTGCCGAGTAGCTTTGCCGAGTCATCGCCGGAGATCATCTGGCGGAGCAGGTTGCTGGCTTCGGTTTGGATGTGCGGCGTGGTGATCATCCGAAACTTCTGCGGAAGTGCGTTGTCGAGGGCTTGGGCGGTGGCGGCGTTGAAGTCGCTCAACCGGCCCCGGCCGATCAACTTTGGGTACTCCGCCTGAAGCAGGTGCAACAACAGCACTCCCGTGTCGAGCAGGACGCCTTGTCGGCCGATGAACCTTTGAGCTTCCGCCGGCGTCATCAGATGTAGCCCCGGTGGGTGATGTCGCCGGCTTCGCCCGTCTCCTTGTCGAGCCGCACCTGCCACCACTCGCGGATGGCGGGCCTTGGCCGAGGGTCGTACCAATCGGTTCGATCCACCCCGCCCACCGGTGCTTTTCGGGTCGGGTGGCTGACACTGATCAGGTAGTCGCCGTCGCCGTCGTCCTCTCGCGTGTACTCTTCCGGCAGCGTGTCGGCCACGTCGAAGCCGAACGCCTCGGCGACTGCCGTTTGGGCGCGGCGGAACAGTTCCTTCATCTCCAGCGCCTGCCGGGCCGGCGGTTCGAGCGTGGTGGCCATGCCCCAACGGTAGACGCCGGCGGATCGGCTTTCACTTCCGGCAGACACCGCCCCCGCCCCGCTAACATGCGGCATGAGTACCACCGGCCACCCCGACGCCGCCACGCTTGGGCAGTTGAAGCAGACCGACTACCGCTATCGACCGGTCAAGGAAGAACTCCGGCAGAACACCGTCGCCAAACTCCGGGCCGGCGAGGAGCTCTTCCCCGGCGTCGTCGGCTACCGCGAAACCGTCATCCCGCAGATCGTCAACGGCATCCTCGCCAAGCACGACTTGCTGTTCCTCGGGCTGCGCGGGCAGGCGAAGACGCGCATCCTCCGCCTGTTGCCCATGCTGCTCGACGAGTGGATGCCGACCATCAGCGGCTTGGAGGTCAACGATGACCCGCTACACCCGACGACCCAAACCGGCCAGCGGCTCATCAAGGAGCACGGCGACGACACGCCCATCGAGTGGGTCCACCGCAGCGACCGTTACCAGGAAAAGCTCGCCACGCCGGATGTGACGATCGCCGACCTCATCGGCGAGGTCGACTTGGTGAAGCACGCCGAGGGGCGGTACCTGTCGGATGAGTCGACCATGCACTTTGGCCTCATTCCCCGGGCCAATCGCGGCATCTTCGCCATCAACGAGCTGCCCGACCTGTCGCCGCGCATCCAGGTCGGCTTGTTCAACGTGCTTGAGGAGCGGGACGTGCAGATCCGCGGCTACCCGGTCCGCCTGTCGCTCGACGTCTGCCTGACCTTTAGCGCCAACCCCGAGGACTACACCAACCGCGGCCGCATCGTCACGCCGCTCAAGGACCGCATCGGCACCGTCGTCCGCACGCACTACCCCGAGACGATCGAGGAGGGGTTGAAGATCGTCAACGACAACGCCTTCATCGACCGCAGCAGCAGCGGCGTCGAGGTCACGGTGCCGCCGTATCTCGCGGCCGTCGTCGAGGAGGTCGTTCGCCTGGCCCGCAGCTCGCCGCACGTCAGCCAGGCGTCGGGCGTGAGCGTCCGCACGAGCATCGCGAACATGGAGACGGTGATCAGCAACGCCGAGCGGCGCGGCATCGTCACCGGCGAGAGCGGCGTCATCGCCCGGCCCGGCGACCTCCAGCACGTCATCGCCAGCAGCCGCGGCAAGGTCGAGATGACCCTGGCCGACGACGACGCCAGCGAGGACAAGCTGATCCGCGCCCTCGTCGGCGAGGCCGTCAAGAACGTCTTCGACACCGTGGCCGACCCGGACGATTACGACGAGATCACCGAGCAATTCGCCGGCAAGCTCAAGTTCCCCGCCGGCGACGAGGTGCCGAGCGGCGAGTTCGTGGCGAACATGAAGCTCATCGACGGCCTCACCGACGCCGCCGGGGAGTTGGCCAAGGAGCTCGACATGGACCCGACGGACGACGCCCACCTCGCCAGCGTCGGCGAGTTCCTGCTGGAGGGGTTGTACGTCAACAACCGCCTGAGCAAGTTCGGCACCGGCGGCGGGGCGTTCTTTCAGAAGTGAGGCCGCGCGGGTGATCCGGCAGCAGACGTGCGCCGTGTGCTCAGTCCGACGCCGGGCGGTCGGGGGCGAGCAAATCGCGGAGGGTTTGGAGCAACTCGTCGCGGGCGCGGCGGGTGGTCGTGTCGGTGAGGGTGTTGCCGGCGCCGGCGGCCTCGCCGGAGTCGATGAGGTCGACGGCGGCGTCGCGGACGGCCGGCAGCACGCGGCCGCTGCGGTGTTGGAGGACGGCGAGGGTCAGCAGGACCACCGGGCCCTCGACCGGGTCGTTCAGCAGGTCGCGGTAACGGGCGAAGACGGCGGCGGTCGTCTGCTCGGCGTCGGCCCCCACGGCGTCGATTTCGGCGTAATCGCCCTGCACGGCCCGCGAGAAATCGCTGCTCAAAAGCGGCTCGAAGGGGTCCGGGGCGTCGTCCTCGTAAACAAGCTCGGCCATCTTGGGTGAATTAGGTGTCGATTCCGGCGGCCCGGCTTGCCAAACGGCGGGTTGTGATCGAAGTTTAGCCCCGCGGCCCGCCCGACGGTGGTGCGGGCCGCCGATGTTTCACCGCCCATGCCCCGCCGCCGCCCCAGCCCACACAACGAGACGTCCGTGGTGGTCATCCTGCTGTGGCTGCTGCTGGTGGTGGTGGTCATCGGCATCCTCGGCGGGGCGGCGTGGTCAGTCCTGACCCGCTGAGAGCTCATCTGTCGGCGGCAGAGCCTTATACAGCTTTGCGATGTCGAGGCGGAGGGTCGGCAGCACTTCCTCTGCCGTCAGGGTCCCGTTTTCCGGGATAAAGTAAGGAACGTTACCTGTCGGATGGACCTGGAATTCGCGCGTATTCGGAATGACTACCCAGACCAATGGGATCCCGTAGCCATGAAACTCCCGAACCTTGGCGTGTACCTTGTACAGCGCATCGCCCGGGCTCACCACCTCAACAGCTACATCGGGCACAAGTCGGATAAACGGATCCCGCCATTGGTAGCCGGCGACGGTCTCGGGCTTGAGCACCGCCACGTCCGGGCGACGCACCGTGCCGCGTCGCCCGGGCAACTGGAACTCGGCTTCGACCATGACGCGGTGCGGCCTGTGAAGCGCCTCCCGCAACAGATCGGCGAACTCGTTCGACAGAAAATGGGCCAGCGCGCTCATCTCTTTCTCGATAACTACGCCCTCAACCAACTCCACCAGCCGGTTGTCGTGATCGGCAACCTCGAACTCCTCCGGCGTCAATTTTAGTCCCGGCACTGCCTTGACCCGCGCCACGTCCGCACCGAAATCTGCGGAGGCGAGACTGGTATCGGCGTTGGCTGGCGGCTGAACGGTGGCGGTGCTCATGGCATTCATCATACGTCGAAGTACTTCGCCTGCGGATGGTGAACGATTAGGGCGTCGGTGCTCTGCTCGGGGGCGAGCATGTACTCCTCGGTCAGGCCCACGCCGATGGCGGCGGTGTCGAGGAGGGCTAGGAGCTTGCTCCGATCCTCCAGGTTCGGGCACGCGGGGTAGCCAAAGCTGTAGCGGCTGCCGCGGTAGTTCTGCTGGAACAATTTGCGGACGTCGCTGGCGTCATCGCTGGCGAAGCCCAGCTCGGCCCGCATCCGCTTGTGCCAGAACTCGGCCAGCGCCTCGGCGCACTCGACGCCGAAGCCGTGGAGGTACATGTAGTCCTGGTACTTGTTCTCCTTGTACAGCGCGTTGGCCCGCTCGGTGACTTCGTCGCCGACGGTGACGCACTGCACGCCCAGCACGTCGTACTCGCCGCTTTTCTTGCTGCGGAAGTAGTCGGTGATGCACAGGTTCCGCCGGCCGTCCTGGCGGGGGAGGGTGAAGCGGGCCAGCTCCTCGACCTCGCCCGTCGGCTCGCGGCTGCCCTCGGCGAAGGCGTCGGGCTTGTAGACGACAAGGTCGTCGCCGTCGCCCTGCACCGGGTAATAGCCGTAGGCGACCTTCGGGTCGAGGAACTTTTCGGCCGTCTCCTGCTGCTTGAGTTGCTCGAAGGCGGGGCGGGCCGAGTCGTCGAGAATCTTCTCGTACTCCTCCGCAGACAAACCTTTGCGCTTGAAGCCCCACTGCCCGGTGAACAGGGCGAGCTCGTTGACGTAGCCGAAGAGCGTGGCGGCCGGGATGCCCTTGGCGACCCGCTGGCCCCAGAACGGCGGCGTAGGCACGGGCAGATCCTTCGCCACGTCACTGACGTTGGCTGCCTTCTCGCTCGTCGGCTTCACGCGGTTTTTCCGCAGTTCCTTCCGCTTCGTCGCCCGGTCGAGCTGCTCGTTGTAGAGGTCGTCCAGCCGGTTTTCGGCGACGTGATCCATAACCTTCAGCCCGTCGAAGGCGTCTTTGCAGTACATCACCTTGCCGCCGTAGAGCTGGGCCAGATCGTCCTCGGCGTAATCGCGCGTCAGGGCCGCCCCGCCCAGCAGGACCGGCGTGTCGACGCCGCGGGCGTTGAACTCGGCGAGGTTCTCCTTCATCGCCGCCACCGACTTCACGAGCAACCCGCTCATACCGATGGCGTCGGCCTGCTTCTCCTTCTGGGCCTTGAGGATGTCGTCGACGCTCTGCTTGATGCCGATGTTGTAGACGGTGTAGCCGTTGTTGGTCAGGATGATGTCGACCAGGTTCTTGCCGATGTCGTGGACGTCGCCCTTGACGGTGGCCAGCACGATCTTCGCCTTGCCGCCGCCGCCCTCGATCTTGGGCATGTGCGGCTCGAGGTGGGCCACCGCCGCCTTCATCGTCTCGGCACTCTGCAGCACGAACGGCAACTGCATCTCGCCCCGACCGAACAGATCGCCGACGACCTTCATGCCGTCGAGCAGGATCTTGTTGATGATGTCCAGCGGCGCGTGCCCGTCGGCCATCGCCTTGTCCAGGCGGTCAGTCAAATCGCGCTTCTCGCCGTCGATGATGTGCTGCTTGAGCGCCTCGTCCACCGGCAAATCGGCCAGCGACGGCCCGGCCGCCGCCTCGGCGCCGGCGTCTTCCGGGAAGACGCCGATGTAGTGCGTCAACGGGTCCTCGTGCAGATCGCGGCGGTCGTAGATGACCTCCTCGGCGGCCTTCCAGAACTCGTCGGGGATCTTGTTCTTGGGCAAAATCTTCGACGCGTGGACGATCGCCCCGACCAGCCCGGCCTGGCGCAGCTCGTGCAGGAAGACGCTGTTCATCACCTGCCGGGCGTACGGCTTGAGGCCGAAGCTGATGTTCGACAAACCGACCACCGTGTGGCACCCCGGCAACTGCTCGGCGATCATCCGCGTGCCCTCGATCGTCTCGACGGCGTTCCGCCGATCTTCCTCGATGCCCGTGCTGATCGGCAGCACCAATGGGTCGAACATCAGATCGCGGTCGAGCAAGCCGAACCGCTCGACGGCGAGGTCGCGGATCCGCTTGGCGATGTCGATCTTCCGCTGGGCCGTGCGGGCCATGGCGTTCTCGGGGTCCTCGTCGATGCAGCCGCAGACGAGGGCCGCCCCGTAGCGCTTGGCGAGGCTGGCGAGGACGCCGAACTTCTCCTCGCCATCCTCGAGGTTGGCCGAGTTGATGGCGCACCGGCCGCCGGCGAGCTTCAGGCCGACCTCCAGCACGGCCGGGTCGGTCGAGTCGAGCATCAGCGGCACGCCGATCTGCCGGACGTAGCGGCTGACGACCTCCTGCATGTCCCGCTGCCCGTCGCGGCCGACGAAGTCGACGCAAACGTCGATCATCATCGCGCCGCCCCGCACCTCGTCGCGGGCCATGCTGACCAAACCGTCCCAATCGTCCTCCTGCAACAGCCGCTTGAACTGCCGGGAGCCGTTGGTGTTGGTCCGCTCGCCGACGATCAGGTACGAGTTGTCCGGCCGCACGTCGGCGGCCTGTGTCAGGCTCGAGACCTGATCCGGCGGCACGGCGTCGCGGGCGATGCGATATTTGCTCAGCAGTTCCTTCGTCGGGGCGGACATGACGTCCGATAGTAGCGGTAGTAAGTGCTGATCTGTGATTGCTGAATGCTGATCTTCCGGAAGTTCAGCGATCAGCAATCACGAATCAGCAATGGGTTCCGCTACCCTGCCGCCGTGGAAGAAGGCTGGCACCTGCTGACGAACGTCCTGATGCTGCTCGGCGGGGCGCTCTTGCTCGGCACCGTCGCGGAGCTGCTCAAGCAGTCGGCCATCGTCGGCTACCTGGCGGCGGGCATGCTGCTGGGGCCGAACGTCTTCGGCTTCATCGGCGGCGGCGAGGGCGGCATCGAGGAGGTCGAACTCATCGGTGAGCTGGGCGTGGCGCTTTTGCTGTTCACCATCGGATTGGAGTTCAGCTTTGCCCGGCTGCGGAAGCTGGGGCCGGTGGCGCTCTTGGGCGGCACGCTGCAGATCGTGCTGACGGCCGTCGCCGTGACGGCGGCGGCAACGCTGGCGGGGCTGTCGCCCAAGCCGGCGATCGCAGTTGGCTGCATCACGGCCCTTTCTTCGACGGCCATCGTGCTGCGGCTGCTCATCGACAACGCCAGCATCGAGTCGCCCCACGGCCGCAACGCCACCGGCGTGCTGCTGGTGCAGGACACGGCCGTGCTGCCGGTCACACTCGTCGTCTCGGCGCTGGCCGGCGGCGGCACGATAGGCGACATGGCGTTCACGATGGTCAAGACGCTCGGCTTCGCGGTGGTGCTGTTCGGCGGGTTGTTCGTCGTGCTGAACCTGATCGTGCCGAAGCTGCTGAACTTGCGCGAGTGGAGCCGCAACCGGGAGTTCCCGATTCTGCTGGCGCTCATCCTGGCCCTCGGCAGCGCGGCGGCGGCACACGAGGCGAAGATCTCCCCAGCCATCGGGGCGTTTCTGGCCGGTGTGCTCTTGGCGGGCAGCCCGTTCGCCACGCAGATCCGGGCCGACATCGCTTCGCTGCGGACGGTGCTGGTGACGCTGTTCTTCGCGGCCGTGGGCATGCTGGCCGACCCGGTGTGGGCGGCGATGAACCCGCACCTGATCATCGGTGCGGTGCTCGCGGTCGTGGTGGGCAAGGCGGCGGTGGTGTTCGGCGTGCTGAGTTTGCCGACGAAGCTGCTGCGGCAGCCGCCGGCGGTGGCGTTGGCGTCGGGGCTGTGCCTGGCGCAGATCGGCGAGTTCGGGTTTGTGCTAGCAAAGATCGCCCGCGGCGACGGCGAGAGCGGTCTCATTGGCGAGGAAGCGTTCAAGCTGCTGATCGCCACGACGGTCGTGTCGCTGTTCGCCACGCCATACTTGGTGAAGTTCGGGCCCCGCTGGTCGGGCAAGCTGCTCAGCCGCCGGGCCGAACACGCCGACGGCAGCATCGAACGGGCCGACCCCGCGGCCCCGAGGGAGCGGCACGTCCTGCTCGCCGGCTTCGGCCCGGCGGGGCAGCTGGTGGCCAGCGAATTGATCGAGCACTTCGGCGACCGCATCACCGTGCTCGACCTCAACCCCAAGGCGGCCGCGGCGGTGGACCAGTACGGCATCAACTTCCACCTCGGCGACGCCGGCAGCGCCGAGGTGCTGGAGCACGCCAGGATCCAGGAGGCGGCCGCGTTGATCGTCACGCTGCCCGACCCGCAGGCCGTCCGCAACGTGGTCCACACGGCCCGGCAGCTTTGCCCGCAGGTGACGATAATCGCCCGCAGCCGCTACCACGCCTACCGCTGGGAGATCATGCTCGCCGGGGCGGAGGTGGTGGTCGACGAAGAGGAACAAGTCGGCCGCCGCCTGGCGGCCGAGGCCCGGGACATTCTGGGGCTGGCGGACGAGCCGGCGTAGGTCAGTCTTCCTCGTCTTCGCCGCCAAAGAGCGAGCCGAGCCCGCCGCCCCGAACACCGCCATCATGATCATGGGGGGCGGGGCTGGCGTGGGGCGACCAATTGCCGGCCCGCAGATCGTGCAGGAACTCACTCGTTGCCACGCCCCACGGATCGGACGTGTCGACCGAGGCAAAGCCGTTGTAGATCGCCACGCCCGCCGCGTTCTTACGGACCACATCGAGCTGCTGCCGGAAGAAGTCGCCCTCGATCGGGTCAAGCGGCCTGTCGTTGCTGGCGTTGTGGTAAAGCATCCACACCATGGGCACCACCGGCTTGCCATAGGCTTGGGCGGCGGCGATGTTTTCTTCGGCGAAGTGCTGCCAACCGGTGCGGTCTTCGTAGAACGTGTAGAGCGAGGGGTTGGTGAAGTCGAGTTGGTCGACCAGCGGCTGCAGGTAGGCGTTCGCCTCTTGCCACCCGTCGAAGCGGGCCTTGAGCTTGGGCAGGTTCCGGGCCTGCCACGTATCGCGGTTGTTGGCCAAATCGTCCAACGCCTTGCGGTAGGGTGCGGTGGACCAATAGTCGCGGATCGGAGCAACGCTGTAGATGCCAATCTCCAGATCGGGCCGCTCGTTGCGGATGTGCTGGATGAGCGTCGTGAACCGCTCGATCGATGCATCGACCTCCGCCACCGGGTGACGGCGGATGTCGGTCTTCCACTTCTCAATGTTGATGATGTAGGGCGAGTTGGGCCGGGCGTTTTGAAGGGAGTGGTTGATTTTCTCCCAGCTTAGAACGGAATGGGTGCCACCTTCGGGGGCCGGGTCGGTCAGTTGGTGGTCTGCGGGCCGTGCAACCATCTCGATGCCCCGACCGTCGAACGCATCGCGCATCATGACCGACGTGTGCTTCATGGTGGCGTCCCACACGCGGAAACTGTCGTTGTTCACCCGTTGCGGAAGCTCGAGCGGCTTCCTGCCCAGCGGCTCGGCGGGCTCCGCATTCGCGGCATCCTGGCGGGGCGGGAGGATGTGCTGCTGAGACAGCTCCATCCACAATTGCGGCTGGATCGCCATCGGGTCGACGAAGGCCGCGTCCAAGCTGTCGTGCGGCTCCACCCCCTGCCCAGCCAACATGCGGCGGTCTTCGAGCTTGTCCAACGTCGTGTCAATAAAAGTGGGGGTCATGCCGGGGTTCCTCTGCACTCACCGTCGGATTGAATCTGCCAACCGTTGACCGGAAGGAGGACCAAATAAACGTCTTTATCCGACCTGCCGGGTCGGCGACGGCGGCGTAACCGGCGCGATCATCATTGGCGGCTCAGTTTGTCGGCGGCACGAAGTCTGGCAGGAGTTCCTGCCGCAAGGCGACGTAGGCGTCGTGCCATCGGGGGCCGCCGGCGTTGTCGCCGTAGCGGATGAAGTCGCTTTTGATCCGCGTCTCCAGTTGCGGCGTGATCTCGCCCTGCCGCTGTTTGCTTCGCAGCCACTTGACGAGCGTTTCCCAGTAGTTGTCGTTGTACACCTGTGTGATCTCGCCGGTGATCGGGTCGCGGCGGGTTTCGACCGGGCGGCCCAGCACGTTGTCCTGCAGCAGCCGGCCGAACCGGGCCTCGGCCGTGGCGAAATCTTCCGCGGCGAACGCGACGCGGCCCTCGCCCAGAATGACCGCGGCGTCGTAGGGTCGGGCCTGCAGCCGTTCAGGACCGGCGAGTTCACGATATATCGCCTCGTTCTCCGGGTTGCGGAGCTCCTCGAACGCCTGCTTCGCCTCGGCCAGCAGTTCGGTTTTGCGGGTCCCGCTCGCGGCCTCGGCGGCGATGCGGCGGCTGTCGGCGTCGTAGCGGCGGTAGGTGTAAACCGCCTGCTCGCCCAGATTCGCGTCCTCGGCGAACTCGACCAACTTCGGCGTCAGCGAGATCCGCGCCTCGGCCAACGACCGCTGCCGCTCCGCGTCGTTGAACCGCTGGGCCTCGGCGAACTGGGCGTCAAGCGTTTCGAGGAAGTCGAGCACAAGCTGCACGCCCCGCTCCGGGCCGCTCTGCCGGACGTAGGCCAGCAGTTGCTCGGTCGCTTCTTCCAACGAGCCGAGGGCGGTGAGGGCCTGGAACCGCAGGAAGAGCGCCTGCCCCAGCAGGTTCTGGCCGTTGGGCAAGTCGGCGACGATTTCCTCGATGCCTTCGAGTTGCTGGATCGCCTGGGCCGGTTGATCCTGCTCGTTGATCGACAGCCCGGCCTGCTGAAGTTGCACGCCGGCCAACCGTTGCCGGGCGGTGGCCGAGTCGTCGCCGCGGAGCTGGGCGGCGACGGTGGCGGCGCGACGCTGCACCTCTTCCAGCATGTTCGGCCGCTGCGGCGCGTCCTCCGACAACTCGGCCAGCCGGGCTCCGGTGGCCAGCAACATGTAGTACTGTGCCTGCCCGAAATCCTCGTCATTCGCCGTGATCCGGCCGAGCACGGCGACGGCCTTGGCCGGTTCACCCATCCGCAGAAGCTGCACGCCGTACGGCAAAGCGAACCGCGTCAGGTTGTACGGCGGCTCGATCGCGATCGGCAAAAACTTGTTCCGCAACTCGGCGGTGCGGATGTCATCCGCGGTCGACGGCTCGCGACTGAGTTGCCCGATGATGACCTCGGCGTACTCCAACGCCGTGCGGCCACGCTGCAAATCGTCCCCGGCGTCGGCGGCGAAATCGAGATACGCCTCGGCGGCGTCGGCCGGGCGGTTGAGGGTCTCCAGCAGCAACCCGAGCTGCCACGACGCTTCGGCCTTGCCGCGGGTCGAGACGCCGGGCCGGGTCAGCACTTCCTCGGCGGCGGCGGCGGCGGTGGCGAGAACATTTTCATCAAACGCCTCGCCACGGGTCGCCTTACGGAAATCATCGGCGGCCCGGTCGATTGCGGCGAGCAACTGCAGCCGGTTGAGCTGCGTCACGTCCGGATTGTCCGGCAGATCGCCCTCGATCTGCTGCATGACCACCGGCCGAAACGCCGGGTTTCGATCAGCCAGATTGGCCAGCACGTCCAGCGCCTCGTCATTGAGTTGGTCCCGCTGATCGGCACCGGCCGCGGCCGCTTCGGCGCTTTTCACCCGCCACTCCAGCACCTCGGCGTAGGTCGCGCTCACCTCGTCCTGCGGCAGATTGCTAGCCACCCACTGCTTCAATTCCGCGGCCCGATCCGCGGCTTCCTCCAGCGCGCCGCTCTGGATGTCGGCGACGGTGCGAAAGTACCGGGCGGTATACTGCTGCCCCAGGACGCTGGGCACCAGACTCTCATCCGCGGCGACCTTCGGGAAGCTCGTCGGCGCCGGCTCGATCGCGGCATCGAGCACGGCCTTGGCTTGCTCGTTGCCGTCGTCGGTGCCGAGCAGCAGGGCACTTTTCCCTAAGAAATTCAGCACGCCCAGCACCTCAACGCCCTGGATGCCGGCGAACTGCTGCAGATAATCGACCGCCTGCCGCGCCCGGTTGGCCCGGTTGGGGTCGGCCGGGTCGAGGGAGAGGGCGTAGTAATAGTTGAGGATTTGCCGGGTGTATTCGCTGTTGCCCGACAGCTCGACAAGTTGCTGAAGCTGGGCGGCCACGGCGTCGCTGCCGGTGGCTTCGAGGCGTTCTTCGAGTTGAAGCTGCCGCTCCTGGATGAGCGCCAGCGCCCGGTCGACCACGGCAATCGTCGCCTCGGCGGTCGGCCGAAGGCGTTGCTGGATCTGCGGGTTGGGGCCCCAAAGTTCCAGGTCCGAGGCATCGTTGCTCATGCCTTGAAAGACGAGAATGCCGGCCTGCTCGATGAGCAGCTGCGGGTCGGTCATCGTCGGCAGAATCGGCTGGATGTTCTGCACGACGCTCGCCACGGCTTCGCGGCGTTCCTCGGCCGAGAGGTTCGGGCCGTCGTTCTGCAGCCGGGAGAGGGCGACCGAGACGGTGTACGCCTGCCGCTGATCCTGGGGCACGTCGAGCTCGTCGAACGCCCGGTCCAGCAGCGTCCCCAGATCCCGGCCGGCCAACTCGCCGAGCAGACGGTCCTCTGGCAACGCGTCGAGCCCGGTCGGTTCCTGGGCAACGAGCGGCGCGGCAACAGCAAGAGCGGCGGCAACAATTAGAAGGCGGGGCATCGGGGTCATCGTATAAACGTGCGGCGTCCTGGGAACAGCGACCATTGGCGCAACATTGCGGCGACATCTACAGCAGCAACTCGGCGATTTGCACGGCGTTCGTCGCCGCCCCTTTGCGGATTTGATCGCCGGCCAAAAACAGCTCCAACCCCCGGCCGTCGTCGCGGCTCATGTCCTGCCGGATGCGGCCGACGAGCACGTCGTCGTAATCGCTGGCCGCCAAAGGCGTTGGGTCGTCCACCAGCTTCACGCCGGGCGCCGACTTTAAGATATCAACAGCCGCCGACGGGGTGATCGGCTGGGCGAACTCGAGGTTCAGGCTCTCGCAGTGGGCTCTGGGAACCGGCACCCGAACGCAGGTCGCGGCGACGGCCAAATCCGGCAGGCTGAAGATTTTGCGAGTTTCGCGGGAGAGTTTCCGCTCTTCCTCGTTGTAACCGGTCTCGTCGATCGGGGTGTCGTGGCAGAAAACGTTGTCGACGATCGGGTGCGGAAACAGCTCGGCCGTCGGTTCCTGGCCGTCGGCGAGTTGCTTTTGCTGGCGTCGCAACTCATCGAGCCCCTGCGCCCCGGCACCGCTGACGGCTTGGTAGGTGCTGACGATCATCCGCCGCAGCCGCCGCGCCTTGTGCAGCGGCCAGACGGCGACGGCCATCAGGATCGTCGAGCAGTTCGGGTTGGCGATGAGGCCGGGGTGCTTTTTGATGGCGTCGGCGTTGACCTCGGGGACGATCAGCGGGACGCCGTCGGTCATGCGGAAGGCGCTGCTGTTGTCGATGACCACGGCCCCGGCTTTGACGGCGGCCGGGGCGAATGCCTTGCTCGTTGCGCCGCCGGCGGAAAACAGCGCAACGTCGACGCCGCCAAAGCTTTCGGGCGTCAGCTCCTTCACCGTCACCTCGCCGCCCTTGAACGGCACGGTGCGGCCGGCGCTGCGGGCGCTGGCCAGGCAGGTCAGCTCGCCGACTGGAAAATCGCGTTCCTCCAGGATCTGCAACAACTCCCGGCCCACGGCCCCGGTCGCTCCGACAATCGCCACGTGCTTGCTCATGCGGCGGCAGTGTATTCAGCGGCGGGTCGCCGTAGCATGGCGGCCCCTCGATGCCTCGCCGACGTAAAAACAACGGGCCCAAGCACCAAAACCTGTGGCGGGCGTTGAGCCACGTCAGGCCGTACCGGGGTCAAGTGATCCTGTCGATCCTGTGCGCCCTGCTCGCCGCTGCGTTCTTGACCTTCACGCTCTACAGCGCCGGGCCGGTGATGAAAATCGTCATCGAGGGGCAGGATCTGCGGCAGTACGTTGCCGACCGGACCACCGAGAGCCAGCTCGGCGTGACGCTGTTGCGGGACGCCGACGAGGTGTCGATCGCGCGGGTCAAGGACGGCGGCGTGGCGGCCGAGGCGGGCGTCGAAGTGGGGGATGACCCGGTCACGTTGCAGCCGATGCTGGCGGCGGCGGGGGAGCCGAGTCTGCCGTTCCGCCTCGCCGCCGATATCGTGAGTTGGCTGCCGACCGACCCGGTCGAGACGGTGGCTGCGCTGGTCGGCGTCATCGTTGTCCTCGCCACGTTCGGCCACGGCTTCCGGTTTTGTCAGGAGTTTTTCAGCGAAAAGGCCAGCGTATCGGCGACGAACGACTTGCGACGCACGCTCTACGGCCGCGTGCTGCGGCTGCCGATGGCGTACTTCGGCCGGTTCGGCACCAGCGACGTGACGAGCCGGTTGACAACCGACGCGCTCAACGTCCAGAACGGCTTGAAGATGCTGCTCGGCCGCGGCATTCAGGAGCCGCTGAACGCCGTGGCGGCGTTGATCTTGGCACTCATCCTCGACTGGCGGCTCACGGCGTTCATCGTCATCTTCGTGCCGATCACCGTGGTCCTGATGCGCAAGCTCGGCAAAAAGGTCGGGCGGGCGGCGAAGAAGGAGCTGGCCGAGAACGCCGACATGCTCGGCCAGATCGAGGCAAGCCTCGACGGCATCCGTGTGGTCAAAAGCGCCGCCGCCGAGGGGCACGAGGAGAGTCGCTACGGCCACATCATGAACCGCTTGCAGCGGCAGCAGCTCAAGGCGGCGAAGTACGACGCCCTCACCGGGCCGATCCTGGAAATCCTGGCGACGGCGGCGGTCGGTGCCGTTGCCGTGTTGGCGGCGTACTTGGTCCGGGTGCAAGGCACGCTCGACGCCACGCAATTCATCCTGATCCTCGCCTGCCTCGCGGCGATCGGCGAGGCGCTGCGGAAGCTGAGCAAGATGAACAACGTCCTGCAGCGCGCCAACGCCGGCGCCGGGAGAATCTTCGAGGCGGCTGATTTGGCAGCCGAAGGAGACGCGGCCGCGACCAGGCCCGACTGTGAGGGAGGGTGGTCGGCGCAGCCGGCATCAACCCAGACGCCTCCGGAGATGCCGGCTGCGCCGGCCACCCTTCCTGACGGTCGGGCCTCGTTGTCGAGCCCGTTTAACTTCGCCACGATCGCCTTCGATGACGTTCGCTTCGGTTACGACGGAGCAATCGCCCCCGCCGTCGACGGCGTCTCGTTCGCCGTCGAGCGCGGCGAGTCGGTCGCCGTCGTCGGCCGCAACGGCAGCGGGAAGACGACGCTGCTGGCCATGCTGCCGCGGTTCTTCGACCCCGACGCCGGGCGGATCACGATCGATGATCGCGACTTGCGGGTCATGCCGCTGCCGGTGCTGCGCGGGGCCATTGGCGTGGTGACGCAGGAGGGGGCGCTCTTCCCCGGCACCATCGCCCAAAACATTGCCTACGGCGAGGCGGAGCCGGACTTGGCGAAGGTGAAAGACGCCGCCGAGCGGGCGTTCGCCGCCGAGTTCATCGCCGAGAAGGGCGGCTACGACGCGGCCCTGGTCGGCCAGAACGGCGGCCTCTCCGGCGGCCAGCGGCAGCGGCTGAACATCGCCCGGGCCATCTACCGCGACGCCCCGATCCTGATCCTCGACGAAGCCACCAGCCAGGTCGACGCCGAGAGCGAGCATTTGATTCAGAAGGCCCTCGACGAGCTGATGAGTGACCGCACGACGTTCGTGATCGCCCACCGCTTCAGCACGATCACCAAGGCCGACAAGATCGTCGTGATGGACGCAGGCCGCGTGGTCGGGCAGGGCACGCACGCCGAGCTGATGACCACCTGCCCGACGTACCAAAAGCTGTACGACCGCCAGCTCACGGCGGCGTGAGCGTCGATATCATCGGCCCCCGGACCTCCGCCGCGTGGCGGCGGG
>CAYLSV010000040.1:27465-32838 GCA_964386435.1 uncultured Tepidisphaerales bacterium
CCCGTGACGACGCCCACTGCAGGATCAGCCCCGCCGCCACGCGGCGGAGGTCCGTTCGGCAAGCGATGCTGATCCACACTTCATCGCCGTCGCCCATCCACCGCAACCGTGGCAGGTTTTGCGCTTGATGCGCGGCGGCGTCGTTGCCACACTACGATGTCATGGCCGCGTGGGGCGGCCGATGGATGGTTCTTTGGCAAGCGGTCCGCCGGGTCAGCGCGTGCGACGTCGCCGCGCCCCAACCGGGCGGCCGTGGGTTTTCCTTGGAGTTTTTGGTCATGAGCACACCCGCCACCGAAACAGCTTCCGGCATCGACCTGCGCTCGCTCATCGAGGGCAAGCTGGAAACCCGCCGCTACCAGGAGCAGCACTGGGAGGGCACGTTCTGGGACTACCTGGAGATCGTCCGCGACGACCCGACGGTGTGCCGCAACGCGTTTCAGCGGGTCTACGACATGCTGACCGGGGCGGGCGTCGAGCACGTCACGCAGTTCAAGGAGGAGGTGGCGAAGTACAAGTTTTTCGACGATCCCAACGACGGAGGCCGCGACGCGATCTTCGGCCTCGAGAAACCGCTGATGGGCCTCGCCGACTTCTTCAAGTCGGCCGCCAAAGGGTACGGGACCGAGCGGCGCATCCTGCTGCTGCACGGCCCGGTCGGCAGCAGCAAATCGACCATCGCCCGGCTGCTCAAAAAGGGCCTCGAAGCCTACAGCCGCACCGATGAGGGCCGACTCTACACCTACGCCTGGAAGCTGCCGGCGGCGATGGCGGGGGTGGAGGACCACGACGGCGACGTGATCGTCCCGAGCCCGATGCACGAGGAGCCGCTGCTGCTCATCCCCGAGGCGGCCCGCAAGGATGTCTTGGCGGCGCTCAACGCCAACGCCAGCGAGGACCAGCAGATCCGCCTATACGGCGAGATCAGCCCGTTCTGCCGCAAAATATACGCCGACCTCATGGAGCAGTACGACGGCGACTGGCGGAAGGTCATCGACCACGTCGTCGTCCGCCGGCTGATCCTCTCGGAGAAAGACCGCGTCGGCATCGGCACGTTCCAGCCGAAGGATGAAAAGAACCAGGACTCCACCGAACTCACCGGCGACATCAATTATCGCAAAATCGCCGTGTACGGCAGCGACTCCGACCCGCGGGCCTTCAACTTCGACGGCGAATTGAACGTCGCCAACCGCGGCATCGTCGAGTTCATCGAAATCCTCAAGCTCGACGTGGCCTTCTTGTATGACTTGCTCACGGCGAGCCAAGAGCGGGTCATCAAACCGAAGAAGTTTGCACAGACATACATCGACGAGGTGATCCTCGGCCACACCAACGAGCCGGAGTACAAGCGACTTCAGGGTAACGAGATGATGGAGGCGTTCCGCGACCGCACCATCAAGATCGACGTGCCATACAACACCCGGCTCGACGACGAAATCCGGATTTACGAGAAAGACTTCGGCCCCGAGCGCATCCGAGGCATGCACGTCGCCCCCCACACCATCGAGACGGCCGCAATGTGGGCGATCCTCACCCGCCTCGCCGAGCCGAAGAAGAGCGGCATCACCCGGCTGCAAAAACTCAAGCTCTACAACGGCAAGGACATCCCCGGCTTCACCGAGGAAAGCATCAAAGAGCTGCGCCTGGAGTCGCCCCGCGAGGGCATGAGCGGCATCAGTCCGCGGTACATCCAAGACAAGATCAGCAACGCCCTTGTCAGCAGCCAAGCGCAGAGCGAGCGGATGATCAACCCGTTCATGGTCATGAACGCCATTGAGGAAGGCTTGAGCCATCATTCGCTCATCACTGATGAAGATTTGAAGAAGGAGTTCCGCGAGTTGCTCGCTGTGGTGCGGTCGGAGTACGAGGACATCATCAAGGCCGAGGTCCAGCGGGCGATCAGTGCCGACGAGGACGCCATCAAGCGGTTGGCGGCGAACTACATCGAGAACGTGCGGGCCTACACCCAGCACGAAAAGGTGAGAAACCGCTACACCGGCCGCGACGAGGAGCCGGACGAGCGGCTGATGCGGAGCATTGAGGAGAAGATCGACATCCCCGAGAGCCGCAAGGACGATTTCCGCCAGGAGATCATGAACTACATCGGCAGCCTTGCCCTCGACGGCAAGAAGTTCGAGTACAACACCAACGCCCGGCTACTCAAGGCGCTCGAGCTCAAACTCTTTGAGGACCAACGCGACACCATCAAACTCAAGAACCTCGTCAGCAGCGTCGTCGACGACGAGACCCAACAAAAGATCGACCTGGTGAAGGAACGCCTGATCAAGTACTTCGGCTACAACGACGCCAGCGCGACGGACGTGCTGAACTACGTCGCCAGCATCTTCGCCCGCGGCGACAGCAAGGGGGAGTAGACTGATCATGAGCCGGACCAAGCGGAGTGCGTTGTACCTGATCCTCGCCGGGTTGCTGGCGGCGGGGTTCTTTGTGCTGACCGACCCCCGGCTGGGCTACCGGCAGCTTTACGACGGCGGCGACGCCAACGTCATCGACACGTGGAACCAAGCGTGGCCCGGCACCGTGTTTGGCCTCGCCGGCTCGGCGGCCGTGCTGGCCGTGGGCGTGTGGCTGGCCATGAGGAAGGTGAGGTAAGATTACGTCATGACGGCAACACTGGCTCAACCCAAGATCAGGCAGATCAACGTCGCCAACGCCCCGACCGCCGAGGAGTGGCTGCGGCTGGAGCGCGAAGCGGGTTTGGAGTATTCCGATGGTGAGTTGCAGGAGCATGATATGGGACGAAGGTCCAATCGCGCGGCCGTTCGCATCGCGTCCTCGCTCCTTCGATTTGAGGGGGGGGTGTACGAGTCTTACGCAGACAGCCTCCCTTATCGCTGTTTTCCCGACGATCCGAATCGTGTCCGAAAGCCGGATGCTTCGGCCATCCTGCTCAACCGTATCCGAGAGGCCGAACTGAGCGACGACTTCCGCATCTGCACCATTGCCCCGGATTTGGCGGTCGAGGTCGTCTCGCCCACCGACAACGCCCGGCGGCTGGACGCGAAGGTGCAGGAGTACCTCGCCGCCGGGGTGCCGCGGGTTTGGGTCGTGTGGCCCGAGGCCGATGCGTTGACCGAGTACGGCCCCGACCACCACCACCGCCGCTATGCCGCCGACGAGGAGGTGACGCTGCCGCATCTGCACCCGGAGTACCGGGCCCGCGTCGGGTCATTTTTTGATTGACCGCCGCCCATTCGACGATGGGGGCTTCGTGCGTCATGATGTCCTCGCATGGTACTTCCGAAAGACTTCGCCACCCGGGCCCGTATCAAGTTCCTGCCGAAGCTGCTCTCCCGCACGCTCGGCCAGGTTTCACGCGAAGACCTCGAGTTCATCGGCACCCGCTACGGCGGCTGGTATGCCCCGGCCAACCTGCTGTCGGAAGACGCCGTCGTCTACTGCGTCGGGTGTGGCGAGGACATCACCTTCGACTTGGGCCTCATCCAGCGGTTCGGTTGCCACGTCTGGGCGTTGGACCCGACCCCGCGCGCGATCGCCCATGTCGGACAGCACGGGCAGCACCCGAAGTACCACTTCACGCCCGTCGGGTTGTGGTCCAGTGACACCACCATGACCTTTTACCTGCCCGACAACGCGCAGCACGTCTCCGGCTCGCTCGTCGGGTTGCAGGGCACCACGCGGGCGATGGAGGTGCCGGTCCGCACACTCGCCAACGTGATGGCCGACAACGGGCACGACCGCATCGACATGCTCAAGATCGACATCGAAGGGGCCGAATACGAGGTGCTGAGCGACATGCTGGCGTCGGGCATCCGGCCACGGGCGGTGTTGGTGGAGTTCGACCAACCCATGCCCACGAAGAAGACGATCACGCAAGTGCGTGCTATGCGGCAGGGCGGTTATGATCTGGTCAAGGTCGACCATTGGAATTACGTCTTCGTCCACCGCACGACCGCGGCGGAGTGAGATTTACAGGAGGTGGCAGCTCATGTCCTTGCGGATCGAACAAGATCACCAGCGCTTCCGCCAGATTATTAAAGGGCGGATCCGGGACGATTTGCGCCGGTTCCTCTCCAAGGGCGAGCTGATCGGCAAGGAGGGCAAGGACCTGATCAGCATCCCGGTCCACCAGGTCGAGCTGCCCAATTTCCGGTTCGGCGACAACAAGGGCGGCGTCGGCATGGGCGAGGGCGAGGAGGGCGACGCCGTCGGCCAGGACGGCAGCGGCCAGGGGCAGGGCGGCACGCAGGCCGGGCAGCACTTCATGGAGGTGGAGCTGTCGCTGGACGAGCTGGCGGAAATGCTCGGCGAGGAGCTGAACCTGCCTCGCATCGAGCCCAAGGGCAAGCACCGCATCACCACCGAACGCGACAAGTACAGCGGCATCCGCCGGGTCGGCCCCGACACGCTGCGGCACTTCAAGCGGTCCTACAAGGAAGCCCTCAAGCGGCAGATCGCTTTGGGCACCTACGACGCGGCCAACCCGATCATCGTCCCGGAGAAGCGCGACATCCGCTACCGAAGCTGGCGGGAGGTGAAGGCCCCGCAAAGCAACGCCGTCATCGTCTTCATGATGGACGTCTCGGGCAGCATGGGCGAGGAACAGAAGGAGCTGGTCCGCCTCGAGAGCTTCTGGATCGACACTTGGCTGCGAAAAAACTACGACGGCATCGAGGCCCGCTACATCATCCACGACGTGCAGGCCAAGGAGGTCGACAAGCACACCTTCTACCACACCCGCGAGGACGGCGGGACGAAGATCAGCAGCGCCTACAAGGCCTGCCGCCAAATCCTCGACGCCCACTATGACCCGAGCGAGTGGAACACGTACCTGTTCCACTTCTCCGACGGCGACAACTCCAGCGAGGCCGACAATCGCGAATGCGTCCGCCTGCTGAAGGAACACCTGCTCACCCGCGTGAACCTGTTCGGCTACTGCCAGGTCGCCAGCGCCTACGGCAGCGGCAACTTCATCCACGTCCTGCACGAACACCTCCGCACCGACGACCGCGTGCTGCTCAGCCGCGTCAACAGCAAAGACGACATCTACGACAGCATTCGCACCTTCTTCGGCAAGGGCCGCTAGGGTCGCCGCATGGCCAAGGCCGAGAAACCCAAAAACTTCGAGGACGCCATCGAGGAACTCGAAACCATCCTCGACCAAATCGAACGCGGCGAAGCGTCGCTCGAAGACAGCATCACCCACTACGAGCGCGGCGTCAGCCTCGTCAAACACTGCCAAGGCGTGCTCGACCGGGCCGAAAAACGCATCCGCGAACTCACCCAGCAGGAAGACGGCTCGCTGAAGGCGGGCGAGGCGGCGGAGTAGCGGGGCGGAAGAGACGGAGAGACGGAGAGACGGAGAGACGGAGAGACGGAGAGACGGAGAGA
>CAYLSV010000041.1:0-31868 GCA_964386435.1 uncultured Tepidisphaerales bacterium
CAACACCCGCGCACGCCCGGCGTTTTTGTAGGCAGCGATCCGCGTGTCGCCGTGCCGCTTCGCGAGTTTCCGCCCGTCCGGCCCGATGACCAGCGGCAAGTGCCAGTAGTTAGGAACTTGTTCTCCCCAGCCGAGCATGTTGTATAGATGAATCTGCCGCGGCGTGCTGGCCAGCAGATCGTGGCCGCGGACGACATCCGTCACGCCGGCCGCGGCGTCGTCCACCACCGTCGCCAACTGATAGCTAGCCACTCCTTCGCGCTTCAACAGTGGAAAATCGCCAAGATCGTGTTGCCAATCGAACGCCACCTCGCCGCAGAACCCGTCGGTGAACCGGGCGACGCCCAAAGGTGCGGCCACCCGCGCCGCCGCCTCGCCATCATTACTTGCCTTGGCCTCGGCGAGCGTCGCGAACCGTTGGACCGGCCCCGGATCAAGCGTTGCCCCGTCGGCTGCCCGCCGACCCTTGGCGTCGGCATCGATGTCGGAGCGCGTGCGGACGTCGGGATACGCAACCCCCGCCGCCAAAAGCCTTTCCGCCGCCGCCCGGTGATCCTTGGTGCGCCGCGATGAGTAGTCCGGCCCATCGTCCCACTCCAGACCGAGCCACGCCAGATCCTCAATCGCCGACTGGTCCGCGCCTGATTTGAGTCGCGGGCCATCGACGTCATCAATCCGCAGCAACACCCGCCAGCCGCGTTGCCGGGCGAGCAACCAGTTGGCAAGAAACGTGCGAGCGTTCCCCAGGTGCAGCGAGCCGGTCGGCGAAGGGGCAAGGCGGGTCAGCGGCATGAGAAGTTCGCCCGCCCGGAGCGGCACCAACTATAGACGCGGACGACGCCGCCTGACGAGAAGCGCGAACCGACTTGCCAATCGCGGCGACCGTTCTACAGTGCCGCCGTCGTTTCCACTGTTGGGAGCGTTCGGCTAGGGACGAGCCGACTCGCATATCGCGGGAGCCGCACCTGATCAGGGGGTGCATCTGAACCGAAACCCAAGATGGCCAAGAAGTCTACGAAGAAACCCGACGCCGCCGAGGCGGCACCCGTGATGGACATGTCGAGCCTCGATTCCATGTCGATCAGCGATTTGCAAGGCATTATTGCAACCCGCAAGAAGCGGCGGAACCAACTGGAGAAACGCCGCGACAAGCTGCGTGCCGACCTCGATGCCGTCGAAGCACAAATCGCCGACATCGACGGCTCGGGCGGTCGCGTGACCGGTGGCAAGCGGCCGCGCAATGATCAGGCGTTGCCCGACGTGATCGAGAAGGTCATGAAGCGCCACGGCAAGCACATGCGTGTTCCGCAGATCGTCGAAGGCGTACAAAGCGAGGGCTACCTCTCCACCAGCAGCAACTTCCGCGGCATTGTCAACCAGACACTGATCAAGGAAGATCGTTTCAAGAGCGTCGAGCGCGGTGTCTACGGTTTGAAGTAGATTCGCACGTTCCGCATCGTATCATTGACAGCCGCGGCGTGCTGCATCGCGGCTGTTGTCGTGCGCACGTTCTGACGCGTGTTTGCGCGTGCTTCGAGATTTTGCCCGTTCCGCTGCGAGCGACGTAGCCGTAGGCTGCACCGTGCTGTCGGCCCGCTGACGTCCGCGGGCCCGAGGATTGCTTGCAGCTGCCGGATGTTCTCAAGGAGGAACGCCATGAGGAGTGACATGCGCCCGAACGTGACAACGATTGATTCCGCCCCGCCCGCCGATATGCCCCAGAACCCCGCCCACATCGATCGTTTGACTGATTTGTCGCCGGCCTCGGGTGGGGAGCCGCTGCGGGTGATGATGACGACTGACTGTGTGGGCGGCGTGTGGACGTACGCGCTGCAGCTGGCCGAGGCGCTGCAGGGGCAGGTGAAATTCCTGCTGGCGTCGATGGGGCGGCCGCTGTCGGAGGATCAGCGGGCGGACGTGGCGGCACTCGACAATGTGTACCTCGTCGAAAGCGACTACAAGCTGGAGTGGCAAGCGAACTGCTGGCGGGACATCGACGACGCCGGACGGTGGCTAATGAAGTGGGCGGAGAAGTGGCGGCCGGAGATCGTGCATTTGAACAACTTTTGTCACGGCCACCTGGATTGGGCGGTGCCGACGCTGATGCTCGGCCATTCTGACGTGCTGAGTTGGCATCTGGCGTGCCGTGGTTGCGAGGTTGATCCGTCGTGGCGGGAGTACGAGAAGCGGGTGCGGGACGGGCTGCGCGGGGCCGATGTGGTGGCGGCGCCGACGGACGCGATGCGGCGGTCGCTGGTGAAGCATTACGGGCCGCTGCGGCGGACGCGGGTGCTGCCCAATGCCCGGTGCGCCAAGAAGTTCCAGCCGGGTGCGAAGCAGGATTATGTGTTCAGCGCGGCCCGGCTGTATGATCCGAGCAAGAACGCCGCGACCCTCGCCGAGGCGGCGGCGGGGCTGGAGTGGCCGGTGCGGGTGGCGGGTGAGGCGAAGCTACCGGACGGCAGTGGCGAGGTGGATTTGCAGAACGTGGCGTCGCTGGGGCAGCTGACGCAACAACAAGTGGCCCAGCACATGGCAACGGCGTCCATCTACTGTTTGCCGGCGCGGTACGAGCCCTTTGGTTTGAGCGCGTTGGAGGCCGGCTTGTCCGGTTGTGCCCTTGTGCTCGGCGAGATTCCATCGTTGCAAGAGGTTTGGGGCGACGCGGCCGAGTTCGTCCCGCCGGAGGACGGCCGGGCCCTGCGGCGGACGCTGCGGCGGCTGATCCGTGACAAAGACCGCCGGCTGGAACTCGGCCGGAAAGCGCGAGAGCGGGCGCTCATCTACACCGCGGCCCACCAGGCCGAATCGTACCTCGGCGTCTACCGGCAGCTCGCCCGGCCGGACGAGGTGTGGGAGCCGGCCGCGCCCGACCGTGTGGCCGACCGCCGGCACGCCATCGACAGCCAACTCGTCGGCCGCGCACAAGCGGCGACGGCTTCGTAAGCTGCCGCCGGTGCCGCGGCCCGAGGCCAACCCGCCGGCGAGTTACCGCCAAATCGATCCTGAGCGGCTGCACGTCTCGCTCCGGCGGCTGCGCTGGCGGATTGGTGACCGCTTCCCCGAGGCCGGGCTGTGCAAGGTGGCCTCCGAGATGTTGGAGGTGGGCGCCGCCGCCCGCGAAACCAGCGAGCGGCTGGGCCGGCCGATCTACTGGCTCAAGGCGCTCGTCTGGCTCATCCTGCTGGGCGTGTTCGGCATCGTCATCATCGAGATTTTGATCATCGACAAGTGGGGCACCGTGCCGACGGTCAGCGCGTTCGTGCAACTGCTCGAGCCGACGCTGGGCGCGATCTTCTTCCTCTCGGCCATCGCCGTCTTCCTGCTGTCGCTGGAGACCAAGCTCAAAAGGAAACGGGCTCTCGACGCGCTGCATGAGCTGCGGGTGCTGGCCCACGTGGTCGACATGCACCAGCTTACGAAGGACCCGACCGACGAGCACATGGGTGAGAGCCGCATGCCGCCGGACGACCGTCCGCTGACCTCGGCCGAGCTCGTCCGCTACCTCGACTTCTGCAGCGAACCGTTGAGCCTGATCAGCAAGATGGCCGTCCTGTACGTCCAGCGGTTCCCCGACGATGTTGCCGTGGGCGCGGTCGATGAGATCGAGAACCTGACCAACGGGTTGTCCCGGAAGATCTGGCAAAAGATCATGATCGCCCGCAGCGGCCACGGCAACTAGTCCGCCGGGTTGTCGCGGCACCATTGCATGATGTCGGTGATGAGCACGTTCTGGCTTATTCTCGGCCACCGCCGCAACGTGTGAGTTAGAAGATCATGCGGGAAGTCCGGCAGTTCCACACTCTGATCCACCGTCTGGTAACGGCCCTTGATCAGACGGGTCACGGTGAGATTCTGATCCCGCCAGATCCAAATCTCCGGTACGCCAAGAGTCGTATACACCATAGCCCGTGACGGCTTGGCCGGGCTGATGTCGATTTCAACCGCAAGGTCCGGTGGCGGATCGACCTCCAAATCGATCTCCCGTCCTTCAACGATCGACGCGCTGCGGATGTAGAACGATTCGTCCGACTCAAGACCCCGATCATCACTTTCACGACCCCAGCGTGAACTCGCCGTGCTGCGGCAAGGCCGGCCCCGCTCGGCACAGAAGACAGCCACGGCAAGATTGATCAACGTGCTGATCTCCTCATGTTCGGTGCTGGGCAACTCGATCTCCAGAACGCCATGGTTAAACGTCATCCGCAACGCGGACCAGAGGAAGTGGTCATCGATGGCCACGAACTCGCTGTAGCTGACATTCTGCAGCGTTGTAACGCCGCCCGGATCGGGCAGGCTGAAGGTGTGGCCAGCGACGGTGTGCGTCGTGACCTTGACCGGCGGAGGTGGAAGAGTCGCGGGCATCGAACCATCCTATCACACGCCGACTGGTTGCTTCGTGTAGAGTTGGTTGAGGCGTTTGCCCTCGCGGGTTTTCCAGTTGCCTTTGTGGTAGGCGTAGCCGGCGATGAGGGGGAAGGCGAGGGTGGCTTCGCTGTAAACCATTTGTTCGTCGACGGTGTCGACCTTGCCCCAACTGCTGGCTTCTTTGAGGGTGCTGCCGCTGAGGGCACCGTCGCGTTCGTCGGCGACGGTGATCTGGATGGCGTAGCGGTGCATGGCGGCGTCCTCGCCGAGCAAATCGGCGGCGACGACGATGTCCTGGGCGTAGTTCTTCGGCACGCCGCCGCCGAGCATGAGCAGGCCGGTGGTGGGGCAGTGCAGCTTGATCTGGGTCAGCTCGTAGAAGTCGGCCGCCGCGTCAAGGCTCATCGCCGGCTCACCGGCCAGCCGCTTCTGGTGGAGGTACGGCACCAGGCCCAGCCCGGCCGAGCAATCGGCGGCGGCGGGCATGAAAATCGGCACGTCGGCCTGCCACGCCTCATAGATCACGCTCGGCGACTTCGGGCCGCCAATCGTGTCCAGGTGCTTGCCCATCTCCGCCACGAACTCCCGGCTCGTGTACGGCCGCGGCTCCAAGCCCTCGGCGATTTTCTGGCACGTCTCGTCCGTCACCCGCAGCTGCTCTTCATCAATGAACGTGTCGTAAATGCGATCGATCATCAACTCGCGCAAATGGCCGTCGTGCAAGCCGCTCTTGAAGTCTTCGGGGGCTTTGTAGTGTTGAAAGCCCATCGCCTCGAACAAGTCCTGATCCACGATGTTCGCCCCGGTGCTCACAATGGCGTCGACCATGTTGTTCTGCACGAGGTCGACGATCACCTGCTTCAGCCCGGCACTGACCATCGACCCGGCGAGGCACAGGATGACGGCGCAGTCGGTATCAGCCAGCATCCGGTCGTAGATGTCGGCGGCACGGGCCAGATCGCGGCTGCTGAAGGCCATGTGCTTCATCTGGTCGACGAGGCCGGTGACGTCGTGCTGCTTGATGTCGAGGTGGCGGATCGGTTCAGCGAGAAGCTGGGCCTTGGTCGGCAGGTTTTGGGGCGGGGTCATGGGCGATAGAGTAGGAAATGGCAAGAGACGCGGCGGACATCGTGGCGGCGCGGCGACGGTTGACGCTGCGAGCGGAGCAGGCTTTCGGTGCAAAGGCCGTGCTAGGCAACTTCGACGCTCCGCCACGGGCGGCCCAAGAGCCGGCGGCGTCGTCGGCCAAATCCGCTGTCGAGGCTGCGCCGCCGGCGAACCTGTTCGGCGTTGAGGAAAAGGCGGGCGTCGCACCGCCGGCCGCGCCCTTCACGAGCGAGCCGTTGCCGCCGGCCGAGCGGTCCGAGCGGTTGAGGGTGCTGGACGAGACGCAGGTGAAAGGCTGCACCAAGTGCCCGCTGCACGAGACGCGGACGCAAACCGTTTTCGGCGAGGGCGATCCGGCGGCCCGGTTGGTGTTCATCGGCGAGGGACCGGGGCAGAACGAGGATGAGACCGGCCGCCCGTTCGTCGGCCGGGCGGGCGACTTGCTGAACAAGATGATCGTCGCGATGGGCCTCCGGCGGGAGGACGTGTTCATCGCCAACGTCGTAAAGTGTCGCCCACCAAACAACCGCCAGCCGACGGCTGCGGAGACGGCCGCATGCACGCCGTACCTCGTGGAGCAAATGGAGACGATCCGCCCGAAGGTTATCGTGACGCTCGGGCTGCCCGCCAGCCAGTTCATGCTTGGCAGCAAGTTGCCAATGGCCAAGCTCCGCGGGCAGTGGCACGATTGGCGTGCGATCAAGTTGATGCCGACGTACCACCCGGCCTACCTGCTGCGGGCGTACACAACGGCAAATAGGCGAAAGGTTTGGGAAGATTTGCAGCAAGTCGCGCAGGAGCTGGGGCTTACGCCGCCGGCCGGGAAAGGTTAACCCGCCCGCAGAAGCCCTTGGGGGCGGGGTGGGGGCGAACGGTGCAAAAATTGCAGGTTCGGCCGCTGGCGAAGTCGATTGGGCTCGGTAGACTCGCCGCTCGCACGCGATCGCCCAAGGCGTGCGGCTGGCCCTCGACATGCTGTTTGTCGAGCCGGCCCGCCAACCAATTCCCCGCACCGCTTCGGCCACGCCGCGTGGCTGACGATGTGGGTGCGTGCCGAGTTTTCGCTTGGCACGAGCTGCGTGAAGGACTGCCGGTTGCCGCCGGCCCATCGAGGAGTTTTTGCCGATGCCGCCATCCTCCGAACCGCTTTCAACGCAACGCGCCGCCCCCGCCGCCAATCCGCACGCCAAGCAGCCGCTGGACCCCATGGTCTGGCGCCGCATGCTCGCCAACGTGCGCATGGAGCACCCGACGCTCAACCGCTCGTGGTTCAAGGACCTCGAAGCCCAACGCCTGAGCAACGGCGTCATCCAGATTCACTGCCAAAGTCTCGCCCACCTGCACTTTCTGCAGGGCCGCTGCCAGCAACCGTTCACCGCCGCGGCCCAAGGCGTGACGGGGCAGCTCGTCAGCGTCACGTTCCACTGCGATAACCTGCCGATCGGCGGCGTCTTCGAGCGCGGCGAGCAGCCGATGCCGCTTTCGCCCGACCACGTCTTCGAGAACTTCGTCGAAGGCCCGTGCAACCGCCTCGCCTTCAGCGCAGCCCAAGCCGTGGTCGGCAACCCCGGCAAGGATTACAACCCGCTGTTCATCCACGGCGGCGTCGGGCTCGGCAAAACCCACCTGCTGCAGGGCGTGGCGCTGGGCATCATCGACCGCAAGCCCGAGAGCCGGATCATGTACCTCTCGTGCGAATCGTTCATCCGCGACTACTTCTCCGGTGTCGAGAAGGGCAAGATGGAGGGCTTCCGCCATCGCTACCGCGAGGTCGACGTGCTGATCGTCGACGACATCCAGTTCCTGAAAAAACACGACCAGATCCAGGAAGAATTCTTCCACACGTTCAACGAGTTGAAGCAGCGGGATAAGCAAATCATCCTCTCGGCCGACAGTCCGCCGGTCGACATCCCGGAGCTGGCCAACCGCTTGGTCAGTCGGTTCGGGGCGGGCATGGTGGCCCGCGTCGACAAACCCGGCTACGAGACGCGCGTGGCCATAGTTAAGAAGAAGGCGAGCATTCGCGGCATCGATCTGCCCGACGAGGTGGCGACGCTGATCGCCGCCCGCGTGGAGAACAACATCCGCGAGATCGAGGGCGCGCTCACAGCCGTGCAATGCCTGGCAACGGTGGAAGACAAGCCGATCACGCCGGAGATGGCCCGCCACGCGCTCGGGGCCGAGCCCAAGCCGGCCAAGGCGCTCAAGGTCGACCACATCCACCGCATCGTCGCCGACTTCTACGGCGTGAAGCCGGCCGACATGCAGGGCAAACGCCGCCTGCGCAGCCTCGTCTGGCCGCGGCAAGTGGCGATGTGGCTGGCCCGCGACCACACCCGCCACAGCCTCAGCGAGATCGGTGCCCACTTCGGCGGCCGCGACCACACCACCGTCATGTACGCCGTCAACACCGTCAACGAAAAAGCCGAAGCCGACCCCGCCACGCAGCAGGAACTGGCCCAGGTGACGGAAAAGGTGTTGGAGTAGACGGCTGCTGGTTCTTTGTCCTCGGTCCTTTGCCTTAACTCTCGCCACGTCAAGGACAAATGACAAAGGACAAAGAACCAAGGCCAAACAACCCCCGCCCGTGACATGACCCCGCCGCTGCGTTAGATTCCGTCGCATGGCCGCCACCGCGTCATCCGCCCCCGCCCCAACCCATCCGGCCAGCTTCGACGCGGCCGAGGCCGTGTGCAAACGGCACGCGAAAAGCTTCCATTTCGCAAGCCACTTCCTACCCAAACGCAAACGCCGCGATGCCTTCGCCGTCTACGCCTTCTGCCGGATCATCGACGACGCCGTTGACGAGACCGGCACGCTTGAGGGCAAACACGACAAACTCGACGAGTTCGAGGCCATGCTGCCCGGCCTCTGGCGCGGCGTAACCCCAAGCGGCTTCCGCGGGGAGGCGGCTTGGGTGCTCGACGCCTTCGCCGACACCGCCCAACGGCTCGACCTTCAGCAAGCGCACTTCCAAACCCTCATCGACGGCTGCCGCAGCGATCTGAAAGCCCGCCGTTTCCGCAATTGGCCGGAACTGCGGGAATATTGCTATCAAGTTGCCGGCGTCGTCGGGCTCGTCATGTGCCGCGTCTTCGGTCTCACCGACGATGCGGCCGAGGAAAACGCCGTCGCGATGGGCAACGCGATGCAGCTGACCAACATCCTCCGCGACATCGGCGAAGACCTCGACCGCGGCCGACTCTACCTGCCGCAAACTGACATGGACCAGTTCGGCGTCGACGTCCACGATTTGGAAAAGCAACTTGTCACCCCCGGCTTCCGCGGTTTGATGGAGCACGAGATCCAACGTGCCCTCGCCCTCTATCGCAAAGGCGCCGCCGGCCTGCACGCACTGCCCAAAGACGGCAGCCGCCAGACCGCCGCGGTGATGGCCGTCACCTACGCCGGCATCCTCGGCGAAATCGAACGCCGCGGCTACGACATCTTCAGCAGCCGCGCCAGCCTCACCCTGCCCCAGAAAATGGCCCGCCTGCCCATGGCCCGCGCCCTCTGGAGACGCCGCCCCGGCGAAACGGTCCCGCAGGTCTCCAAGCTCATCGTCCGCGGCATGACGCCGTGAGGCGGTTGATTGGTTGTTGGTTCTTTGTCCTTTGTCCATTGTCCTTCGTGCCTGGTTTGTTCTGGACCAAGAGCAAATGACCAAGAACGAAGAACATGACCTCCGTTATCTGCACGTCGGCACGCACGACGTGGTCGACGTGCAATTCGTCGACAGCACCTTCGTCGCGCGTGATCCGGCCGACATCGACCGCCTGTGGCAGGCCGCGATCGCCCGCCACGGCCGCGACTTGTTTGACGGGCCGATGTGCCGGCTCGAAATGTTCCACGTGGAACATCCACCTAACACGCGGCTCGTGCTGGAGGTGAGTCGCATCGGATACAAGGCGTTTCTCGGGACGAATCTTCACGGGCCGCGCGACTTGCCGGTACGGCACCGGGCCAACCCGATCGGCGTCAGCCCGGCGTTGGTCACTGCCGACGACAAGCTGCTGCTGGGCCGCCGCAACAACCGGGTGGCATATCACCCGCACCGCCTGCACCCGTTCAGCGGCAGCCTCGAGCCCAACCGCCTCGCCGCCGGGGCGACGGTGTTTGATGAAGTCCGCCGCGAATTGGCCGAAGAGTTGCACCTTACCGCCGCCGAGGTGACGGACATCGTCTGCACCGGCATCGTGGAGGACCTCGACATCAAGCACCCGGAGCTCATCTTCCGCGCCAAGACGCCGCTCGCCGCCGCCGCCGTGATGGCCCGCCTCGACCCCGCCGAACACGCCGCCGCCGAGGCGATCGCCGCCACCCCCGCCGGCATCGCGGCCGCGTTGGAAAGGCCCGACCTGACGCCGGTCGCCCGTGCCGCGCTGACGTTGTACGGGCAACCGTCGACCTAACATGCCGCATGGCCAAGGTCCGTCCGCTCGAAGTCGTCAGCCCGTTCACCCCGGCCGGCGACCAGCCCGCCGCCATCGACCGCCTCGTCGCCGGGTTCAAGGACGAGTCCAACAAGTTCCAGGTCCTCATGGGCGCCACCGGCACCGGCAAGACCTTCACGATGGCCCACACCATCGCCCGCCTGAACCGGCCGACGCTCATCATCAGCCACAACAAAACGTTGGCCGCCCAGCTCTATGAAGAAATGAAGGAGTTGTTCCCCAACAACGCCGTCGGCTACTTCGTGAGTTACTACGATTACTACCAGCCCGAAGCCTACATTCCGCAGCGGGACATCTACATCGAGAAAGACGCCGGCCGCAACGATGATCTCGACCGCCTGCGGCTTGCGGCGACGAGCAATTTGTCGACCCGCCGCGACGTCGTGATCGTCAGCAGCGTCTCCTGCATCTTCGGCCTCGGCTCGCCGGAGGTTTATCAGAAGTCGGTCGTCAGCATCCGCAAAGACGCCGAGACGGACCGCGACGAAATGCTGCGCAAGCTGCTTGATCTGCAGTACGCCCGCAACGACCTCGACTTCAAGCGTGGCACCTTCCGCGTCCGCGGCGACGTGGTCGAACTGCAGCCGAGTTACGAAGAATTCGCCTACCGGATCGAGTTCTTCGGCGACGAAATCACCAACATCGACGCCATCAACCCGCTGACCGGCGAGGTGCTGGGTACCGAGGAGCAGATCTTCATCTACCCGGCCGTTCACTACGTGATGCCCGAGGACCAGATGACGCGGGCGATCGCCGACATCAAGGAGGAGCTGGATGAGCAGGTCATGCACCTCCGCAGCGACGGCCGGCTCCTGGAGGCCCAGCGGCTGCTGGCGCGGACGAAGTACGACCTCGAGATGATGGTGGAAGTCGGCTACTGCACCGGCATCGAGAACTACAGTCGCCACCTCGACGGCCGCAAGCCGGGCGATCGGCCATTTTGCCTGCTCGATTACTTTCCGAAGGATTACCTGCTCATCATTGATGAATCACACGTCACGCTGCCGCAGATTCAGGCGATGTACAACGGAGATCGCATTCGCAAGGAGACGCTCGTCGAGCACGGCTTCCGCCTGCCCAGCGCGATGGACAACCGGCCGCTCAAGGGCGAGGAGTTCATCGAGCTCACCGGGCAAACGCTGTACGTCAGCGCGACCCCGAGCAAAACAGAGCTCGAACGTAGCGGCGGCGAGGTCGTGGAGCAGGTCATCCGGCCGACGGGCTTGATCGACCCGGTCGTTGAGGTCGAGCCGGCGCAAGGGCAGGTGCCGCACCTCTTGGGGGCGGTGAAGGAGCGGGTCGAGCAGGGCGACCGCGTGCTGGTGACGTGCCTGACCAAGCGGCTCGCCGAGGACCTCTCCGGCTACCTGCAGGAGGCCGGGCTGAACACGCGGTACCTGCACAGCGAGATCCAGACGATCGAGCGGGTCGAGATCCTCACCGATTTGCGCAAGGGCGACTTCGACGTGCTGGTCGGCATCAACCTGCTGCGGGAGGGCCTGGATTTGCCGGAGGTGTCGCTGGTGGCGATCCTCGACGCGGACAAGGCGGGCTTTTTGCGGAGCGAGACGAGTTTGATCCAGACGATCGGGCGGGCGGCGCGCAACCAGAACGCGAAGGTCATCCTTTACGCCGACACGATCACCCCGGCGATGCGGGCGGCGATGGACGAAACCGACCGCCGCCGGGCCCGGCAGGTCGCGTACAACAAGGAGCACGGCATCACGCCGAAGACGGTGACGAAGTCGATCCGCCAAAGCATTGAGAGTGAGGTCAAGGCCCGCAAGACGGTCCGCGAGGCGGTCAAGGAGAACGAGAATCAGTTCGACAAGACGGAGATCATCGCGCTGCTGGAGCAGGAGATGCTGCAGGCCGCCCAGAATCTCGAGTTCGAGCGGGCCGCCCAGTTGCGCGACAAGGTGAACGAGCTGAAGGGTGCCCCCGACATCCGCAGCGACGAGGGCATGGCCGCCGCCGACGCGGAGGACACCGCCCGCGCGATCTGGCGGCCCAAAAGCGGCAGCCGCGGCCGCAGGCAACGCCGGGCGGCGAAGTGAGACTATCCGAGCAAGTTACGGACCTTCATCGAGAACCCTGTCAGCACGTCCTCCAGTGTCAGTTCATCGTCGGCTAAAGCTGCTAAGCGATGTTGCCTACCACCGCTAACGAAGATCCGTCGATGGCTCGGGAAAACAACCCAGACGATCCGCACGCCGCCGCTGTGCCAAACTTCAGCTTTGTCTAGCACCTCCTCGGCCGCGTCGTTCGGCGAGACCACTTCAACCACAAGCGGCGGTGGCACTTGAAGAATGCCCCGCGGAACTTGCCTTTCCGGCAGCTCGTCAAGCAGGATGAGTGCTGCGTCGGGTCGGCGGCCGGTGTTCGGGTCTGGGAAAGTCTTGACAATCAGATCGGCTCCGCCCACCTTCGCCGCAATACCTTTGCTCCGGGCGTGGTGGTTCAGGTGGTAGCCGATGTCCATTGCGACGACGGATGATTCGGCACCCACATCTTCTCCAGGATTACGTTTGACCAATTTGCCTGCCACGACTTCGTAGTTGACGCCGTCCCCCATTGTCAACAAATCTTCCACACGCACACCATGGACCGACGGGGCGGGCGACGTAGCGGACGGTGGTGGGGCGGTGGCGAGGGCTGTCATGGCCGTATGATAACGCATGGCCCTGCCCGAGGTGACGGCTGAGTTGGTGGCGGCGCTCAACGCGCTCGTGCGGTTGGCCATTGCCGAGGATTTTGGGGAGGCGGGCGATGTGACGTCGGCGGCGACCATTCCAGCAGACCTCGTGGGCGTCGGGACGTTCGTGCAGAAGTCGCCTGGGGTGGCGTGCGGGTTGCCGCTGGTTGCCGCGATGTTGCCGCACTTCGATGAGCGGTTGCGGGTGGAGATGATTCCCGGGTTTCACCTGGAGGTCGTGGAAGGGCGGTTCAGCGAGGGCAACGGCTCGCCGCTGCTGCGGGTGCGTGGGCCGCTGCGGAGTCTGCTGGCGGCGGAGCGGACCGTGCTGAACATTCTCTCCCACCTCGGCGGCGTCGCGAGCCTGACCCGCAAGTTCGCCAAGCGGTGCGCGGGCACCAACGCCCACGTCTACGACACCCGCAAAACCCGCCCCGGCTATCGCCTGCTCGACAAGTACGCCGTGCTCGTCGGCGGCGGGCGGAACCATCGGATGGGGCTGCACGACATGGTGCTGGTCAAGGACAACCACCTCGCCCACATGCCGCCCGGCTCGCTCGCCGAACGGCTGACGGTGGCGGTCAAGCTGGCCCGCGACGCCCACCCCGGCATCGGCGTCGAGGTGGAGGTCGACACGCTCGAGCAGTTCCGCCAGGTGCTGACCGTGCCGGGCGTCGACGTGATTTTGCTCGACAACATGACCTGCCCCACGATGCGGCAAGCCGTGGCCCTACGCGACACTGCCGAGCATCAGCCGGCCCTCGAAGCCAGCGGCAAGGTGACGCTCGAGACGGTGCGCGACATCGCCCAGACCGGCGTCGAGCGGATCGCGGTGGGGGCGCTGACGCACTCGGCCATCGCCCTCGACATCGGCCTCGACGTCGAGGTGGCGTAATTTCGGGTTATCGCCCCCGGCACAATCGGCAGACGCGGCGTGACCCATAAAAGCTCGCGCACGCCCCCTGATTCCGCAGCTTTTCAAGGCGAATTGTCAACCCTCGGCCTGTTCTGGTCGATGGGGCAATTGGACATCCCTGGTGCTGGCGAGGTTTGGGAGAGCCAAGCCGGCAAGGTGAAAGGCGACGCCGTGTCGCCGGATGGGAGTCGACCCCGGCCACGTTGGTTGGGGAAGCACGAGTTTCGCCGATTGTCGAAAGTCGGCCGTTTGCCGGGCACGAGACGCCCGCAGGAGAGAACCAGATGAACAGCATTGCCACCCGCATCGCCAACCGCCGGTCCGCCAAGTCCGCCAATGGCTTCACGCTCGTCGAAATCCTGATCGTGGTCATCATCCTCGGCATCCTCGCCGCGGTCGTGATCCCGCAGTTTACCTCGGCCAGCGAAGACGCCCGCAAGTCCAGCGTCAAGAGCCAGCTGCAGAGCCTGCGGACACAGGTGCAACTGTACAAGCTGGAGCACCGCGACCAGGCCCCGGACCTAGAAACCACCGGCTGGGACCAGCTCACGCAGACGACCGACCAGGACGGTGCCACCAGCGGCAGCGACTTCGGCCCGTACATCGCGACCGAGCCGGTGAACCCGGTCAACGGCTTCAGCAACGTCGCCGACGCCCCCGGTGCCAGCGTCGGCTGGGTCTTCACGGCCACCGACCAGCTCTACGCCACCGGCAAGGACCCGACGAAGTACTACGACCCGGCCACCGGCGGCGACATCGCCACCGTGCCGACCCAGTGAGCCACCCGCTTCCTTGACCCGGCGGCCGCGGTTGAACCCGCGGCCGCCGCTTTCGGTGCCAAGGCCATGATCACCCGACGCCCAACCCGCCGCGGCCTCACGCTTGTGGAGTCGATGATCGCGACCGTGGTCCTGACGATCAGCGCCGCCGCCGTCGCCGACTCGCTTTCGGCCGCGTACCAGCAGCACGCCGCCGCCGCCCGGCAGGCCCAGGCCCTGGTCGCCGCGACCGAGCTGCTCGAAGCCGTCGCGTGCAAGCCGACCGATCCGAACGCGAACAACGCGCTCCACCAGGCCGATGACCCCGCCGGCATCATTGACCGCCGCATCGGCGACAACCCCGAGCCGCAGGTCATCCGCAGCGCCCGCCACATCGATGAGTGCCACGGCCGCAGCGACGTCTGGCAACCGCCGCTCGCCGAAACCCGCACCGCCGCCGGCGAGTACGCCCGCCGCATCAGCGTCACCCGCAGCCAATTCCCCGGCGGTCCAATCGACCCCAGCGGCATGCTGATCACCGTCGTCGTCACCGTCGACGACCCCACCGGCAAATCGATTTCGCTCGAACGGATGATCTCCGCCGCCCAATGAACCGCCCGATACCGCTATCCCGCCGCATGGCGTTCACGCTCGTCGAGCTGATCATGGGCCTGAGCATCACCGCGCTGGTCGGCGTCGCCGCGCTGAGCCTGATGACCACCACCGCCACCGGCTGGTCGGCTCTCGCCGATGCGGAGAAGACGCAGGCCACCCGCCAAGCCACCGGCGCCCGCCTCGACCACATGCTGCGCAACGCCGCGGGCGTCTTGCAGGTCCGCCAGAACAACGCCGGCACCGGCAACACCCGCGCCCTGATCTGGCTCCACGACGAGCTGCACCTGGGCGACGCCTTCCCCGGCGACCGCGTCGTGCAACTCGGCGAAATCGGTCTAATCCAGTTTCAACCCGCCGACGGCCGCGTCGTCCACCTCACACCCCGGCTGCTCCAACACCCGAGCATGGCCACGCCGCTGACCGATGAGGAGCTGGCCAACGCCGAAACCTTCACGATGATCCGCAACCTGGCGGACTCAGAGTTGTTCAACCCGATCCGCACCTTCGCCGGAGAAACCGGCGGCAAGGTCGCGCAGATGAAGATCTCGTACACGCCGCCGATGGACGTCACCGGCACGCCGCTGCTCGGGTACGAACTTGTCCTAGCCGACGCCGACGGCATTCTTCAGCCGCCGCTGAAGAACACGCTGAGCCTGCCCAACGCCGTCGCCCAGGTGCCGGCCCTTGCAAGCGTCATCGAGCAACTCCAAGAACACGGCCCGCTCGAGAACGGCCCGCGCAACACCATCGCGGAAGAACTCAGGGACTTGTTCAACGACGAGGACGACGAGGACGACGAGGACGACGAGGACGACGAGGACGATTGATGTCAGATAAAAGTGAACATCAGCGCCGGCGGCCGGCTCGTCGCGGGGCGGCCTTGCTCATGGTGCTCATCGTCGTGGCGGCGGCGACGATCATCAGTTGGTCGACGCTCAGCAGCACCGCGTTGCGGGTCGACGCCACCGCCAATCGGGCACGGGCCGCGCGGGCCGAGCAGCTCTCGCACTCGGCCCTCACCGTCGCGCTGCACTACCTCCGCCACCCCGAGCTTTCGCCGGCCGACACCGTGCTCGGACAGGACGGGCCGTACAGCCCCAGCCACACCTACGCAGTCAACGGCTGCGACGTGAGCGTCACCGTCACGCCCAGCGGCAACGGCTACCAGGTCGACGTCGTCGTCGAGGCGGACGCCTTGGTGCGCAAGTCCGGGGCGCGGGTTGTCCGCGAGACGGCCCTGCAGCCGCCGGGCATTTTCTCGATCGACGGCGACGTCGTGCTGCCGACCGCGTTCGTCGGCGGCGACATCGTCGCCAGCGGTGACATCGGCCCGCCGCCGCCCGCTCACACCGCCGGCTTCGCCAGTGCCACCGGCACCAACTACGGCGGCGACCCGGCCCCGTCGTCCGACGTCGTGCCCGCACCCGGCGAGATCCCGCTGTTCACGCAAAACGCTTACCCCGGCGGCAACGCCGTCGAACTCAACGGCCTGACCGGCACGCACGACGCCCGCACCGCCACCAACCCGCTCGGCATCATCCGCATCGACCGCAAGGTCCAACAGCGCGAACCGCTGCACCTCACCGGCACGCTCATCATCAACGATGAGTTGCACCTGCGCGCGCCCATCCACATCACCGCCGAGCCGGGCATGCCGGCGCTGGTGGTGCGGGACAAGATGCACGTCCACAAGGGGGCCGATGCCTTCCTGCAGGGCGCGTTCTACGTCGGCGAGAAGCTCGACACCCACGGCAACGCCGGCACCGCCACCGACATCAACGTCGAGGGTCCGGTGCTGATGAACGACTTCGAGATGGACGCGTTCGACGGCCGCCTCACCATCTCGCCCGCCCGGCCGCTGGAGCTGCAGAATCTCGCCCCCGGCCGCGAATCCGTCACCGGTCTGGTTGTCACCGACCGGTACTGAATTGTAAGTCTTCCCGGGAGAATCATGATGCAACAGCTACGCCCCATTGCCGCCCGTCCGTCCAGCCGGTCCTGGCTCGTCGCCCTCGCGACCCTGCAGGTGCTGACCCTCGGCGCACTTTTCACCCGCGGCCCCGCGGACGCCGCCGCTGCCTCGCGACCCGCTGCGGATGACGCCGACGATCGCGTGCTCCTTCTGCCCAACCCCGCGGCGCAGCGGGCGCAGATCATCGAAGAGCTCCGCCGACTCAACGACCAGCTCGAGTCGCTCCGCGTCGAGCAGAGCCGGAGGCCGCTGTGAATCGCCCGCGCCGCCGGCGCGGCATGACGCTCATCGAGCTCATGGTCGTGTTGGTCATCCTCGGCATCGCCGCGACGCTGGTGCTGCCGGCCATTGCCGACCGGCCGACGCTCCGCCTCGCCGCCGCCGCCCGCGTGGTGGTCAGCGAGTTGCAGTACGCCCAAAGCCGAGCAATCACGACGCAGCAGTTCCACGTCGTCGCCGCCGACCTTGTTGCGCAACAGATCACGCTCAACCGCGTGACCACGCTCGGCCTCGAACCGCTGACCCATCCGACGACGCAGATGCCGTTCGTCACCCGCTTCGACACCGGCGACCTCGACAACGTCCGCCTCGTCAGCGTCGACGCCGACGGCCACACCAGCCTCGCGTTCAACGAGCTCGGCGAGCCGCTGGCCATCACGGGCGGCGGGGCGAGCGTCAGCCTGGCGTCGCCGGCGGTCATTACGCTGCAAAGTGGCACAGAAACCCTGGAAGTTCACGTCCAGCCCTTCACCGGCAGCGTCACCGTGCCGACGAACTAAGGGGTCGCGCCCGCCGCGGCCGCCTCGGCATGCCCGCGCTTCCCGCCCAACTCGCCCCCGTCGTCGATCGGCTTCACGCTGCCGTCGTCCCGCTGCGGCGGTGCGGCGGCGGCGTGCTGCCCATCGGCCTCGACGTCGGCCACCGCGAGCTGCGCCTGGTCCAACTCGCCATCCGCGGCGACCGCGTCGGCGTCACCGCCGCCGTCTGCCAGACGCTCAAGCATTCGACCACCGACGACCATGGCCTACTCACCGACGAGGCCGCCGACGCGCTCGCGAAGACGCTGCGCACCGGCCGACTCCGCGGCCGCCGCATTGTCACCAGCGTGCCGCACCCGATGTGCCGGGTCAAAACGCTGCGCCGCCCCGACACCGACCCGGACCAACTGCGGCAGGGCGTGGAGCGCGACGCCGCCAGCTTGTTCCACGACATGACCGGCCAGATCAGCGTCCGCTGCATCGCCAGCGGCGAGGTTCACCAACGCCCCCGCAACGGCGAACGCCCCGAGCCACTCCGCGAGGTGCTCGCCGCCGCCGCCCAGATCGAGCCGATCGAGCGTTACCTCAACCAGCTCCACCAGATCGGTGCCACGGTCGCCGCACTCGACTTCGAGCCATGCGCGCTGTACCGCGGACTTGAGCGGTTTTTCCGAAGAAAAGAGGACGAAGAGGGCGTCCACGTCATCTTCGACATCGGCCACCATTCCGGCCAGGTCATTATCGGTCGCGGCCGGCAGGTCGGGTTTTACAAGGCCCTCGACACCGGCATGGCCGCCCTGCAGAACGCCGTTGCCGAGCGGCTGGCGATCGAGCAGGGCGAGGCCGCGGCGTTGCTGCGACGAGTCGACGCTGACGCCGATCGGCCAATGTCCGAGGGCGTGCGCCGGGCCGTCACCGACGCAACGCGGGCGACTGTCGAGCACATGGTGCACGAGGTCGCGCTGTGCTTGCGATACTGGGCCGTCACCTTCCGCGGGTTGCGGCCGGCGCGGCTGAGCCTGAGCGGCCGGTGCGACTTTGAGCCGCTGCAAACGGCGCTGGGCAAGGGGCTGAACCTGACGATCGAAACGGCCCGGCCGCTGGGCAACCTCGACGCCGGCGGCGTCCGCCAACTCGACGCCGACCGCGGCACCTGGTCGGCCGCCGTGGGCATGGCCCTGCGGTTCGCGCCCGGCCCGTACCGCGGCAGCGTCGGCCCGACCCGCGCCGAGCAGGCCGACGCCCAAGCCGCCGACGAAGCCGTTCACCTCGAGCCGACGCCGGTGCGGTTGGCCGCGTGAGGAGCAAGCGGAGCAAGCGATGACGACGCCGACGAACAAGCAGAGCGAGCCCGACTTCCTGCCGGATTGGTACGCCGCCGCCGCCCGCAGCCGCCGCCGCACCACGCTCGCCGGGTCGGCCAGCGTCACGCTCATCACAATCCTCGGCCTCGTCACGCTCGGCGGCTGGTTCGACGTCGCCACCGCCTCGGCCCACCTCGACGACCGCACCCGCGACGTCGAGCAGAGCCGCCTGGAAATCGGGCAACTCGAGCAAAACCTGGGCTTGCGCACGGAACTCCGCACCAGCGAGCAGGTCGCCGCCGACATCGGCCTCACCGTCGAGACGAGTCGTGTGCTGGCCGCAGTCGAGAAGTCGCTGCCGGCGAGCATGTCGCTGCAGGATCTGAAGATCACGCTGCGGACCAGCCGCCCAACCGGCGGCAGCGCCCTCGCCCGACTCGCCGGCCACAATGATGCCAAGCCCGGCAGTGAGCTGGCGGTGGAGATCAAGGCAATCACCACCGCCCATCGATCGATCACGCAATTTGCCAAGCGGCTCGACGAGGTGCCGGCGCTGGATGACGTGCTCGTCGCCAGCAGCAACCGGGCGGCGTTGCCCGGCGGCGGGGATCAGTGGTCGGTGACGCTCACGTTCACCGTCCCACTGCCCAGCGCCGGCTGACTCGCCGGCTCAACCGTCACCACCGTCATGCCGATGCGCACCGCAGTGCCGCACTTGCGCGACGAGATTCATTTGGGCATACGGCGTCGCCGCCGCGTGCTCATGCTGACCGCCGCCGCCGCGGGCGTGCTGGTCGGGGCGGGCTACGTGCCGGCTCACCTCAAAGCGGGTGATATTCAGGAACAAATCGACGGCTTTGAGGCTGAGGTCGAGGCGAACCGCGTGCGTGCCGCGGAGTTGCCCGGTGTGGCGGCGGAGGTGCGGGGGCTGCGACAAACGCTGCAGCTGTTCAAGCCGATGCCGTCGCAGAACCCGCTGTACCCGTTCCTCGCCGACGTCGAGCGGCGGGCCGAGTCGCTGATGATCCGCGACTTCGGCTACCGCCAAGAGGCCGAGCAAGTCGGCGATCTTCACCGGAAACTACCCGTACTGCTGGAGTTCGAGGGCGATTACGTCAACGTCTTCACGCTGCTTCGGCACATCGAGTCGCTGCCGCGAATGACCCGCACCTCGCAGCTGCAGCTCACCGAGCCGCAGGGCGAAACCGGCACCGGGCAGGTCCGTTGCCAGATGCGCGTCGAGCTTTACTACCGCACGGCCAACTGACTTATGCCGACCACGCCGCGCCAACTCACCCTCGCCGACCGCTGGCAGACCTTGCCGGCCGAGCGGAAGAAGGCCACGGTGCTCGGGCTGCTGATGGCCGTGCTCGCCGTGCTTTGGTTGTGGCCCAGCACCGACTCGGCCGACGCGGCAACCGCTGACGCTTCGACTGCCAATCCGGCGACGGGCGATGCAGCGATCCGCACGCCAACCGCGTTCACCTCGCCCGCGTTGCGGCAGTGGCTCACCGAGCCGATTGCCGTGGGCGGCCGCAATCTGTTTATGGCGGCGGGGGCGGTTGCGCCGTCTGGGCAAAGCGTCCGCGACTTCGACGCGCACGACGATGAGGAAATCGGAAGAATTTGGGTCAACCTGGAGAAGGCGCTGGCCCGTCGGGCCGATGAGAAGAGGCGGCTGGACGAACGAGCCGACCAAGCCAGGCAGGACGCAAGTCTGCTGAGTTTGGAGGCGACGTGGATGGGCCGGGGCACTGACCGCCAGTCAGGTGCCACCGCGGTCATCAACGGCAAGCTCGTCCGGCTGGGGGACGCCGTGTCCCCGGGGGAAGCCATTGCGTCGTTCCGGCTGCTGCGGGTCGAGCCCCAGCGGGTCGTGCTCGAACGTTGGGGCGTGCGGATCGAACTGCGCATGCCGGACAAGTAGACGTGCCGACCGCACCCGGAACTCACGTACCGCCGCCGGCCTCCGCCGGGGCCGCTGGATGAGGAGTTGCCATGCAGAAAAACGCTTCCGCCGATCGTCACAATCCTGAAGAAGTTACCGCCGATCACGTCGCCCGAAGGTCGGCCCGATCGAGCAATTTGTCCCGCACGCCGTGGGACATGCCCCGTCGCAGCACCGGCCGACTGCAGGCTGCCGCCGCCGCGGCGTTGGGTGCGGCGCTCGTTGCCGTCGGCGGTTGGTACGTCGACCCGGCCCCCGTGCCGGCCGCATCGGACCAGCCGATGCCGATGGTCGTTGCCGCCCCCGAGGTCGCGCCGGTGCAGACGCCGGTTGCCGAGCCGGAGCCGGTGGTGCAAGGCGTGTTCGCCGCCGCCCAAGAGCGGACCGAAGTTGCCCCCGCCGACGCGATCCAACAGGTTGCCGAACTGGCGGACTTGGCCGGCGTCTTCGAGAACCTGATTCCCGCCCAGCCACCCGCCGAGCCGGAGTTGCCGCCGGTGGTGATGGTCGATCCGTTCGCCGAGCAGACCGCGCCGCCGACCCACGCCGGCACCGCGCTCAGCGACGACGACGTGCAATTCGTCGACGCCTACGGCACCGGCGACATCCACGTCTCCGACGCGCCGCTGCAGCAGGTGCTGCGCATGCTCAGCCAACAGACGCAGCTCAATATCATCGCCCACAAGGGCGTCGAGGGCAGCGTCACCGCGAACCTCTACGGCGTCACCGTGCACGAAGCGCTCGACGCCATCCTCATGAGCAACGGCTTCGGCTACCGCGAAGACGGCAACTTCATCCACGTCCACACGCTCGAAGACCTCGAAGCCGTGCAGGCCGCCGACCGGGCGACGGAGACGCGGGTTTACCGCCTGTTCCACCTCAACGCCGCCGACGCCACATCGCTCATCGCCCCTGTCCTTTCCGAGCAGGCCATTGTCGGTACCACGGTTGAGGCCCAGAGCGGCCTCACCGAAAGCGGCACCGGCGGCACCGGCGGCCAGGATTATGCCGGCGAAGACCTTGTCGTCATCACCGACTATGCCGACCGGCTCGACCGCGTCCGTCAGATTCTTGACGAGGCGGACCGCCGACCGCCGCAGATTCTGATCGAGGCGACCATCCTGCGGGCGGCGCTGTCGGAGGACAATCAGCTCGGCATCGACTTCAACGTGCTGGGCGGCGTCGACTTCACCGACGTCAGCTTCAGCGGCGGCCAGATCAACGGCGCGGGTGTCGCCGACGGTCAATCGCCCGACGCCTTCAGCGGCGGCACCGGCAACAGCTTCAGCGGCAGCGTCCCCGGCGGCCTGCGCCTCGGCGTCGTCACCGGCGACGTCTCGCTGTTCATCTCCGCCCTCGAAGGCGTCACCGACACCGTCGTCATGGCCAACCCGAAAGTCCTCGCCGTCAACCGGCAGGAAGGCCGCATCCTCGTCGGCCGGCAGGACGGTTACATCACGACGACCGTCAGCGAAACCGTCGCCACGCAAACCGTTCAGTTCCTCGAAACCGGCACGAAACTGATGTTCCGCCCGTTCGTGACCGGGGACGGCTACGTGCGGCTGGAGGTCCACCCCGAGGATTCCGACGGCGGCCTGAACGCCGACAACCTGCCGTTCAAGATCACCACCGAGGTCACCACCAACGCCGTCGTCAAGGACGGCCACACGGTCGTCATCGGCGGCCTGTTCCGCGAGACCAGCACCAGCACCCGCAGCCAGGTGCCGGGCCTGGGCAACCTGCCCGTCGTCGGTGCGGCGTTCCGCAACCAGGCCGACCGGACGGTGCGGGAGGAGATCGTCATCCTGCTCACGCCGCACATCATCAAGGACGACGACAAGTACAGCGAATTGAGCGAAGAACAGCTCGCCGCCGGTGAAAAACTGCGGGTCGGCGTCCGCGAAGGCATGATGCCGTGGGGCCGCGAACGGCTCGCCGAGGGTTTCTATGAGAAGGCGCTCACCGAGCTACGGAAAGAGTCGCCGGATCGGAAGAAGGCGCTGTTCAACCTGAACGCCGCGCTGAACCTGAACCCCAAGTTCCTCGAAGCCATTGAGCTTAAGGAGGAGCTGACCGGCGACCTCGTGCAGGGCGTGGACAACAGTTCGATCCGCGGCTTCGTCCGTCGCAGCATGCTCAGCGGCGGCACCGGCATGAGCCCGGCCGATCGGCCCAAGGCGCTGCGGATCACGCCGACCACCGAGACGGTGTCGGAAGAGCCCGAGGACGAGCCGACCGAGTCGGCCCCGCTGGTCGCGGCACCAGTTACGCCGTTGCCGATGAAAGAGGTGTCCGCCGAGGACGCCCCGACCACGAGGCCCGACGGGTCGTGGGACGAGATGTTCGCCGAGACGCCGATCGGCACGATTGACGAGTAATTTATTGAAGATGCCGCCCGGCCGTTGTTGATTCGGCGGTCGGGCGTTTTTGCCGCGAACCCCAGAGAATTGAGCCATTGATGAACCGCCCCCTTTGCCTCACCGCCGCCATTCTGCTCGCCATCGCCGGTTGCGGCAGCGGTGGCCAGACCCACGAAGGCAACAAGAATGTCGCCACCGCCAAGTGGCAGTCGGCCCGCGCCGGCGTGCTGCTGTCGCTGGCCGAGGGGCAGTTCGAATCCGGCGAGTTCGACAAGGCGAACAAGAGCCTTTCCGACGCGCTGGTCATGCAGCCGGACTCACCGGCGTTGCTGACGCTGCGGGCGAAGGTGCACGTTGAAGAAGGTCGGCTCGAGCCGGCCGAGCAGGATCTGAATCGGGCGCTCGAACTTCTCGCCGCCGCCGAGCAGCCGCCGATCAAGACGCTGGCCGAGGCGAACTACCTCGCCGGGGTGATCGACCAACGCTGGCAGAAGCCGACGAAGGCGCTCGCCCACTACACCGCCGCCGCGACGGCCGATGAGCAGAACCCGGCGTACGTCATCGCCCAAGCTGAGATGCTCGCCGCGCTGGATCGGGGCGACGAAGCGCTCGCGTTGCTGCGCGGCCGGATCATCTACTTCGAACACTCGGCGGCCGTACGGGAAGCGGTGGGGCAGCTCGAGATGCGGGCCGGCCGATTCGCCGAGGCAGCCGACGTCTTGCGGCAAGCGGCCGTGCTCGATCCGGGCGACGAGCGCATCCGCGAGTCGCTGGCACTTGCAAGTTACCACGCCGGTCAGCACCGCGATGCCGCCCAACTCTTGGAGCGGCTCGTCGTCACGGAGACGTACGAAGAGCGGGCCGACATCTGGCTCGCCCTGGGAGAAAGTCGCCTCGAACTCGGCCGCGCCCCGGAGGCCCGCAAAGCGTTCGGCCGCGTGACCCGGCTCACGCCCGACCACCCCGGCGGTTGGATCGGTTTGACCAAGTCGGCCCTCATGCTCGGCGACCTCCGCCGCGCCGAGGCCTCGCTCCGCCGCGTCGAGCACCTCCGCGGCGACGAAGCCCAGACGAATCTGCTCTACGGCTACGTCAAGCTCCGCCAGGGCGAGAACGATGAGGCCCTGCGCCGCTTCCGCCGGGCGAGCCGCCTAGACCCGAGCGACCCGGTTGCCCTGTGCATGGTCGGCTTCCTGCTCCAGCAGCAGGGCCAGACGATGCAGGCCGAGGCGTGCTACGCCCGTGCATTGCGGATCGACCCGAGCGACCCGCTGGCGGCGGAACTGCTGGCCAACGTGCCGACGGACTAAGGCGTCGCAGCAATTGACCGACCGGACCTCCGCCGCGCAGCGGCGCGGCTGCGCCCGCAGTGCGAGCTGCTTCTGATGCGCACGTAGTCCCGCCGCTACGCGGCGGAGGTCCGAGCGGTCGATTGTCGCCAGAAGATTGGCATCAACTCGGACTCGGCGACAAGTCAAGTGCCTCGCGTGCGTCGCCGATGCGCACATGGTGCGGCACCTCTGGCTCCTACGAACATTGACGCCCGCCCTGCTTGCCGCGGGGCTGCTCGGCCTGATCGTTGCTGCGGTTGGTAACGGCTCGCTTCTGGCGGCCCTCGGCCTTGTCGGGTGGCTCGGGTTGCTCGCCGTCCTCGGGGCGGCAGCGTGCGGTTGTGCCGGCGTCCTCGCCTACTCCGCCGCGGCCTCGACGCTTGCGACCTCCGCACGCCATGCGGCCGGGGCAGATTCGTTGGAGCCGCTTCCTTCGGACAACGTGCCATTCTTGCCGCTGGTCGGGGCGCTTAACGAATGCGTCGCCGCCGCGGAGTCGGCGGTGGGGCGGGCAAGGGAACAGGCCAAAGAGCTGGAAATCGAGCTGAAAGTCGCCACCGGCCAGCGGGAACACGCCGAGGCGGTGATCAACTCGATCGGCGACGCGGTGATCGTGACCGACTTGTTCGACGACGTGCTGCTGTGCAACGAGGCCGCCGGCGACGCACTCGGCTTTGACGCCGCAGCCGCCAACCGGCGACCGCTTGCGGGAATCGTCACCGACGACAACGTCGTCAACCTCATCAGCCAGATGCGGCAGGGCGGCCAGACCCACGGCCGGCGGAGCACGGAGATCGACATCTTCGCCGACGACCGAGCGACACCGTACAAGGTCACACTCGGCCCCGTCGCTGATTCATCGGGTCGGCTCGCCGGCGTGGTTGCGGTGCTGCAGAACCTGACCCGCGAACGCGAGGCCGCCAAGGCAAAGAACGACTTTGTCGGCAGCGTCACGCACGAGCTGCGCACGCCGCTGTCGAGCATTAACGCCTACGTCGAGATGCTGCTCGACGGCGAGGGCGAAGACCCCGACACCCGCCGCGAGTTCTGCGAGATTATCCAGACCGAAGCCGACCGTCTGGGCAAGTTGATCGACAACATCCTGAACATCAGCCGCATCGAGAGCGGACTGGTGAAAGTCGACCGGAAGCCGCTGAGCCCGGTGATGATCGCCAAGGACGCGCTGGAGGTCATTCGGCCCACGGCTGGCGTGAAGAATATCGAAGTCATCGACCGCCTGCCGCCGAGTTTGTCGCAGATCGAGGGCGACCGCGACATGCTGTACCAGGCCGTGCTGAACCTGCTGGGCAACGCGGTGAAATATACGCCGGAAGGCGGCCGTGTTGAGATCGAGGTGACCACCGATGCCGACGCCAAGCTGGCTTGCATCAAGGTCAGCGACACCGGCATAGGCATCCCGCAGGCGGACATCGAGAAGGTCTTCGAGAAGTTTTACCGGGTAAAAGCGAACGAATCAGCCGCCGTCGGCACGGGGCTGGGGCTGCCGTTGGTGAAGCACGTGGTGGAGGAAGTGCACGCCGGCCGGGTGGTGGCGACGAGCGAGGTGGGCGTGGGCAGCACGTTCACGCTCGAGTTGCCGCTGGCCGCTTGAGTAGCCGCAGGATCGGGCCGATGGAAAAAAGGGTGGGAAGGGACAAGGAGAGAATGTTGGAACAAAGCACACCCAAAACCGTGGTCGTCGCCGACGATGAATCGCACATCCGCAACGTCGTCGCCCTCAAGCTCCGCAACGCCGGCTACACCGTGGTGCCCGTCGCCGACGGGGCCGAGGCGCTGGAGGCGATCGCCGAGCACACGCCGGACCTGGTGGTGACGGATTACCACATGCCCGGCATGAACGGCCACGAGCTGTGCAAGGCGCTGGGCGAAGCGTCGGGCCGCGGCGAGACGGTGCCGCCGACGATCATGCTCACGGCCCAGGGCCACGAATTGCCGGAACTCCCGGACAAATCGATCGTTCGATTGGTGATGAGCAAGCCCTTCAGCCCGCGGCAGTTGCTCGGGTGCGTGAAGGAACTGCTCGGCGAGGCGGCGTGATGCGCCGCGAATTGGGGGACAACACACAGGAATTAGTGATGCCTGCAAGGACGAACAACACGGCGGCATGGACGGCCGCCACCGAAGCCCTCGCCGCCAGATTGCGGCCGCTGGGCGTGCTGACCCTCGTGCACGACGCGGAGGAAGCGCTACTGGATCCGGCCGGCCCGACGCTGCTGGCGCGGGCGGTGCCGATGGAGGCGTGGATCGATTTGCCGATGGACGCGCCGGTCGAACTCGACGGCGTCAGCGTGCTGCGGACCGAGTTCGACGGAACGCCGATCGCGCTGCTGGCTCGCGGCCCGAGCATGCCGACGGGCGGCGGATCGCGTGCCGGCTGGTGCGACGCCCGCGGCTTTGATGCGGCGGAATCCCGGGAGATTCTGGAGTTGCCGACGTGCAAGCCGGCGGTGCTGGCGGCGCAAGCGACGCTCGCCGCCGAGGCGGCGGAGGCCGCTTGCGAGGCCGACGAATGGCGTGGGCAAGCTGGCGCGTTGGCCGCTCAGGTCGACTCGCTCTCGGATCAGCTTGGTGACAGTTATGAGGAACTTTCCCTGATCTACCGGCTGTCGTCCGGCATGCAGCTCGCCCGGCCGCCGCAGGCGTTCTTCGACGAATCGTGCCGCGATGTCCGCTCGATCATGCAGGTCGGGGCGGTCGGCTTGGCGTTCTGGGACAGCCAGATCACGCCGGTGCCGCGGTCGATCCATGGCGAGGCGAAGCTGGATTCGCCCGCACTCGACAAGCTGGAGTTCGCCCTACGCGAGCGGCTGGGCAGCGGCGTGCAGGAGCCGATCATCGCGAACACGCTGGGCCTTGACCGAACACTGGCGTGGCTGAGCGGGCAGGTGCAGACGTTGCTCGCCGTGCCGGTGGTGCGGCAGCAGCGGGTGGTGGGGGCGTGCTGGGCGATCAACAAGAACGACACCGGCTCGCCGACCGGGCAGCAGTTCACCAGCGTCGACGTCAAGCTCCTCGCCGGCGTGGCGAACGAACTGGCCGTTTATGCCGAGAACACGGCGTATTACCAGGACAGCCAAGGGCTCTTGATGGGCCTTCTCCACGCGCTGACCAGTGCGGTGGATGCCAAGGACGCCTACACCTGCGGCCACTCCGAGCGGGTGGCGCTGGTCAGCCGCGAGTTGGCGGAGAAGGCCGGGTTCGGGGCGCACTTCTGCGAGCGGATTTACATGGCCGGCCTCTTGCACGACGTGGGCAAGATCGGCATCCCGGATGCGGTCATTCGCAAGGCGGGCAAGCTGACGGACGAGGAGTTCGACGAGGTGAAAAAGCACCCCGAGATCGGGGCCCGCATCCTCGCCGACATCACGCAGATCGAGGACCTGATCCCCGGCGTCCGCCACCACCACGAGCGGTTCGACGGCAACGGCTACCCGTGGCGGCTGGCCGGCGAGGAGATCCCGCTGATGGGGCGGGTGCTTTGCTTAGCCGACTGCTTTGACGCAATGACGAGCAACCGCACCTACCGCCAGGGCATGCCGCTGGAGACGGCGCTGGCAGAGATCAGCAAGTGCGCCGGCACGCAGTTCGACCCGGAGCTTGCCGGCCACTTCGTCTCGATCGGCGAGACACGCTTGGCCGAGATGATCGAACGTCACGGCAACGGCCTGGCCTCAGCCGACCACTTCATCCGCCGCCGGGCGGCTTAACGTCATGGCCCTCAAATGCGACGATTATCAGGGCGTTTGCGTGCTCACCGCCGAGGGCGACCTTGTCGGCGACGACGTGGCGACCTTGCGCGGGCACGTCGATGACGCGGTTGACCGGCAGATCGTCGACCTCGTGATCGACCTCGCGCAGTGCCCGTATGCCGACTCGGCCGGGCTGGAGGCGCTGACTTGGATGCGCGGCCGGTGCGATGAGTTGTTCGGCCGGTTGGTGCTCGCGGCGGCGGACGATGCGCTACGGGAAATCCTCGACCTCACCCGGCTGTCGGCGAAGTTCGAGTTCGCGGCCGACGTCGAGTCGGCGCTGAAGAATCTGCGGTGAACCCATGAGCGCACCGCACCCGATGTCGACCGCCGAGAACCAGCGCAAGCCGCTGGGGCGGTTGCTCGTGGAGCGCGGCGTCGTCAGCGAGGAGCAACTCGGTGAGATGCTCGCCGAGCAGGCAAAGGACCCGGCATCGAAGCTGCTGGGCGAGCTGGCCGTCGAGATGAACTTCGCCGAAGAGGCGGCGGTTGCGGAGCTTCTGGCCGAAGGGTTCGGCGTGCCGTTCGCCCGCGTCGGGCCGCGCCTGGTCGATCCAGCGGCAATGACGGCGCTGCCGCGCGAGCTGGTCGAGCGGCACGGCGTGCTGCCGATGTTCGTCGTCGACGGCACGCTCACGCTGGCGATGAGCGAGCCGGCCAACGTGTTCCTCATCGAGGAGCTCGAGCGGGTGGCGGGCCTGAAGATCCAGGTTGTTGCCGCCACGTCGGTTGACATCGACGCGACGCTCAGGGCGTACTTGCCTGACGAACGGGCGTTCGTGCTGGACCGCCTGATCGACGACGCGGCGACGCCGGAGGAGCTGACGGTCGTCAAGAACGAGGAGGCCGAGGACATCGGCGACCTCGCCGCGGCGGCGGACGATTCGCCGGTCATCAAACTGGTGAATTTCCTGATCTTCTCCGCCGTCCGCGAGGCGGCGAGCGATGTGCACATCGAGCCGCAGGACGGGGCGCTGCGGGTGCGGTTTCGCGTCGACGGCGTGCTGCGGGAACGGCTCACGCCGCCCAAGCGGATGCAGGGGGCGATGATCAGCCGGATCAAGATCATGGCCGGCTTGGACATCGCCGAGCGGCGGCTGCCGCAAGACGGGGCGGTGCGGGTGCAGCTCGACAAGCGGCCGATCGACCTCCGCGTCAGCACGATGCCCGGCCGGCACGGGGAGAAGGTGGTGCTACGGATCATCGCCGCCGACGCGTCGCGGCTGCACCTTGACCGGCTCGGCTTCGGGGCCGACACCCTGCGGCAGTGGCGCAAGCTCATCGCCCGGCCGCACGGCATCACGCTCGTCACCGGTCCGACCGGCAGCGGCAAGAGCACGACGCTGTACGCCTCGCTCAACGAGCTCGCCCGCGACGACGTGAACATCTGCACCGTCGAGGACCCGGTGGAGAACACGCTCGCCGGGCTAAACCAGTTTCAGATCAACGAGAAGGCCGGCTTCACGTTCGCCGCGGCGTTGCGAGCGCTGTTGCGGCAGGACCCGGATGTCATGATGATCGGCGAGGTCCGCGACGTCGAGACGGCACGCCTGGCGACGCAGGCGTCGTTAACCGGGCACGCCGTGCTGAGCACCTTGCACACGAACGACGCGGTCGCCGCCGCGCCGCGGCTCTTTGATCTTGGCATTGAGCCGTACCTGGTCGGGGCGACGCTCAACGGCGTGCTCGCCCAGCGGCTGGTGCGGCGGCTGTGCGATGGTTGCAAGCAGTTAAAGCCGGCCCAGCCGATCATCGCCCGGCAGCTCGAGAAGATCGTCGGCCGCCAGCCCGAAGAGCTCGCGGTCGCCGTCGGGTGCGACAAGTGCGGCGGCACCGGTTACAGCGGCCGCATCGGCATCTATGAACTTTTTGCCCCCGGCGACGCCCTCACCGACGCCATCACCCAAGGCCGCCCGCTGAACGAACTGCGGCAACTCGCCAAAGACGGCGGCATGACCGACCTCCGCCACGACGGCGCCCACAAGGTGATCGCCGGCGTGACGACCTACGAGGAAACGCTGCGCGCGACGGCGTGATATCATGCAAGTATGCCCCGCGTCGGCAGCGCATTCCCAGGCATGGACCCGTTCCTCGAGCGGCACTGGCAGCCCGTCCACAAGCGGCTGGCGGTGGTCGCGGCAGACTTGCTGAACGAGGTGCTGCCGGGCGATCTGATCGCCGACATCGAGGAGCGAACGGAGATCGTGCCGGCCGGTGACGCCGGGGGCGGGTGGCGGCAGCCGGATGCTTATGTCGCCGAGCCGGCGGGTGGCGCCGACTCATCGGGAGCCGTTGCCACGGTTGACGCGCCGGTGGTGGCGGACATCGTGCACGAGCCGGCGACGCAACGGTTTGTTCAGGTGTTTCAGCCGGGTGATGCCCGCCTGGTCACGGTGATCGAGTTCGTCTCGCCGGCGAACAAGCGGGAGCCGGGGCTGTCAGATTTCCGGCAGAAGCGGGCCGACCTGCTGAATGCCGGGGTTCACGTGGTGGAGATCGATCTGACCCGTGCCGGCAACTGGCAGCGGTTGCTCGGCGAAGTTCGCGTGCATGATCCGTTGGCGCTGCAGACCACTTACCGGGCGTGCTGCCGTGTGGCGGGCAATGTGGATCAAGTTTTCATCACGCCGATCCCGCTGCGGCAGTCCTTGCCAACCTTGCAGGTGCCGCTGCGACCGGATGATGTGGCAGTACGGCTCGACCTTCAGGCGGCGGTGACACGGGTGTTCGGCGACGGGCAGTACGCACGGCGAGGCATCTACGTGCAGACGCTGGAGCCGCCGCTGGCGGCGGGAGATGCCGCGTGGGCGGCGCGGCTTGTTGAGCAGTGGCAACAAGAACACGCCGCCGCGTCGTGACGCGGCGGCGTGGTTGTGTTTCAAGCTGTCGCCTGGATCAGGCGCTCTTGCGTTTGCGTTGGGGCTGGCTGAACGGGCCGCGGAGGCCGTCGACGACTTCGCCGTCAATCGTGTAATTCGCGGCCGGTTGGTCGGGGAGGTCGAACATCACGTTGATCATGACCTCCTCGCAGACGGCCCGCAGGGCGCGGGCGCCGGTCTCGCGGGTCAGGGCGCGGTCGGCGATCTTCTCCAGGGCGTCGTCGGTGAAGCTGACCGTGCTGCCCTCCATCTCGAAGAACCGCTGGTACTGGCGGATAATCGCGTTCTTCGGGGTGGTCAGGATGTTGATCAGCGCGTCGCGGCCCAACGGGTCGAGCGTCGCCACGACCGGCAGGCGGCCGACGAATTCGGGGATCATGCCGAACTCGACCAGATCCTCCGGCTGCACCTGGGACAAGATCTCACCGCGCTCCTCGGCGGTGTCTTCCTCGACAACCTCGGTGCTGAAGCCGATCATCCGTCGGCCCAGCCGCTTGCGGATGATGTCTTCCAGGCCCACGAAGCTGCCGCCGCAGATGAACAGGATCTGCGAGGTGTCCATCTGGATGTACTGCTGCTCCGGGTGCTTGCGGCCGCCCTGGGGCGGGATGTTGGCCACGGTGCCCTCGAGCA
>CAYLSV010000042.1:0-11472 GCA_964386435.1 uncultured Tepidisphaerales bacterium
CCCGCATTAAGGAAGTACTCAGTAAACTCAATATCGAGGACGTCAACCAGCGGGTAAGCACCCTTTCGGGCGGGCAGCGCAAACGGGTCGCCCTGGCCAAACTCATCATCGACGAGCCCGATCTCATTATCATGGACGAGCCGACCAACCACCTCGACCTCGACGGCGTCCTCTGGCTCGAAGGGCTGATCAAAACCGGCAACTTCGCCACGCTCATTGTCACCCACGACCGCCGCTTCCTGGAGGAAGTCGCGAGCCGCTTGATCGAGCTCGACCGCGCCTATCCTAACGGCTACCTCGAGGCGACCGGCACGTACAGCCAGTTCCTGGAAAAGCGCGAGGCGTTCCTCGCCGCCCAGCAGGGCCGGGAGATGGCGCTGGCGTCGGGCGTGCGGCGGGAAATCGCGTGGCTGCAACGCGGGGCGAAGGCCCGGACCACCAAGGCCAAAGGCCGCATCGAGCGGGCTGGCGAGATGATCGACGACCTGAAAGACGTCCGCGACCGCAACCAGAAAACCGGCACCGCCGAGGTCGACTTCGCCGCCAGCGGCCGGCGGACGCAGAAGCTGGTGGAACTCACCGGCGTGTCGAAAAAGCTGGGCGATCGCAAGCTTTTCGAGCACATCAGCCTCACCCTCAGCCCCGGCACCAAGCTCGGCCTGATCGGCCCCAACGGCAGCGGCAAGACGACGCTCATCAAGCTCCTCGCCGGCGAACTGGCGCCCGACGCCGGCAACATCTTTCACGCGGCCGACTTGAAAGTCGTCGTCTTCGACCAGCACCGGCGGGAGGTCGACTTCGACCAAACGCTCCGCCGGGCGCTGTTCCCGACCGGCGACACGCTGACGATCCGCGGCCAGCCGGTGCACGTCGCGGGGTGGGCCAAGCGGTTTCTGTTCCGCAGCGAGCAGCTCGACCAACCCGTCCGCGGCCTCTCCGGCGGCGAGCGGGCGCGGGTGGTCATCGCCCGCCTCATGCTCCGCGAGGCCGAAGTGCTGGTGCTCGACGAGCCGACGAACGATTTGGACATCCCGACGCTCGACGTGCTGGAGCAAAGTCTGCTCGCGTTCCCCGGCGCGGTGGTGCTGGTGACGCACGACCGCTTCCTGCTCGACCGCGCCTCCACCACGATTCTCGCCCTCGACGGCAAGGGCGAGGCCCGGCACTTCGCTGATTTGTCGCAGTGGGAACGCGCCGCCGTCGCCGCGAAGAAGCCGCCCAAACCCAAGACGGCAATTGTCCGCCAACCGCCGGCGAAGAAGCGGTTGTCTTGGAACGAGCAACGCGAGCTCGAAGGCATGGAGGCAGCGATCCAAACGGCCGAAGAACGCGTGACAAAGCTCGAAGCCGAAGCCGCCGCCCCCGACCTCGCCGCCGACCACAAACGGGCGACGGCGGTGTACGAACAACTCGCCGCCGCGCAAACGGAGGTGGAGCGGCTGTTCGCACGGTGGGAAGAACTGGAGGCATAGTCGGTGAGCGTTCGTCGCCGAAACCCCCACCGCTGCGGAGCAGCGGGGCTACGCACGCAGTCCAGATCAGTTCAAGATCGTGAGTAGCCCCGCTGCTACGCAGCGGTGGGGGCCTCAGCGACGCATGAACTTGCGAGTGATCGCGTACCCCACATCCGCCCTGACCTGCCGCACCACGGGCGGTAAATCTGCAGTGTGATCATCCGGACATCAGCCCGCTCGCCAGCACCTTCAGGCGGCTGCCGAGGCGTTTGCCGAGCAAATCGTCGACGGCTTCAAGAACCATCGGCGGGGTCAGGCGTGTCATGCAGCGGTGGTCCAGCGGGCACGTCTTGCGCTGGCAGGGGCCGCAGAAGACCGGCACGCTGACCTGGCGTTCGTGCGGGAAGTCGATGACGGTCCACGCCGGGTCAGTGGGGCCGAAGAGGGTGACGACCGGCGTGCCCACGGCGGCGGCGATGTGGCGGGGGCCGGTGTCGCCGGTGATCATGATCTTGGCCCGCTGGGCAACGGCCTTGAGGCCGCCGAGGGTCAGGCCGGCGGCGGCGAGGTCGGCGGGGGGCGTGGAGCTGATCCGCCGAATCTCGCTGATAATCGGCCGCTCGCTCGGTGCGCCGGCCAACACCGCCCGCAACCCGCGACCCGCCAGTTGGTCGGCAACTTTGGCGAAGTACCCCGGCGGCCAGCACTTGGCGCTGCCGTAGCTCGCCCCCGGGATCAGCACGGCCAACTCCTCGCCCGCACCCACGTCCGCCCGCCGCAGCGCGCTTGCCGCCGCCGCTTCGTCGCGCGGCGTCACGGGCAGTTCCAGCGTCTTGTCCCGGCTGAACGCCCCGAGGTACGCCGCCAGCCCGAGGTAGCTGCCCACCGCCGGCGTCGGCACGAACCGGCCCTCCTCCTTCAGCGGCAGCACCCGCCCGGTGAGCAAAAAGCCCCGCCCGTCGCGGTCGTACCCGATACGGTTGGGCACGCCCGCCATCCGCACGATGAGCGCCGTCCGAAAGCTGCCCGGCAACAAGAGGGCCGTGTCGAAGTTCCCCGCCCGCAGCCGCCGCGCCAGCGTCGCCGGGCCGACCTTCTTCCGGTGCGTCACCACCCGATCCGCCCACGGCAGCCCGCGCAGCAAGTCCTTCAGATTCCGCCGCGCCAGCAACGTCATGTGCACTTCGGGGAACCGCCCCCGCAACGCCCGCAACGCCGGCGTCGCCATCACCGCATCGCCGACCCACGACGGCATGACGACGAGCAACCGGCGGGGTGGGGAGTCCACAAAGGCACGGTAGGGCGGACGTTCAAGGTCCTTTGTTCTTGGTCCTTCGTCCTTTGTCGTGAATCCATGCACCAACGCCCCGTCCGCCATCAACTTCGAACAAAGAACAAAAGACAAATGACAAAGGACCAACAACAAACAACCACCCCGCTTGCATTGGGCTTCGACCCCGCGCATCATGGCTGCCGCTGATGATTGTCGTGAACACCGAGACCGTGCCGGGCTACCGGATCGTCGCCACGCGGGGCATCGTCCAGGGCAACACCGTGCGGGCCAAGCACGTCGGCCGGGACCTGATGGCGGGCCTCAAGAACATGGTCGGCGGCGAATTGCGGGGCTACACCGAATTGCTCATCGAGGCCCGCCGCGAGGCGATCGAGCGCATGCTCATGCAGGCCCAGCAGCTCTCGGCCAACGCCGTTGTCAACGTCCGGTTCAGCACCAGCGCCGTGACCAGCGGGGCGGCCGAGCTGTACGCCTACGGCACGGCCGTCACGGTCGAGCCGGAGCACGACGAGGCGGCCGAGCAGGCCGTCACCGGCGTGCCGCAGCCGGCCGAGTTGCCGCCGGTCGGGTGAGCGAAGGTGAGCCAAGGAGGTGTCTTGATGTCCATCGACGCGATCATCCCGAGCCTGCCGTTGGCGATGGCCGACGGCTTGGATCTGTTCTTCAACGTCCTGTGCCCTTGTGGTTTGCCGGTGGTGCTGGTGCTGTTGGGCCTGACGTTCGGCCGGCTGGTCGAGAGCCGGCACCTGGTCAGCATCGAGCAGCGGCGGCAGGCGCTCTCGGGCATGCTGCTGACCGACAACCGCCGGTTCGAGTTGCCCGACGCCGACCCCTCGGCCGGGGCGGAAATCGTCTTCGGCGAGTGCGTCATCGGCAGCGGCTACCTCAAGGGCTTGCTGGCGAGCATCAAGAAAATCTTCGGCGGCGAGCTGACCAGCTACCACAAGCTCATGACCCGCGCCCGCGACGAGGCCCAACTCCGGCTCTTGGAGGAGGCCCGCGTCCGCGGGTTCGACGTGGTGTGCAACGTGCGGATCGAGGCGGTGAACATGACCATGCACAACCGCGGCAACAACAACCCGGCCGTGCAGGCGACCATGCTCGCCATCGGCACCGCCTACCGCCGGCGGCCCGGGTCGTGAGCGACCGGCCCGAGACGCTCGGCTACTCCTCGCCCGCCAACGAGCGGGCGAGCGTCCACGACGTCCACGCCGAGCCGCATATGCGGCGGTACCACGACGCGACGCCCGAGCCGACGGTGGAGCCGTTGCCACGGCGGGACAAGTCGGGCCACTTGTCGAGCGTGTACGACGAGCCGCTGTTTTCCCCGGATTTGGGCGGCCCGCGGGGTGCCGGGTACGCCGACTGGTTGGCCGCGCGCATGGCAGCGATGCCGGCGTGGCGGACGTGGCTGATCTGTCTGGGCCTGATCCTGCTGGCCGGGCCGGCGTCGGTGATCGGCACGCTGCTGACCAGCGGCAACGTCGAGGGCGGCTTCTTCGGCGCGGCGACGGCCGTCTTCGTCGCGCCCGTGGTCGAGGAGCTCATGAAGGCCTTGGCTGCCCTGTGGGTCGCCGAGTCGCGGCCGCACTGGTTCCGATCGCGGTGGCAGATCGTGCTCACCCTGCTCGCCGCCGGCCTCGGGTTCGCCGCGATCGAGAACCTGATTTACCTAAACATCTACTTCCCCGACCCGCCGCCGGGGTTGGCGACGTGGCGGTGGACGGTGTGCGTTGCCCTCCACACCGGCTGCAGCCTGATCGCGTCGGTCGGCGTGGTCAAGGTCTGGTCGGCCGCCCTGCGCGAACGCCGCCCGCCCAAGGTCAGCCTCGCCGGCCCCTGGCTCACCGCCGCGGCCGTCGTGCACGGCCTCTACAACGCCGGCGCGGTGACGTGGGAAATCAGCGGCGTGTTCTGAGCGACAAGCGGGCTGGCACTCGCGGGTAGCTGCGAGTCGGCGACTCGCAGTCCGGCGGGACAACAAAGTGTGCTGCGGACTGCGACTCGCCGAGTCGCAGCTACCTCACGGAGTCCGTGTGTTGATCATGTTGCTGCGTCAAAGTTGCCCCGCGTAATCGCGGAAGCTGCTGGTGAAGGGGCGGGGGACGCGGCCGAAGTCGTTGAGGTACTCGGTGACGTCGCCGGTGTTGTCTTCCTGGCTCATCTGCACCTGGGCCCGGTTGAACGGCAGCAGCGAGCCGGGCACCACGCGGGTGAGCAGGCCGGCGTACCACGCGGGGATCGGCAGCGACCGCTTGGGCTTGCCGCGGACGGCCTCGCTGGCGACGCGGTGCATTTGCGGCCAAGTGAGCACTTCCGGGCCGGCGAGGTTGTAGATTCGGCCGCGGGCGGCGGGCAGGTCGATGGCACCGACGAACGCCTTGGCGACGTCGTCGACGTGCACCGGCTGGAGCTTGCCTGCCCCGCCGGTGCCGAGAAGGCCGCCGCCGAAGTAGGGCATGACCACCCACGGCGCCGCACGGCCGCGGGCCCACTTGGCGAGCTGCTCGGTGAACTCGCCGCCAGGGCCGTGGATGAGCGACGGGCGGAAAATCGTCCACGCCGGGGCGTGCCGCACGACGTGCTGCTCGGCGTCCCACTTGGTGCGGTGGTAAGCGCTCTTGGCATTCTCCCGCGTGCTGAGGGCACTCATGTGGATGTACCGCCCGACGCCGGCCTGCTTCGCCGCGTCGACCACGGCCTTCGTTCCGTCGACGTGGATTTTCTCGAACGTCGCCGCGCCGCGCTCCATGATGATGCCGACGAGGTGAATGACGGCCGCGCACCCGGCCATCGCCTCGGCGAGGTGGCCGCCGAACAACCCGCCGGGCACGCTTTCGACGCCGTCCTTTTCGATCGGCGCGCGGTGGACGAGGGCCCGCACGCGGAACTTCTTCTGCAGCAGCTCGTCGATCACGGCCGAGCCCACGAAGCCGCTGCCGCCGGTGACGAAGATAATCCGCTGCTCGCCCGAGGAATCGCTCATCGGCCGCGAGGGTAGAGGATCACGGCAGCCGGGGCAGCGGCGAATCCGACGTTTCAAGAAGCCGACTACGGTGCGGTTGTGCCCGAACGTTTGCTCCGACTCGCCACCCGCGGCAGCGCGCTCGCCCTCGCCCAGAGCGGGCAGGTGGCGGCCGAGTTGGAAGCGGCCGCAGGGGTTCGCGTCGAGCTCGTCACCGTCACCACCACCGGCGACCGCGTGCAGCACAAACGGCTTGATGCAATTGGCGGCAAAGGGCTGTTCACGAAGGAGGTCGAACTGGCGCTGCTCGACGGGCGGGCCAACTTCGCGGTGCACAGCATGAAGGACGTGCCGGTGACCATGCCGCTGGTGCCGCAGGACGGGCTGGCGATTGCCGCGGTGCCGCGGCGGGCGGACGTGCGGGACGTGCTGATCGGGGCCGCGTCGATCGAGGTGCTGCCGCGGTTCGCCCGCGTCGGCACGACGTCGCTGCGGCGGACGGCCCTGCTGCGGGAACAACGGCCGGATCTGCGCATCGACATGCTCCGCGGCAACGTCGACTCGCGGCTGCAGCGGGTCGAGGTCGGCGATTTCGACGCCATCCTCCTCGCCGCCGCCGGCCTCGCCCGGTTGGGGTTGAAGGTCGGCACGCCGCTGGACGCCGAGGCGTTCGTGCCGGCGGCGGGACAGGGGGCGCTGGCGTTGCAATGCCGGGCCGACGACGCTGACGTGCGGGTGGCGCTGGCCAAGCTGAACCACGAGCCCACCGCCACGGCCGTCGCCATCGAGCGGGAGGTCGTCCAACGCCTCGACGGCGACTGCACCAGCCCGATCGGCGCGTGGTGCGCACCGGTTGGCGACAAGTGGCACCTCCGCCTCGCCGTCGGTGGGACGGGCGGCGAGTTGCCCGTCCGCCGGGCAGCGGTGGTGGGCGCGGCGGATGAGTGTGCCGCGCTCGCCGTGGCGACGCTGGAAGAAGCGAAGTAGCTGCGGCCCGGCGGGCCGCAGTAGGTGCGTCCGTGTCACTTGCAAGGTTCAGCGCTCCCGGTGGTTTGACATTGCCACTGCAGCCCGTCGGGCTGCAGCTACATGCATGAAGTGCACTTTCTTCACCTACCCTTAATCCGCGTGAAAGTTCTTCCCCATTGACAGCATGGCTGCCGGTTCATTCAATGAAGCGGCCGCGCACTTTCATCCCTACCTGAGCCTTCATGTACATCCCTCCCGACGCGCCTGCGGAGACCGACGTGCCCGAGGGTGTAGCCTCTTCTTCCCCCTCCTCGCCGGGCGGGGTGCGGCCGCGGGTGCTGATGCTCGGCGAGCGGGACGTCGACGACGGCCCGGCGAAGCTGCTGCGGCAAGCGTTTGAGGTCGAAACCGTCACCGACCTGCCGGCGGCGCTGGACCGGCTGCGGGCCGGCGGGTTTGTGGGCGTCTACGCGGCGACGGGCGACTTCCTGCCGCTGGAGCGCGGTCTCGTCGGGCAGCAGGCCGACCTCGTGCTCAACACCATTGGCGAAGGCGTTTGCATCGTCGGCCCCGGCGGGCACTGCTTGTGGCAGAACCACAAGATGCAGGCGTGGCCTGACGAGGTCCGCGACGAAGTCATCCGCACCTGCGGCGAGGCGCTCACGCTTTTCGCCGAGCAGACACAGCCGCCCGCGCTCGGCGACACCATGGGCGGGCCGCGGAGCAAGCGGTACGCGACGACGGCCGCCAACGGGCAGTTCATGGAGGTCGTCGCCAGCCCGGTGATCGACGACTCGGGCGCGGTCCGGCAGGTGGCGGCCGTGGTCTGGGACGCCACCGGCACCCGCCGGCTGCAACAGAAGATCGACGCCATCGACAAGGCCGGCCGCGAACTGGTCCGCCTTGAATCCGAGGCCATCCGCCACCTCAACATGGCCGATCGGCTGAAGCTGCTCGAGGAGACGATCATCGGGTACACCCGTGATTTGCTGCACTTCGACCACTTCGCCATCCGTCTGCTGGACAAAAAGAACGAGAAGCTCGAGCTCGTCATCAGCGAGGGCTTGCCGGACGACGCGCTCAACGTCGAGTTGTTTCGCGGCGATCACGACGGCGGCCACCACGGCATCAGCGGCTACGTGGCGGCGACGGGCCGCAGCTACATCTGTGCCGACGTGGATCGCGACGAGCGGTACGTCACCGGCCTCGACGGGGCCCGCAGCAGCCTGACGGTGCCGCTGCAGCTGCACGACAAGGTGCTGGGCGTGTTCAACATCGAGAGCCACCAGCCGGCGGCGTTTACCGAGGACGACCGGCAGTTCGCCGAGATCTTCGGGCGGTACGTGGCGATGGCGCTGAACATTCTGGATCTAATGGTCTTTGAGCGGGTCGAGACGCGGAGCAAGCTGGCCGACGACGTCAGCAGCGAGGCCGCCGGGCCGTTGAACGACATCGCCTCCGATGCCGCGGCGTTGCAGGAGGAGTTCCTCGGCGACGAGTCACTGCGGCAGCGGCTGGCGAGCATTTTGAGCAACGTCGAAGTCATCCGCGGCAGCCTGAAGCAGGCCGTTCGCGGGCCGCAGACGATCCTGGGGGCCAAGAACATCAAGCCGCCCGCCGTGGCCGACCCGACGCTGCGGGGGGCGCGGGTGATGGTGGTCGACGACGAATCCAACATCCGCGAGACGATCGGCAGCATCCTCCGCAAGTACCAGGTGAACGTGACGATCGCCGGTACTGGCGAGGAGGCGATCGCCCACCTCGACAGCCCGCACAGCCTGCCGCCGGATTTGATCGTCAGCGACATCAAGATGCCTGACCTCTCCGGCTACGACGTCTTCGCCGCCGCCCGCCGGCACGCCCCGGAAACGCCCGTGATCCTCATGACCGGCTTCGGCTACGACCCGAACCACTGCATCGTCCGCGCCAGCCAGGAGGGTTTGCAGGCGGTGCTCTTCAAGCCCTTCAAGGTCGACCAACTTTTGACCGAGATCCGCAAAGCGCTGGCCCACCGGGTCGACACGGCGTGAGGCGTGACTTGTTCTTCGTCATTTGTTCTTGGTCTAATGCCAGTTGATGACATCAACAGGTTCGTACAGCAGCAAGGATAAAGAACAAAGGACCAACGACAAAGGACCACCTACGCTGCGGCCATGCGTCACGTCCTCTCCGCGTTGGTGATGAACGAACCCGGCGTGCTCGCGAATGTCGCGGGCATGTTCGCCGCCCGCGGCTTCAACATCGAGTCGCTCGTGGTCGGCCGGACCGAGAACCCGGAGGTCAGCCGGATGACCGTGGTGGTCGATGGCGACCTGAACATCGTCAGCCAGATCGAGAAGCAGCTGGCCAAGCTCGTGCCGGTGCAGAGCGTGCGGAACTTGCAGACGACGAGCTACGTCGAGCGTGATCTGGCCCTCATCACCGTCCGCGCCAACGCCGGCGGGCGGCGGGAACTGATGGATTTGGCCAACAGCTTTCGCGGCCGGGTGGTCGACGTCGCCCCCGACACGCTGATGATCGAGATCAGCGGCAGCGAGGAAAAAGTTGAGGCGTTCATCACCCTCATGACGCCCTACGGCATCAAGGAGATGGCCCGCACCGGCACGATCGCCCTGACCCGCGGTTTGGACAACGCCCGCCACCGCGAGGAGCCGGCCGACATCCGCCGCATCCGCAGCCTCGACGCCGGCCCCGCCGAAGCGCTGCCGCCAAGCTGACCGGCCCGCCGGTTCGCCGCGTATACTCCGGCATGGCAGGCATGACGATGACGGAGAAGATTCTCGCCAAGCACGCGGGAAAGACGCACGTTTCGCCGGGGGAGAACGTTTGGGTCGATGTCGACGTCCTGATGACCCACGACGTTTGCGGCCCCGGCACGGTCGGCATCTTCCAGCAGGAGTTCGGCAAGGACGCGCGGGTCTGGGACCCCGACCGCGTCGTCATCGTGCCCGACCACTACATCTTCACGGCCGACCTCAAGAGCTACCGCAACGTTCAACTGCTGCGGCAGTTCGTGAAGGATCAGGGGCTGAGGTACTACTACGACCCCGACTTCATCGAGAAGGAGGGCATGCCCAGCCCGTACCTCGACCCGACGAAGACGAGCTACAAGGGCGTGTGCCACAAGGCGCTCCCGGAGGAAGGGCACGTGCGGCCGGGCGAGATTTTGCTCGGCACCGATTCGCACACCTGCACCGCCGGGGCGTTCGGGCAGTTCGCCACCGGCGTGGGCAACACGGACGCCGCGTTCACGCTCGGCACCGGCAAGACGTGGCTCAAGGTGCCGCCGACGATGAAGTTCACGTTCGACGGGGAGATCCCGCCGTATTTGACGGCGAAGGATTTGATCCTGGCCGTCATCGGCGAGATCGGCGTCGACGGGGCGACCTACAAGACCATGTACTTTCACGGTGATGGGATCGGCAGCCTGACGCTGGAAGACCGCATGACCCTCACCAACATGGCCATCGAGGCCGGCGGCAAGAACGGCGTGTGCGACGTTGATGAGAAGACGCTGGCGTATGTCCGCAATCGCAGCAACCGCCCGGAGTGGGACGTGGTGAGCGACGACGGCGACGCCGAGTACTGCTACGAGCAGGCGTGGAATCTGAACATCATGGAGCCGATGGTCGCCAAGCCACACTCGCCCGACAACAAGGACCTCGCCCGCAACTGCGGCGACGTGAAGCTCGACCAGGCGTACATCGGCTCCTGCACCGGCGGTAAAATCACCGACATGATCTTCGCCGCCAACATCCTGCTGGGCGAGAAGGTCAAGATCCCGACCTACGTCGTCCCCGGCAGCACCGAGGTCCACGCCGACATGCAGCGGCTCAACCTCCGCGGTGTCGAGAAGGATTCGAACGAGAAGAGCATCGAGGACGTCCTGCTCGACGCCGGCTGTCAGATGGGCCCCAGCGGCTGCGCCGCCTGCCTCGGCGGCCCGGTCGATACCTTTGGCCGGCTGAACGAGCCGCTGACGTGCATCAGCACCACCAACCGCAACTTCCCCGGCCGCATGGGCCACAAACAGGCCGGCGTCTACCTCGCCTCCCCGCTTACGGTTGCCGCCTCGGCCCTTACCGGCCGCGTCACCGACCCGCGCGACTACGTCAGCAGTCCGATCGAAACCGGCTCGGCCGGCCTCGTGTGACGCGGGGAAGAAGGCGGTTTCAGCGCTGCTGTTGCCGGATAGAATCTCGTAGCCGCCGGCTTCTCAACGCGAATCGAGCTGTTGCACTTCGGCCCGCACCGGGGTGTCCGAGGTGACCCGCACGACACTGCGGCCTTCGGGGATGGTGAGGTCGGTCCGCAGGCTGGTCTCGCGGCCGGTGGCGAGCACTTGTTCGAGGACGAGGTCGCCGGCGTAGATGCGCAGCACGGCTTCGGTGCCGTCGGTGAACTTGCCGGGGGCGACGGGGAGGTCGGCCCGTTCGCCGGGGGCGAGCAGGGCGGCGTTGCGGCCATCGGCACCGGGGGCACCGGCGGCAAGGTCTTCGGGCGTCGCCCAAGCGGCGTCGTAGGGCGGGGCGTTCTTGGTGAGCCAGAGGGTGACGGGGCCGTCGGCGTGGTTCTCGACGCTCACGTTGTATCGTCGGGTCTCGCCACCGCCGCCGCAGCCGGCGAGGAAGGCGGCGAGCAGCAGCACGGGGAGCAGGTGACGCAGGGGCATGGTGGAAGGTTACGCACGACAGGCGGCGATACAGGTCGATTGATCGGCGTCGGAACACGGGGCATCGTCACTCGCGTCTCGACGCCGCCGGAATCCCCACCGCCTCGTAGAGGCGGGG
>CAYLSV010000042.1:11482-30305 GCA_964386435.1 uncultured Tepidisphaerales bacterium
CTACGCACGCGATCCGAGCACGTGGAAGAGCGGGTGTAGCCCCGCCTCTACGAGGCGGTGGGGGCCTTAGCGACGCACGGAAATCAGCCAAAGTCCAGCCTTGCAATGCGGCCGTTGATGTCGACGAGGTAGAGGTAGCCGTCGGCTGGGTTCTGGGTCATGGCGACGGGGCGGCCGATGTTGCCGGTAACTTTGCTCTCGGCGCGGACGGTGCCGTTGACGTTGAACTCCAGGACCTCGACCTCGCCGCGGCCGTAGTCGGCCCAGAAGAGGGCGTTTTCGTACTTGGCCGGGTAGCGGTTGTTCGTGCCGTCGTAGAAGTCGCCGACGGCCACGGCGATGCCGCCGTCGCTGTGGCTGCGGGCGTAGGTCGGCGGCGTGGTGGCCGGGCCGTTTGCGTAGAAGTCTTGGCCGGCGGCGGTGTCGCGGTAGCCGCGGGTCTGGGCAGGCGTGCCCTCCATGCCCTCGAACCACGGCCACCCGAGGTTCAACCCGCCGCCGACGCTCGGGTTGTCGTCGACGCGGTTGATCTCTTCGTAAGCGTTCCAGCCGACGTCGCCGATGTACAGGTCGCCATTGGTCGGGTGCACGGCCATGCGGAACGGGTTGCGCAAGCCGACCGAGTACACCTTGCTGCGGTTGGCATCGGGGTTGCCGTTGAAGTACGGGTTGTCGGCGAGGCCGCGGCCGGTGTTGGGGTCGAGGCGGAGCAGCTTGCCACTGAGGTTGTCGATGTCCTGGACGCGGGCGGTCCGCGGGTCGGTGAAGCCGTAGCTCGTGCCGTCGCCGACGGTGACGTACAGGTTGCCGTCGAGGCCGAAGCGGACGGCGCCGATGGTGTGGCTTTGGCTGTCGGTGGCGACGTAGTCGTCGATCCACGCGCCGCTTGAGTCGCGGCCGCTGGGCGGCAGGTTGCGGTCGCCGGTGGAGTCCTTGTCGGGGCGGGTGGTGTTGGCCCACGTGGAGTTCTTGCCGAGGATGACCTCGCCGCTGCCGGATTGGGCGACGGTGAAGTTGCTGGCGGCGGTGGCCTGGATGCGGACGACGCGGGCCGGGCGGTTGCCGGCTTTGTCGCGGGCGGCCAGCCCGCTGCCGTTGGCGGCCTCGGGCGGGTCGTAGGTGTACGAGGCGTAAACCCACGGCTCCGTCGGGAAGTTCGGGTGCACCGCAATGCTCATCAGCCCGCGATCCCGCACCGCGTTGACGTCTTCCCGCAAGTCGGCGAACAGCGTCTTTTGCCCGTCGGCGAAGCGGTAGATCCGGCCGTCCTTCTGCGCGATGAACATGGTGCCATCGGGCGTGAAGTCGACGTAGGTCGGCGACGCCAGCGACGGCACGACCGTCTCGACACTGAACGACCCGTCCACCGGCGGCGGCGGGGGCGGCGGGGCGTCGGCGGGGTAAAGCTGCTGCTGCGGCACGACCTGCCACGGCGTGCTGGCGCTCTGCCACTCCAACCGGACATCGGCGTTGCTCGTGTTGTCGTAATATTCCAGCCGAATGTCCTTCTTTTCGCCGACGCCGAACGTGATCGGCGGGCTGTCGAACCGCTTGTTGCCGCCGTCGCGCCACTCGTTGATCACGCGGTTGCCGTCGATGAACAGGCGGAAGCCGTCGTCGCCGCGGACGCGGAAGGTGTACGCCTCGCCGAACTTGCCCTGCACCTGGCCGGTCCAGCGGACGCTGAACGTTTCGGCCCCAACGCCGGGGGCGGGGCTGCCTTGGTTCCAGTCGAAGTTGATCGTCGGATCGACCCGATTCAGCTCGGGGTTCGTCAGGTTCTTCGTGTTGAAGTACTCGCCACGCAGCCCGGTGCCGGTGCCGTCGATTGGGGGCTGGGTGGTGCCGCTGTAAAGCTGCGTCGCCGGCACCACCTGCTTCGGCTGGCTCGCGCTGCTCCATGACAGCTTCGCCCCCGCCCAGCCGGTCCGCTCGACGAACGTCAACTCGATCGGCACCTTCTGGCCCTTGGTCATCTGGAGCGTGCCGGTGTATTCCTCGGCGGCCGTCCAGTTCGGGATGCTGGCGACAACCTGCCCGCCGATCGTCAGCGTGAAGGCGTCGTCGGCCTCGACGTGGAAGGTGTACAGCTCGCTGTGCTGGGCCTCGATCTGGCCGGTCCAGCGGGCGCTGAACGTGTCGGCCGCGATGTCGCTGCGTGGGCTGCCGTCCTGCCAGTTGAAGTCGATCGTGGCGTCGGTCCGCTGGAACTTCTTGCCGGTGAAGTCCTCGTTGTCGAAGTACTCGCCGGTCAGGCCGTCGCCCGTGCCCGGCGTCGGCGGGGTGGGGGCGGCGACGCTGTAGAGCTGGCTCTGCGGCACGACCTGCTTGCTCTGGCTCGCGCTGCTCCACGACAAACTCGCCCCGGCCCAACCGGTGCCCTCGTTGTAGCGGACCTCGATGTCGACCTTCTCACCGGCTACCAGGTTGATGCTGCCCGTGTACTCCTCGGCCGGCGTCCAGTCGCGCTGGTCGATCAGCGTCTGGCCGTTGACGATCAGCGTCACGCCGTCGTCGACCTCGGCGTGGAAGGTGTACCGCTCGGTGTACAGCGGCTCGATCTGCCCGAGCCAGCGGACGCTGAAGCCATCGACGGGGATGTCATTCCGCGGCGAGCCGTCCTGCCAGCCGAAGTCGATTCGGGAGTCGACGCGGTCGAACACCGGCGTGCCGAAGTCGCGGTCGCTGTGGTAGATGCCGCGGAGGCCGTCGCCGTTGCCGGGCTCGGGCGGGGCGTCGAACTCGCTGAACAACGCGTTCTTCGGCACAATCTGCTTGCTCACGCCCGGCCCGGACCAACTCAGCGCCGCCCCCGCCCAGCCGCTGCCTTCGCGGTAGTCGATGCGGATGTCGGCCTTCTGCCCGGCGACGAGGCGGATCGGCGTGCCGACGATCTCGTCCGGGCCCCACTCCGGGCGGTCCATGATCTGCTGGCCGTTCACCCACATCGTCACGCCGTCGTCGGCGTCGGCGTGGAAGGTGTAATCGCCGGTCGTCGGCCCTGCCAGCGGACGCTGAAGTTGTCGGCCGTGAGTTGGCTGGCCGGGGCGTTGTCGCGCCAGTCGAAGTCGACGGTCGGATCAATCCGGGTGAAGGCGGCATCCGAGAAATCCGGGTTGCGGAAGTACGTGCCCGAGAGGCCGTCGCCCTCGTTGGGATTGGCCGGCTCGTCGTCGATGATCGTGACGGTCGCCGTCCGCGGCGCGTCGAGGCCGCCGACGCCGGTGACTTTGTCGAGCGTGACGCTGAAGTTCTCGTCGCCCTCGCGGATCAGGTCGTCCTTGAGGTCGATGACGATGTCGCCGCGGACGTCGCCGTCGGCGAGCGTGACCTGGCCGCTTTGCCGAACGAAATCGGTATCGCCGGCGGTGCCCGATTGCAACTCGTAGTCGATCGTCGCCTGCCCCGCGATGCCTTGGATGCGGACGATGGGCACGCGGACCTGGGCCCGGTCCTCGCTCACGTTGAACTGCGTCTTCGCCAGCCGGAACTTGCCTGCCAGCCCCGGCTCGGCGGCGAGGGCGTTGAACTCCTGCGTCGAGAGGGCCCGGTTGTAGAACCGGATCTCGTCGAGGTCGCCCTTGTAAAACCCGTTGCGCGGCTGGTTGGCCCCGATGACCAGCGGCTGCGTGTTGTCGACCAACTCCCGGTTCATCGGCACGGTGCGGTCGATCTGGCCGTTGATCCAGAAGCGGAGGTTTGTGCCGTCCAGGCTCACGCCGACGTGGGCCCACTGGTTGGCGCTGAGCGTGCCGGTGGAGGCGAGGGTTTGGCGGTTGCCGTTGAAGTCGTAGGTGAACTCCAGCTTGCGGTCGGCCCGGGTGCCAAAGCTCCAGGCGGCGGTCGTCTCGCCCTTGGTCATGAAGCCGTCGGCGTTCTGGAACTGCTCGGGCCGCACCCACATCGCGGCGGTGAAGCGGTCGGTGTCGAACGCCGCCTCGTGCGACACGACGACGCGGTCGGTTTCCTCCAGATTAAGCCCGCGGCCGAACTTGCTGCCGACCCAGTCGCTGAACTCCGGGCGCGAATTGACAAGCATGCCGTCGTTGCCGCCGGTGGCGTCCGTGACGGTCATCTGGTTGCCCTGCCCCTCGAGCTTCCAGTAGCCGACAAGGCCGACGTCGAGCAGGCGACGCTGCTCAAGCGGCTCAAGATTTTGCGGCTGGGCGGAGGCGGGTTTGGCAGTGGGGTGGCTCATGATGGTGAATCTCGGGCGGTGTGGCTTTAGCGGCATTGGACCCCAGGAACCACCCCGAAACCAACGAGAAACCACCGTCCGCCGCAGCGGCTGCAGTGGCGCGGGCGGATCGTGCCGGTTTTACCAGATGCGCCGGCAGGTCTTCTGGGGCAGCCGTGGAGCTTGCTAGACGGCTATTCCAGAGATCGCCGGGCGTTCATGGACCGCCGAGTTCCTTCGCCCGTCGCTGCTTAAGCTGCTGCGGGTGTGGCGTCTCTTTCCGCTGCTCCGGGGTGCCGGCGCGTTGCCAGTCGCCGGTGGGTTGCAGCGTCCAGTGGTGGGCGGCGTCGTCGAGCAGGGTCTGGAGCTGCCACATCAGCCGCTCCTGCAACGCGTCGCTCTCGACCGGGGTGATGGCTTCGACTCGGTAATCGAGGTTGCGGTTCATCCAGTCTGCGCTGCCGATGTAGAACTCGGGCGATCCGGCGTTGGCGAAGTGGTAGATGCGGCTGTGCTCCAGAAACCGGCCGAGCACCGAGCGGACGCGGATGTTCTCCGACAGCCCCGCCACGCCCGGCCGCAGGCAGCAGAAGCCACGGACGATGAGGTCGATCTGCACGCCGGCCTGGCTCGCCCGGTACAGCGCCTTGATGACCGTCGGGTCCTGAAGCTGGTTCATCTTCGCGATGATCCGCCCGCCGCGGTTGGCCTTGGCGTGGTCGATCTCGCGGTCGATCATCTCGAGGAACCGCGACCGCATCGTGACCGGTGCGACGAGGAGTTTCTCGTAATCGTCCCGCCGGCTGTGGCCGGTGAGGTAGTGGAAGAGGTTGACGATGTCGCCGGTAATCGCGGCGTCGGTGGTGAACAGGCCGAGGTCGGTGTAGAGCGTGGCGGTGCGGCTGTTGTAGTTGCCCGTGCCGATGTGGCAGTAGGCGCGGGGGCCGTCCTCCTCGTCGCGGACGACCAGGGCGGTCTTCGTGTGCGTCTTGAGGCCGACGAAGCCGTAGACGACGTGGACGCCGGCTTTCTCCAGCTTTTGGGCCAGTTCGACATTCCGCTGCTCATCGAACCGGGCCTTGAGTTCGACCAAGACGGCCACCTGCTTGCCGGCCTCGGCGGCGCGGATGAGGGCGGGGACGAACTTGTTGTCGCGGCTGGTGCGGTAAAGCGTCATCTTCAGCGCCAGCACCCGCGGATCGTCGGCGGCGGCCATGACGAATCGCTCGACGCTTTGGCCAAAGTCCTCGTAGGGGTGGTGCACCAGCACGTCGTTCCGCCGGATCACATCAAAGATGTCGGCGTCCGGGTCGGCCAGCGCCGCGGGGGGCAGCGGCCGCCAGCGGTCGTACTTCAGGTCCGGGCGGTCGATGTCGGTGAGCTGCATCAGGTCGTCGATGTCGATCGGCCCCGGCACGGTGTAGATGTCCTCCTCTTCGACCTTCATGCCGCGGGCGATGAGCTGCCGCATCGTTGCGCTCATCCGCTCGGGCAGCTCCAGCCGCACCACGCCGGCCATCCGGCGACGACGCAACTCCTGCTCGACCATGCTGAGCAAATCGTCGGCGTCCTCCTCGTCCATCTCGACGTCGGCGTTGCGGGTGACGCGGAACAGGTGATGCTCCTCCACCGTCATGCCGGGGAAGAGCTCGTCGAGGTTGCCGCCGATGACGCCCTCCAGCGGGACGTAGCTGCGGCGGTCCTCGGGCGAGGCGCCCTCGCCCTTGCCCTCGGGCGTGGGCACCGGCACCCAGCGGGGCAAGTTTTCCGGCAGCTTCACCCGCACGAAGTGGCCGCCGCCCTTGTCGTCGCGCAGCGCGACGCCCAGCGACTTGCTCAGATTGCTGATGAACGGGAACGGGTGGCCGGTGTCGACCGCCAGCGGCGTGAGGACGGGGAAGACGTGCTTGGCGAAGTAGGCGTCGGCCGCCTCCTTCTGCTCGGGCGTCAGGTCGCCGTAGCGCCTTATGGCGATGCCGGCCTTCTTGAGCGCGGGGTGGAGCTGCTCGAACCAGCACGCCGTCGCCCGCTCGAGCAGCGGCCGGATGCGGGCGTGGACGCGGTCGAGCTGTTCCCGCGGCGAGAGGCCGTCGAGCGAGAGCTTGGTCACGCCCGCCGCCCGCTGCCGCTGCAGACCGCCGACCCGCTTCATGAAAAATTCATCCAAATTGCTGGCAAAAATCGCCAGAAACTTGACCCGCTCCAAAAGCGGCGGCACCTCGTCCTCCGCCAGCTCCAACACCCGGCTGTTGAAGTCGAGCCACGACAACTCGCGGTTGATAAACGTCTCGGCTTCAGGCAACTCGGCGGCGGGAACGTCGGCAGTGGCGGGGGGCATGCGGGCATCATTGGCCGATGCTTGTTCTTGGTCCTTTGTCAGTGGTCCTTCCTTCTGCCAAAGGACCAAGAACAAATGACAAAGAACAGCGGACACAGTCCGTCACTCAACCGCCTCCACCCGCTTCACCTCCGGCACGCGCGAGACGATGTTCTTCTCGATCGCGTGGCGGAGGGTCAGCTCGCTGCTGGGGCAGCCGACGCAGGCGCCGTGGAAGCGGACGCGGGCGACGCCGGCGGGGGTGATCTCGACGAGCTCCACGTCGCCGCCGTCGTCCTGCACGGCCGGGCGGATCTGCTCCAGCACCGTCAGGACTTGGCCGGTGGTTTTCGTCGGCTTCGCGTTGAACGGGTTGGTCGGCGGGGCGGGCACCACATCATTCTACGGCAGCCGAGTTCGTCGGCAGCAGCCGCAGGATGTTGTCGCGGGTGAGGTACGCGAACGCCCCGTCCAGCGCCTGCCACTGCCCCGGCAGCACCCGGCCCGGCAGCGGGGCCTCGTGGATGAGCAAGCCGCCGTCGTTGCCGCCGTCGGTCATCCGGCTGTATGCCTGCACCACCAAGTCGCTTGGCGTCGGCGTCCGGCCGCGCACCGGCCGCTCGGGCTGCTGCACCAGCAGCACCACGTCCCGCGCCGGCAGCAACCCGTAGTTCAACCCCTGCCACGTCCGGCCGGCGGCGTCGAGGTCGTATGCCGACAGCGTCTGCTCACCGTACAACCAGAACCGCCCGCCGCTGGTCACCATCCGCACCCGCGGCCCGGCCCCCGGTCCCGGGGCGAACACCGCCGCCGGGCCGTCCTCGTCGAACCGCATCGGCTCGCCGTCGTCGAGGTTCAGGGCCCACACCATGCGGTCCTCGGTCTGTGTGTCGGCCAGCACGAGGATCCGCCCCGCCGTCACGACGAGCTGCCCCGGCGAGCCGCTGACCTGGAACGGCTCGCCGCCGTCGCCGGGCCGGTTGGGCAGGGTGCTGACGTACTTGGGCGTCTCGGCGTCGGCGGCATTCAGGTCGTAGGCGACGACGCGGCCCGGCTCCAACGCCACGAGCGTGCCGCCGGGGTCGAGAGCGAGGTTCACCAGCCGCTGCCGGCCGACGTGTTCCCGCCGCAGAATCCGCCGACCGTCGGCAAGGTCGTACGCCTCGAGGTCGGCCCCGCCGTTCGGCCCGGCCCAAGCGACCACGACGTGCTCCGGCGTCGCCAGCACCCGGACCGGCACGCTGCCTCCATCGGCCTCGGCCCGCCACAGCTCCCGGCCGTCGGCCTCGTCGTAAGCCACCACGTCGCCGCCCGGCGTGGCCACGAGGATCGCCCCCGGCGTCAGCGCCATCACCCCGGCGTCGCCCCCGGCCATCGGCAACACGAAGCCCATCGACTCGTCGTTCGGGTCGCGGTCGAGCACGCCCTGGGCGTTCACCTGTTGCAGCCGCGCCCGCACCTCGATCGCGCGATCGCCACGGTCCACCGGCGGATCGATCGCGTTGGGTGCCACCACGGCCGCCGCGGCGTTGTTGCCGAAGGGGCGGAGGGTGTAGACCGGCGCGAGCGTTTCGCCGTCGAGCGCCGACAGGGTCGGCCCGGTCCAGACGAGCACGCTGTCGCCGAGCCACGCCGCGCCGACGGGTTCGGTGTCGAGTTCGGTGACGGCAAGTTCTTCGCCGGTCGAATCGTGCAGCCGGAGCTGGTTGCCGCGGACGGCGAGGAGTCGGTCGTTGCGGGCGAACCGCTGCGGCGGCAGCAGCAGCCGGTTGACGTCCGGCACCTCGATCGGCGCGGCGAACATGTCCGGGATCTGCCCGCCGACGATCATCGGCGGCAAATCGAGCCGCGGCAGCCCCTCGGCCGCCAGCTTCGTCGCCGACTGCCGCAACGATTCGGCGGCGTCGGCGAGCTTCAAACCGTCGAGCACCTCGCCGTTGGGCAGCGTGATCGGCTCAGACAACACGGCGTCGGGCGAGAGTTCCGCTGCCCGCAGCAACCGCGAGGCGGCCAGATCGGCCTGCCGCGGATCGGCGGCGGCGAGCCGGCCGAGGGCTTCGAAAATCGCCGCCCGCTCGGCCGCATCGTCGGCGAGCGTCAGTTGCCGCCGCAGCGCCCGGGATGCCGCGACCGTTCGGCCATTCTCCTCGAAAAGTGCCACCGCCCGCCGCAGCGCCTGCTCGGCGGCGGGGCTGTTCGGGTATCGCGAGGCCACCGCCTCGGCCGCCGTCGGCGAGTCGGCCGCCGCCAACGCCGTCGCCGCGGCGGCGGCCTGTTCCGCGTAGATCGCCTCGCCGTGCAGTTCGATCAACTCGTCGATCCGACGCCGGGCCAAATCGGCGGCGGTGGTCGTGCCATCGCCGACGCCGACCCGCACGGCCCGGCGATCCTCGGTCTGTAGCATTTGCTGATAAAGCGTCACCTGCCGCGCCGGGTCCTCGGTGAGCGGCACGATCGTCACGTTCAGCCGCACCAACTGCTCGGCCGACTCGGCCAAACTCTGGGCGACGTCGAAGAACGCCTCGCCGGTCGGGCCGTCGATCGGGGCGATCTGCGAGCCGAGCGAGAGCGCGGCGACGAAGACCTCGTCGGCCGCCGACTCGTCAAGCTGTTTCGCCAGTTCCGCCGCCTCAATCAGCCGGTCCAGCGCGTCGCCGATTTGCCCGGCGATGAACAGCGACTCGGCGTACCGCAGGATCGGCGTCGGGTCGCCCGGCGCGGCTTCGATCTGGGCGAGCAGCTGCCGCTGGATGGTCGCCGGGTCGGCGAAGACGGTGACGGTGCTGGCCGACGACAAGACGACCTGCCCGCCGACGATCAGCAACTCGCCCGGCCCCTGCCCCTCGGGCCACTCGGCCTCCTTCGGATAGAACGCCTCCCGCATGCCGTTGCGCATCAGGATGCGGAAGATGCGGTCCTGCGTCGGGACGTAAAGGTGGCTCTGCGTCAAAAACGGCCGGGCGGCAATGGCCGGGAGGTGCCGCCTGTCGGCCGGCGGCAGGAAGGTGGCGGCCCACACCAAATTGTCCAGCGGGTCGGCGGCGGGGTCGAAGTTTTCCCAGTTGATCGCGTGAATCTGCGTGTCGCTGGCCACGACCAGCGCCTCGTCGCGGACGCCGATGAGCGTGTCGGCGTCGTCGTAATCCTCACGCGGCAGCCGCAGCGCCTCGGCGCCGTCGTCGGCGTCCCAGACCATGAGGTGCGTGCCGTCGGGCGGCAGCAGGAAGACGTGGCCTTCGCTGACGATCACCGGGCCGCCGGTGGCGGGGCGGGAGGCGCGGACGTTGCTCGGCCGCCGCGGCACCCGGCCACGCTGCACCGCCTCGGGCTCGGGCCGAGGGTACAGGTTCAGCCACCGCACCGCCCCGTCGACCGCATCGAGGCAGGCCATCGCCCCGGCATCGGTCGAGACGTAGATTCGGCCCGACGCCACGGCCAAGTGCGTCTCGGCCCCGGCGTCGTTGCCGAGCAGGCCGATGTTGCCGCGGCCTCGCACGTTGTTCATCGTCATGCTGCTCGTGAGCTGCGTGACCCACCGCACCCGGCCGGTCGCCTCATCGATGCACGCGGCGTGGGCCGTGCGGAACTGGCCGTCGAGCCGGTCGACCCGCAGGTAAATGCGGCCGTCGACGACCGCCGGGCTGCCGGCGAAGCTGACGGCGCTTTGGTTGCCGCGTTGGTCGTTGTTCATCCCCGCCGGCAGCTCGATGTCGCCGGGCGAGAGCCGCCACCGGAGCTCGCCGCTTTGCCGGTCGAGGCAGGCCAGGTGCGGGTCGCGGTTGCCGACGCCGCCCTGGGTTTGCCCGGCGAGTGGGTCGGGCTGGCCGAGGACGGCGAGGACGTGGCGGTCGGTGACGGTGACGCCGTGGGTGCGGTCACGCGGCGTGCTCCAGGCGTCGACGACGTAGGCCCCATCGTCGTGGGTCTGCTGCCACGCCGGGACGGGGAGGCCGCCGACGAGGCCGACGGCGTAAACGGCGGCGTTGTCCTGAAAGTAGAGCACGCCGTCGCGGACCGCCGGCAGGATGCCGCCGCTGCGGCCGCTTTGGCGGTCGGCGAGAATTTGATCCCGCAGCGTCCGCGGCATGCCGCGGTTGTTGGGGCTGCGATAGGGCAGCTCGAGTTGGAAGTACCGCTCGACGCCGATGGTGGCGGTGGTGTCCGGCACCCGGCCGCGGTCGTCGGAACCGAACGGCATCGGCCAGTCGGTGCCAAGGGCGGCGGCGGCGGGGACCGGCGGGTCGAGCTCAACCACGGCGGCCAACGCGTCGGCCAACACCGTCGGCTGTCCGGCGACTTCGCCCTCGGCGTCGGGGAAACTTTGCCGCAGTTGGTCGAGCGTGTCGGTCGCGTCGTTGTTGTTGAAGTGCCGGGCGATGCCCAGCCGCAGCAGCAGGGCCGGGCGGCGGTCGCCGAGGTCGGGGTGGGTGGCGAGCAACGATTCGACGATTGCCGCGGCGGCGGGGAAGTCGCCGTCCTGCAAGAGCAAGTCGACCAGCCGCAACCCGGCGTCGGCGGCGGCGTCGGTGGCGAAGTAGTCCTCGACAATCCGCGACAACTCCCGCCGTGCCGTTGGCCCCGACTCGGTGACGGCTTCCAGCGCCCGGTCGGCCTCGCCGCCGAAAAGGTCGCGGTAGACCCGCAGCCCCTCGGGCGGCCATTGGCTGATCCGCTCCCGAACGGCCGGGGCAACGCTGCGGTACTGCGTGATAATGCCGTCGGCGTCGAGGGCGCTGGGCACCACCTTCCCCGCATGATCCCGCAGCAGTTCCTGATAGACGTCGGCCGCGTTGTCCCAGTCCCGCAGCCGCTCCATCCGGGCGGCGAGCGCGAACCGCTCCCGCACGGCCGCCGAGTCGTTGACGAACACGCCCTGGGCCGCGTCCCGCCCGGTCAGCGGATCAATTTGCCCCACCGCCACGATCGGCGAGAGCGCGAGCGACAACAACAACGCGTGGCGGGGAAGCGGCATAAACATCTCCGATGAAAACCAACAACAGACGCGAGGCATGTTACGGAAGTTGATTCCGGTTCACGACCCGCCTGCCGAGAAGTACCGCCCCCAGATCGGGGCGAGCCGCTCGACCTCGTCCTGCGGCACCGCCTTTCGGTCCGTCCAGATCGCCTGCTGCAGGGCCGTGCGAGACGGGGCGTTCATCAGTTCGTCCCGCCGGGTGGCGGCGAGTTTGACGGCCCGCTTCATCAGCTTGACCCCTGCGTCGGTGGCGGCTCGGAGGTGGCCGATGATCTCGGCGAGCAGTTCCTGCGGCCCGGCATCTTCTTCGCGCGGCCGCCAGCAGTCGTAATCGGTGACGAGGGCGACGAGGGCGTACGGCAATTCCGCCTCCCGTGCCAACCTCGCCTCCGGCAACGCCGTCATGCCGATCAGATCGCCGCCCCACTGGCGGTGCATCTCGGATTCGGCCCTCGTGCTGAAGCTCGGCCCCTCCATGCAGACGTAGGTGCCGCCGTCGTGAACCTGTTGTTCCCGCCCGGCGTCGAGCAGCAGTTGCCGCATGATCGGGTCGAACGGGTCGGCGAACTCGACGTGGACGGCCGCTTGTTCGAAGAATGTCGACGGCCGGTTGTTGGTCTTGTCGATCAGTTGGTCCGGCACCACGAGTTGCCGCGGCTGAAGATGCTCCCGCAGCGACCCGACGGCACCGCTGGCGATGACGTGGGTCGCCCCGAGCTTTTTGAGCGCGAACAAATTCGCCCGGCTGTTGACCTGGGCCGGGCCAAGGCGGTGGCCGGGGCCGTGGCGGGGCAGGATCAGCGTCGGCAGCCCGGCCCACTCGGTCCGCAGGATCGGCCCCGACGGGTCGCCGAAGGGCGTGGTCACCGTCAGCTTCTCGCCGTCCCCATCCGCAATTGCCGCACCGAGGCCGCTGCCGCCGATGAGAGCAAGGGTGAGGGGTTGATCCTGCGGGTGAGTCATGTCAAGCAGCCTATTCGCGGCGGTTGGAGCGGCGGCGGGCCGATGATAAAGTTGACGCGCCCGAGGAGTGACCCATGCCCACCGCCAGCCCCGCCACGTTTTTTTGTCCGGCCTGCGACCACGTTTACCCGTGGAAGCAAAAGAACGTCGGCCGGCGGGCACAGTGCAAGTGCGGCTCGGTGCTGACGGTGCCGAAACAACCCTCGGGCGGGGCAACCGCTTCTCCTAATGCGCCCGCCGTTCCGCCGCCGCCGGCCGCCCGCGCACCGGCGGTGGCGGACGACGCCGACGATTATGATCTGGCCGACGATGACTTGGTGGTGGACGATCTGCCCAAGCCGCAGGGCCGGATCTGCGGCGGCTGCGGCACGCCGCTGGACGCCAAGGCGGTGATCTGCGTCGCCTGCGGCATGGACTTTCGCACCGGCAAGAAGATCGGCATGGGCGCACCGGCCGCGGCGTCGCCGGTGGCGAACAACCGCTTCGCCGGCGTCGTCCGGCCGCCGGCTGCGGTGAAGGTGGAGGAGCCGACCGCCCCCATCGTGCCGATCATCGGCGGGTTGCTGCTGCTGGCGATCATCGGCGTCGGCATCGTCGCCGGGGTCGGCCGACTCTCCGGCGGTGAGGATCTGAGCAACCTGCACTGGGAAGATCAGGAAGCCTTGGAAATCCTCGACTACGAAAATGAGGAAGAAGCCCTCGCCTGGCTCGACAAGGGCCGCGGCCGCATGCTCGGCAACACCAGCGAAAGCCAGGCCCGCAACCGCATCCAGCAGTGGTACGACATGGGCGCGAAAAACGTCTACGCCTACGGCATGCGGATGACCATGCGGTCGGTCGTCGAGCTGCCCACCGACCCGGCCCAGCGGGAGAAATTCTTCGAGTGGCGCAACCGCAACCTCACCGAGTTCGACCAGCCGATCCTCGATGAGGGGCAGAAGTACATGGTCTATAACTGGCTGTGACGCTCACGACAGCGTGAGCGCCAGCGCCGCGGCGGTCCGGCCGGCGGTGACGTAGAGGGTCAGCAACGCCGCGAACTCCGCCGCCGCGACGATGACCGTGAGCATCAACGTTTCCAGCAGATCGCTGCGGAACAACGCCGCGATGCCGAAGAACCACGTGATGAAAATGACGTGGACGGCCACCAATTGGTCCCGCGTCGGATCGTCCGGCTGCGGATCAAGCGTGCCGGTGATCGACCCGAGCACAAGGCCGAGCAGGGCGATCGCCGCGATCTTCAAGAGGGCCGGGCCGACCTCGCCCCAGTCGCTGTCAAAAAACCGCGAGGCGATGAAGAACGCCCCCAGCGCCGCCCCGACGGCGAACAGCGCCTCGAGCACGGCCAGCCCGGTTCCCGCCGCCCCCGATGTGATCGCCCCCTGCACCGCCCGGCCGAGGATGCCGAACGCGATGAGCCCGATCGGCACCCACCAGTCCCGGACCCCGCCCGTCGCCGCCGCCTCCTCCGCCACCGGCGTCGGCCGGTTGGCGTGCTTGTCGACGTAGCCGCCCCGCTCCCGAAGAGCCGCCAGATCCGGCCGGTTGCGTCGCTGCGTCATGCCCGGAACCTACCGCAGCACGGCGCGGACGCAACTCAAAGCTGCAATCCGACGGATGGCGGCTGCCTCACTTTTGCCGTGCCCCTACGTCAAGGGTTCGAACAGCTCAATCAGGTGGCCGGCCGGGTCGCGGAGGTGGGCGGTCCGCAGGCCCCACTCCGGGCGGTCAGCGGGCGGGTTCTCGAAGCAGACGCCGGCGGCGATCAGGCGGTCGTGGGCGGCGTCGAGCCCTTCGGCGGAGGCATCGAGCACGGCGACGGCGACGTCCTGGATCTCCGGCAACGGCGTGGCGGGCTTTGCCATCTTGCCGCTGACGTCGTTCATCAGCTTGCGACCGAACAGCCCAATGCCGGCCTCGAACTGCACGTAGAGGTCGCTGCTGTAGCTCGGCTCCTCGCCCAGCAGCACCCTGTAGAACACGGCGGCGGCGGGGACGTCGTCAACCAGCAGGCGGATGTTGTCCAGCTTCATGCGGTCCATCGCCCAAGGGTCGTCGATTCAGCCACGCCGTCAAGACAATGACTAGCAGGCCGAGGACGCAGGCGGTTTTCCATGCCAGCAGCCACCACGGCCGCCACCACGCGCCGGTCTGCGTTTCGACGACGTCGCTGAGCCCGAACGCGATCAGCAGCAGCGCGGCTGGCCAGTGCCGCCACTTGAGCAGGACGATCACGGCCACGCCGCACCACAGCACGGCCTCGGCGAGGTTGGCGGCGACGAACAGATCCGGCACGCCCGCAGCTTACCGGACGGCGGCCGATAAACCCGCCGCGACCGCTGCTGGCTGGACATATGCCCAAATGTGTTCGATGTCATACGGCATGGAAGCGAGAAATCTGCAAAGACATCGTCGGCGAGGGTCTGTCCTCCTCTACACCACCGCGACCCTCATCGCGATCATCGGGTTCGCGGCAGTGGCCATCGACTTTGGGGCGTTGCGGCTGGCAAAGACCGAGCTGCAAACGGCCGCCGACGCCGCGGCGTTGTATGGCGTGACGGGCCTGGACCGCTCGCCCGCCGAGGCGCGGCGGCGGGTGCGCGAGTCGCTGGCAGAAAACCCGGTGCAGGGCCGGCAGATCCAGGTGAGCGACGCGCGGATCGAGTTCGGCGTCTGGGACGTGCGGGCCCGGGAGTTCCGTTCGCTACCCGAGCGGATGGCCGGCACGGCGACGGCGATTCGCGTGCACATCGAGATGACCGACGCCACCAACGGCCGCGTCCGCGGGGCGGTCGGATCGGCGGCGGGGCTGGATGAGTTTGAGACCGAAGCGATCGCCGTGGCGATCCGCGGCGAGCCGTTCGATCTGGAGGTGCCGGCCAATGCGTCGCCGTATCTGGCGGGCATGCCGCGTGGCACGCAAATCGAGTTCGAGCACATCAACCGCATCCGCGGAGCGCGGGACAAGGACACCGGCAATTGGTTGCCGTCGCGGCACACCGAGGCCGGTTTGGACGATCCGTTGCGGGTGCCGATCACGGTCCACCCGGGGCAGGTGCTGTACTTCCGACAGGTCCGCGGCGGCACGGGCGATTGGGCCAGCGGCGGCCAGGAGTACAGCCTCGACGGCAACCTCAACCGGCCCAACATCCGCCAGCGGGACGTCAACGGTTACCGCGGCGTCCGCGCACCGCTCAACGCGATGATGGGCGTGTTCCTCAAGGACGGCGAGCGGCCCGATTCGATTGGTGATACCGGCCAACTTGACTTCAACGAGCAGCGGGAACGCGACTTCAACGACCTGGAGCCGGAGAAAAAGCAGGTGTTCTTCATCGGCGACGGCGTGAACAACAACGCCGAGCGGCTGCAGCGATTCATCGTTCCCGACGACGTCGACACGCTTTACCTGGGCATCCAGGACGAGTACGGCTTCTGGTGGGACAACTTCGGCAGCGTCAGCACGACCATGTTCACGGGCGATGTGCAACTGGTTCAGTAGGGGTGGGCGAAAGGGACGAAGGGACGACGGGAAAAGTGCGGACAAAAATGTCCGGTTCCTTAGTTTCTTAGTCCCTTGTCCCTCTGTCCCTCTGTCCCTTCCGCCCCCCCATGCCTCAACCCGGCGACATTGCCCGTCGATGCAACTTCCATGGAAGTGCAACGACGGCGGGGGTCGATTCTGATTTACATGACGGTGGTGATGGTCGTCATGATCGGCTTCGCCGCGTTGGCGATTGATGTCGGCGTGCTGCGGCTGGCGGGGGGCGAGTTGCAGACGGCCGCCGACGCGGCGGCGATTTACGGCGTGACGGGTCTGGACCGCTCGCCGGCCGAGGCCCGGCGGCGGGTGCGGCAGGCGCTGGCGGACAACCCGGTGCAGGGCCGGGTGCTCACGGTCAGCGACGTCTCCATCGAGTTCGGCTGGTGGGATGCCCGCGATCGGGTGTTTCACCGACTCCCCGCCATCGACGCCGGCACCGCAACCGCGCTGCGGGTGCGGCTGCAGATGACCGAGGATCGCAACGGCAAGGTCGCCGGCGCGGTCGGCCCGGCGGCGGGGCTCGACGGCTTCGAGGTCTCGGCGTCGGCGGTGGCGACGCGGGGCGAGCCGATTGATCTGGAGGTGCCGGCGCAGTCGTGCCCGTACCTCGCCGGCATGCCGCCGGGGACGCGGGTGCCGTACCGCGGGCACAAGCACGTGGCCATCAACAAGAACACCGGCGAGCGGCTGCCCAGCCGTGACTCGGTGGTCGGGAAGGAGGACGCGTTCCGCGTGCCGCTGACGGTTAAGCCGGGGCAGGTGCTGTACTTCCGCGAAGTTCACGGCGGCACGGGCGACTGGAGCAGCAAAGGGCAGGAGTACGGCCTGGACGGCAACGAGCGGCGGCCGACCATCGAGGAACAGCCGGTCAACGGCTACGACGGCATGCGTGGCCCGCTCAACGCCATGGTCGGCGTGTTCCTCAAGGACGGCGAGCGGCCCGACGCCACGCCCTTCGTGCCGGGACTGGACTTCAGCAGCCCGACCGCCCGCGACTTCAACACGCTCGACCCACGGAAAAAGCAGATCTTCTTCATCGGCGACGGCGTGAACAACCGCGCCCGCCGGCTCCAGCGGTTCGTCGTGCCCGACGACGTCGACACGCTCTACCTGGGCCTGCAAGACACCCGCGGCTGGTGGTGGGACAACTTCGGCAGCGTCCGCACCACGCTGTTCACCGGGGATGTGCAGTTGGTGCAGTAGGGTGGGGCGGAAGGGATCAAGGGAGTAAGGGACCGAGGGACCGAGGGACTGGGGCTTCGTCTTCGGCACTTTGTCCCGGAGTCCCTTTGTCCCACAGTCCCTTCCGCTCCAATACTCCCGCCATGGCCACTGTGACGCTGCCCGACGGATCGACCCGTGATGTGCCCGACGACGCTTCCTGGCGTGACGTGGCCGAGGGCATCGGCAAGAAGCTGGCGAAGGCGGCCGTCGTGGTGGAGGCGGATGAACAGCTTGTGGATTTATCCAGCCCCGTCGGGCCGGGCGAGCACAATGTCCGCATCCTGACCGACCGCGATGAGGAGTCGCTGCTGGTCATGCGACATTCCACCGCCCACGTTCTCGCCCAAGCCCTGCGGCGGCTCTACGGCACCGACGTGCAGTACACCATCGGCCCGGTCGTGGAGGGCGGGTTCTACTACGACGTGGAGCTGCCAAACACCGTCAGCAGCGACGACTTCCCGGCCATCGAGGCCGAGATGAAGAAGATCGTCAACGACCGCCAGCCGTTCACCCGCGAGGAAGTCGACCCCGCCGACGCCAAGGCGGCGCTGGAGGCCGAGAACCAGCGGTTCAAAAGCGAGCTGATCGACGAGTTCGCCGCCCAGGGGCAGACCGTCAGCCTCTACAAGCAGGGCGAGTTCACCGACCTCTGCCGTGGGCCGCACATCCCGGACACCGGGCGGATCGGGGCGTTCAAGCTGATGAGCGTCGCCGGCGCCTACTGGCGCGGCGACGCCAAGCGGGAGCAACTCACTCGCATCTACGGCACCGCGTTCTTCGACAAGAAGGACCTCGCCAAGCACCTCAACAAGCTCGAGGAGGCCAAGAAGCGCGACCACCGCGTCATCGGCCCGGCGTTGGGCCTCTACACCATCGACGACAAGGTCGGTCAGGGCCTGGTGCTCTGGAAGCCCAAGGGTGCTGTCGTTCGGCAGGCGCTGCAGGACTTCATCGGCGAGCACCTCCGCCGGCAGGGCTACAGCCAAGTCTTCACGCCCCACATTGGCAAGCTCGATCTCTACCGCACCAGCGGCCACTACCCGTACTACAGCGACTCGCAGTTCCCGCCGCTCATCGAGCGGGAGACGGTCGGCATGCTCGCCGACGAGGGCTGCTCCTGCGGCCAGCTCGCCAACCGTTTGGATGAGGGGCAAATCGACGGCTTCATGCTCAAGCCGATGAATTGCCCGCACCACATCCGCATCTTCGCCTCCGACCCGCACAGCTACCGCGACCTGCCCGTCCGCCTCGCCGAGTTCGGCACCGTCTACCGCTGGGAGCAGTCCGGCGAGCTGGGCGGCATGACCCGGGTCCGCGGCTTCACCCAGGACGACGCGCACCTGTTCGTGACGCCCGACCAGCTGGCCGACGAAGTGCTGGGCTGCATCGAGCTGGTCAGGATCGTATTCTCGACGCTGGGCATGGACGACTACCGTGTCCGGGTCGGGCTGCGGGACCCCGACAGCAGTAAATTTGTGGGTGACGCCGGCGACTGGGACCGGGCGGAAGCCGCGTGCGTGGCCGCGGCTGAATCGCTCGGCGTGCCGTTCAGCAAGGAGCCGGGCGAGGCGGCGTTCTACGGCCCGAAGATCGACTTCGTCGTCAAGGACGTCATCGGCCGGGAGT
>CAYLSV010000043.1:0-29687 GCA_964386435.1 uncultured Tepidisphaerales bacterium
GCCACGACTGCGGCCGTTTGTCGAGGCATTCGTCCGCAACGGCATTGAGTTCCTCGTGATCGGCGGGCAGGCGGAGTACCTGATGGGCGGTGCCCGCTTGACGTTCGATACAGACTTTTGTTACCGCAGAACATTGACGAATTTGGAGCGTGTCGCCGCGGCGTTGAAGGAGCTTCGGGTGACGCTTCGCGGTGCGCCCGCCGACCTGCCGTTCCGCATTGACGCGGTTTCGCTCGCGTTGGGTAGCAACTTCACCTTCAGTACAGATCACGGCTCCTTCGATCTTCTCGGGTGGGTCGAGCCCATTGGGGACTACGACACGCTCCTTGCCGGCTGCGAGACGATCGACTTTCGGGGAGACGCCGTCCGAACCATCGGCCTCGCCGACCTGATTCGTGTCAAGGAACACATCCGCCGCCAAAAGGACCAGCGGTCACTCGAACAGCTCTACGCCATCCGCCGCCAGCGTGAGCGAAAGGGCTAAGCGACCCCGGCCCGCCGCGCCGCCTCCCGCAGCCCGGCCGCCGCCTCGCCTTCGAGCGTGAGGGTGTCGGTCATGGCGACAGTTTAACAACCCGATCCGCTAACGGATCGCACCGAATGCCGCCGTCGTGATGTTCTTGTGCAGCACGTCGACCGTCGCGAAACCCGCCTCCCGCAGCCGGTCGAGCTGCCAGACGAGCGGGCGCGGCGTGTCCTCTTTGTCGATGTACGACACCACCTCATCCCGGTACGCCTCGCCGCCGATCTCGACGAGGCGGACACCGTATCGCCGCCGCGTCAGTGCCTGCAACGTCGCGTTCGCCTGCTCGATTTGGTCGACGATCCAGACCGAACCGCCCGGCCGCAGCCAGCGATGGAACTTCGCGAACGCCTCCCGCCACTCGTCGTCGCCCCGAAGGTGATGAAGCACCTGTGCCGCCAGGATGACATCGAAGCTGCCGTCGTTGAAGATCGCCTCACGCACGTCGGCCTGCACCATGGTGCCCCCGCCGATCCGCTCGACTGCCCGATCCAGCATCGGCCGCGACAAGTCCATCAGCGTCACGTCGAGCCCCGGCAGCCGCTCCAACAGCTTCAGCGTGTAGTTCCCCGCCCCGCACCCGACATCCAGCATGGCCGTCGCATGTGGCGTCACGATCGCCGCCGCCTCCGTCACTAGGTCCATGCACAACGGTGAGTCGGGCGAGGCGACCTGCCCCGACTCAAGGTTACTGAACCGCTCGACGTCGTCGTCGAAGCGCCGCCGAATCTCTTCAACCGTGCTCTTGTTCATAACCCGTGACAGGCTACACCACGGCCGCCACAAGGGAACCTGACTAATCTGTCCGCCTATGCCAACGGAGTTCCCCCGCCCCCATTCCCGCGTCGTCACCGACGGACCCGAGCGTGCCCCGCACCGGGCCTTCTTCCGGGCCATGGGTCTCACCGACGAGGACATGGACAAACCCTGGGTCGGCGTCGGGGCGGCGTGGAACGAGGCCACGCCCTGCAACACGACCCTTGACCGCCAGGCCATCGCGGCCGCCGATGGCGTCAAGGCCTCCGGTGGCACCCCGCGACGCTTCCACACCATCAGCGTCTCCGATGGCATCGGCATGGGCCACCAGGGGATGAAGGCCTCCCTCGTCAGCCGCGAGGTCATCGCCGACTCGGCCGAGCTCATGTTCCGCGCCCACGGCTACGACGCCTTCGTCGGCATCGCCGGCTGCGACAAGAGCCTCCCCGGCATGCTCATGGCGATGGCCCGCCTCAATCGGCCCAGCGTCTTCCTCTACGGCGGCACCATTCTGCCCGGCGAGCTCGACGGCAAGAAGCTCACCGTCCAGGACGTCTACGAAGCCGTCGGCGCCCACTCGGCCGGCAAGATCGACGACGAACAACTCCGCCGCGTCGAGTGCGCCGCCTGCCCGTCGGCCGGATCGTGTGGCGGGCAGTTCACCGCCAACACGATGGCCACCGTCGCCGAGGCCATCGGCATGGCCCTGCCCGGCAGCGGCAGTCCGCCGGCCGTTGACGAGTCGCGAGACGAGTATGCAAAGCAGTGCGGCGACGCCGTCCTTCAACTATTGATGAACGATGTCAAACCGCGCGACATCATGACGATGAAGGCGTTTGAGAATGCCATCGCCGTCGCCGCGGCCACGGGCGGTTCTACAAATGTCGCCCTGCACCTTCCTGCGCTCGCCGCGGAGTGTGGAATCGACTTGAGTCTCGACGACATCGACCGCATCAGCCGCCGCACGCCGATCATCGCCGACCTCAAACCCTTCGGCCGCTACACCGCCTACGAGGTCCACCAGGCCGGCGGCATCCCGGCGATCCTCAAGGTCCTCCTCGACGCCGACCTCCTCCACGGCGACACGCTCACCGTCACCGGCCGCACCATGGCCGAGAACCTGAAAGACGTCGTTCTCAAGGAAGATCAGGACGTCATCGTCCCCGTCAGCAAGGCCTACGAACCCCACGGCGGCCTGCACATCCTCCGCGGCTCGCTCGCCCCCGACGGCAGCGTCATCAAGACCGCCGGCGTCAAACGCCTCCAACACCGCGGCCCGGCCAAGTGCTTCGACTGCGAGGAAGACGCCATGGCCGCCGTGCAGGCGAACAAGATCGTCGCCGGCGACGTCGTCGTCATCCGCTACGAGGGACCGAAGGGCGGCCCGGGCATGCGCGAGATGCTCGGCGTCACCGCCGCCATCGTCGGCCAGGGGCTCGGCTACGACGTCTGCATGATCACCGACGGCCGATTCTCCGGAGCCACCCGCGGCCTCATGATCGGCCACGTCGGCCCCGAAGCCCAAGTCGGCGGCCCCATCGCCCACGTCCGCGACGGCGACACCATCTCCATCGACGCCGCCGCCGGCACGATCAACTTGGAAGTCGACGACGACGAACTCGTCCGCCGCCGCGCCGCGTGGACGCCGCGTGTCACGGGTTACGACACCGGCGCGATCGCCAAATACGCGGCCCTCGTCGGCCCCGCGAGTGGCGGAGCCGTCACATCGCAGCCGCACCATTGAGTCATCCGCTTGCGACAGCTGCCATCGACCCGATGCTCGGCGTGCTGTCGCGATGATCTCGCACCCGTCGCCTCGGTTGTTTGGGAGTCAGCGTCGCGGCCCTACTCCGATTTCGTGAGCCCGGCGTTGTGGGGCGTCCGGCGAAACTGCCGCGGGGTCAGGCCAGTGGCCTCTTTGAAGGCTGCGTAGAAGCGTTGCGGCGAGGCGAAGCCGCTGCGGCGGGCGATGGCGTCGAGGGTGGCGTCGGTACTTTGCAGCAGGCGTTTGGCCTCCTCGATGCGGACGCGTTGGAGCTCGACGCGTGGTGATCGGCCGGTGGCGGCTCGGAAGCGCTTCTCGAAACCGCTTCGGCTCAGCGGCATCGACTCGGCCAAGGCCTCGGCGGTCAAGCCTGACGCCGCCTCGTGCCGGATCCGGTGCAACGCGTCGGCCACGACCTCGTCGTCACTGGCGACCACGTCCGTCGACGCCCGGCCAACGACGCCCGCCGGCGGCAGGTGCAACGTCGCGGTGGCCGGCTTGCTGTCGAGCAGTCGGGCCAATGTGTCGCAGGCCGCTTCGCCAACGTGGTGCAGGCCGGTGTCGACCGAGCTGAGCGACACGGCGGCGGCGTTGCAGATGGTGTCGTCGTTGCCGCTACCGACGATGGCCACGTCGCGCGGGACGCGCAGCCCGAGGTCGAGGCACGTCTGCACGAGCTGGAACGCGACGCGATCATCGGCCGCGATGATGCCGACGGGCTTGGGCAACTCGGCCAGCCACATCCGCACGCCGGGCGAGCCGTTGACGAGATCGGCTCCAAATCGAAGCGGCTGGTCGATGAGGTAAGGCCGAAAGCTGCAGCCGTGAGCGGCGGCGGCGTTGGCGGTGTACCGGCTGCGATCGCGGTGCCAGTCGAGCCCGCCAAAGCCGACGAAGCCGAGGTGGTGGAACAGTCGTTCGGCGAGATGTTCGACCGCCGCTTCGGCGATGGCCGGGCCGTCGGTTGTGACCATCGGGATGCCAAGGGCGTCGGCATAGCGGCTGACGAGCGAGACGACCGGCTTACCCGTCGCGACGAGCCGTCGCACGAGCGTGGCGTCGAAGACCCGCACGAGGGCCGCGTCGGCGGCGTCGAGGAGCTGGCCGAGGTCTTGGCCTCGGAGCAGGTCCATCTCATCGGGCCCCGGCGGCAGGCAAAGCCGCCAGTGTGGCCGTGCCAGGACGTGGTCGATGACCGATGCCAGCGTGTCGCGGCCCTCGCCGGTGGTGCAGTCGACGAGCACGAGCACGCGTAGCGGATCGGTCGCGGAAGCCTGGGCGCGTCTGATCATCAACGGATGATACGCAAAATGGAACAAATTGTCGCCGATACGGTATAGCCTTTCGAGCGTCGGTGGTGGAGACTGCCCATTGACGTCGAATCGGGAGGAGCGGCCCCTTGTCAGGCCGGCCCCGAAGACGCTAAATCTCGGAGGAATCAATGCCCTGCCTGCATCACACCAGCACCGTCGCCCTCGCCACCGCCGCGGCCCTCGTCTTCTCAGCCGCCACGCACGCCGCCGTCATCACGCCGGTCAACGGCAGCTTCCAGGATCCGATCCTTCCCGATGCGCCTGGAAGCACGACGTCCGTTCCCGACTTCACCAAGTTTGGTGCTTCCGATCGGACGCGAATTCAGTACAATGAGTCGGTTATCGCACCGACCGGCGGGGCGGCAATCTTCAACGGCGACGGCGACCAATTTTTCCTCATCGATGATCGAGCCGGTGCTTTCCTCGTCGGCGCCTTCCAGAACCTCGGCACCATCGAAGCCGACTTCACCTACACGCTCGACCTCAAGGTCGCAAAGCGGACCGACCTCGCGTTGCCCGGCGAGTTCGAGTACGGCCTCTACACCAACGTGACCGACGGTTTTACTCCGCCCAACGCGGTGGTGGTCGAGGATGAAACCACTGTTGTCGGCGCCGGCACTCTTGCGGCGGCTCTTGATTCCTCGGCCGGGACGTTCCTTGACCGGACGCTGACGTTCGACACCCTCTCCGGCAACAACGCGGCGCTGGTCGGTCAAGATCTGTTCGTCCAGATGGCGATCCTCGGCGAATCCGGCCCCGGCAACGCCGACCAGATCGCTTTCGACGCCTTGATCGTCACCTCGACGCCAATCCCCGAACCGACCTCGGCCGCGGCACTCCTCGGCCTAAGCGGCTTGATGCTTCGGCGTCGACGCAGCTGATCAAGCGACTCCTCCTTTCTGCCACGACCCGGGACGTGTCTGCCACGTCCCGGGTCGTCGTCTTCACCGATCCGCCAGATCCGCTCACTGCCGGCTCGACCAGATCACCGGCGTGCGGTCGGTCGCGATGATCTCGCCGACCTTCGTGCCGGCGCACCAGTCGTTGGCGTCGCGGACCTGCCCCGGCGTTTTGGGCTCGCTCATGCGCATCATTTCGTCCATGTAGATCACCGTGTGCACCTTGCGCGGCTGATCCGTCGTGTTGGGGCCGGCCCTGTGCAGCGTCCAGCCGAGGTGGAAGCTGACCTCACCGGCGTCGTAGGGCTCGAACGTGCTGACAAGGTGCTCCTTCTTGATCATCTCGCGGATGCGGGTTTCGCTCTCATCGCTGATGGCTAGGTCGCGGCCGATGTTCTTGACGTGGCTACCGCGGGCGAATTCCAGCGGGCCCATGTCCATCGGCGTCTTTTGCAGCGGGATCCAGGCGGTCACGCTCTTGGCCGTCGCCATCGGCCAGTACTGCTGGTCGGCGTGCCAGGGCGTGAACCCGCCGGCCGGCTCCTTGTAGAGCGCCTGGTCGTGGTACAGCCGGACGCCCGTCACGTCGAGCAGCTCCGACGCGATCCGCGCCAGCCGTTCTGAGAACGTGAATCGCCGGGCCTTCGGATCCTTCTGCCACATCCCGCCGACCTGGATGAACGCCTTGCCGTAGGTGCCGCGGTCCTCCAGCGGCGTGTCGGGTGCCTCGGCGAGCGTGAGCCGCGTGATGACCTCGCCATACTCGTCGAGCACGTCCTGCGTGAACACGTCTTTCAGCTTGATGAAGCCGTCTTCTACAAACTGCTTTTTGTGTCCTTCGGTCAAATTATAAGGCTCGGTCAGACGCGAGTCGGATGCGGTGTCTGTTGCTTGGGCGAGTGTGGCGGTCATGTGAATCTTGAGTGAATCGTGTCGTGCGACGGTCGGGATGCAGTGCCCGTCGTTCGGTCATTCATCATCGCGACCTGCGGTGCCGCCGCACCGCTGATCCTCGCCACCTTGCAGCCGATTTTGACGGTGGGGGTCGCTTTGGTTGGATTTGAGGTTAATCTTCGACGTGCTGACGCCGCTGATGGAGCCGGTTCGACGTGACCCGCGGCGGTCGCTGGCCGTGCAGGACGCGGTGCAGGAAGCCGGCTACCAGTTCACTTGGCATGTTAACGCCGAGGCCGAGGTGGTTTACTTCCGCAAGGGCGACTGGCCCGGCTCGAGCGGGCGACGGTTTGTTGGCGACTCGATCCAGTCGTTCGGCCCCGGCGACCTGGTGATGATCGGCCCGAACGTGCCGCACACCTGGCAGAGTGACGTGCCCCGCCGGGCGTCGGCGGTGGTAATGCAGTTTCCGCTCGATTTGTTCCACCTGCCCGACGTCCCGGAGGCGACGGCCGTGGCGAAGTTGCTGCGGTCGTGCGGCCGCGGGTTGTTCTTTCCCAAGCCGACGCGTGATCTGGCTGCCCGCTTCGACGCGTTGGCATCGCTCGGGCCGCTGGAGGCGTGGGCGGCGAGCCTCATGATTCTCGGGAAATTGAGCCGGCTGACGTCCGTGCCGTTGGCGAGCGAGGCGTTCACGCAGCGCCGCGTCCGCCACTCCGACGCCGACGCTCGGCGGATCGACGGCGTGACGCGGCGGTGTATCGCTGCGGTGCAGACCGGGCACCATGTCCCGGCACTGGATGAGGCGGCGGCGAGCGTGAGCTTGACCCCGGCGGCGTTCTGCCGTTTCTTTCGCCGATCGACGGGGACGACGTACGTCAAGTTCGTGCAGCGGCTGCGCATCGGCCACGCCTGCCGGTTGCTGCTGGAGACCGACGAGCAGGTCACAGCCATCGCCATGGCCTGCGGTTTCGAGACGACGGCGCACTTCAACCGCCTGTTCCGCCGCCTGCAACGCTGCACGCCGACGGATTATCGAAGGCAATATGAGTTTGTGAAATGAGTAAACGAGCTGTACCCAACCTCAAAAAAAGCACGAGATGTTAGCGAACCGCTCACGCTATGGTGGCGCGGCTGCCACCCTTGGTGTCAAAGCGTCGGCGGAACGGCCGCCGGTGTGTTGGTATGCCTCATCGTCCACCCGCACGCGAAAAGGTCAACAAGATGTCTTCCATGGATCCAAGTAAGGACCCACTCGCCGGCGTTGACTTGGAGGAAGTGGCGAAGAAGACCGCAGAGAAGTTGTCGCGGAAGGAAAATCGCCTTCTGCGGATCGTGCGGGGCGAGCAAGCCGCGGATGACTTCACCGACTACGGGCCGATCGAGCCGAAGGCGGAGCCGGGCACACAGGCAGAACGTGAGCCGAATGATCAAAGGTCGACGGATTGAAGCTCAAGCGATCAAGCGTCCCGATTAGGGGTGGCCGGGCCGACGTGGTCGGCGGTGGTTTCTGGTAGCATGTCGCTCAATGCACACGCGAACGGCCACGACGAAGCGCGACGCGGCTCGGCTAACGCCGGCGGTTGAGGTTCTGGAAACACGGCGGTTGCTTGCAGCCGATTTGCAGTGGCAGCCGCTGGGGGAGCCGGGGAGTGGGGGGCGCATGGATGCCGTGGCCGTGAGTCCGCACGAGCCGGACCGCGTGCTCATCGCCGGGGACATCCTCGGCACCGGCCTCTCGATCGACGGCGGGCAGACTTGGCGGCCGACCACCGGCTGGCTGTCGTGGGAGCATTCGGACTTCACGTTTCACCCGATTGATCCGGACGTCATCTGGGCCGGCACGAACAGCGGGCCGCACCTGTCCACCGACGGCGGGGCAACGTGGGTGCCCAAGCGGGACGGGTTGCCGCCAACGGGGTTCGGGTATCCGGCCTCGGTCGAAAAAGTCTTCTTCGACGCCGGCGATCCGAGCCACCAAACGCTTCTCGCCATCGGCGGCGATCACCGGCGGCTCAAGGACGGCGACAACGCCAATCAGGTGCCCAACTTCGGCAAAATCTGGCGCAGCCGCGACGGCGGGGAGAGCTGGAGCGAGATCGGCGAGGTGCCGACCGGCATCGAGGGGTCGGGCAACAACATCATGGCCGCCGACTTCGGGGCCGATTCGCACGAGGTGGTGTGGGCCGCCGTCGCCGAATCGGGCGTGTGGCGGAGCAGCAACGACGGCGAGGCCGGCACCTGGGAGAAACGCAGCAACGGCCTGCCGATTCTCGGCAACGGCGTCCGCCTCACAGGCCTCGTCGCTCACCCGACCAACCCGAACCTGCTCCACGTCACCCTCGGCAGCCAGCAGGGCGTGGCCGATCAACGCGACAACGTCGGCGGCGTGTTCCGCACCACCGACGCCGGCCTGAACTGGGTCCGCGTCGAAGACGGCGACACCGACGGCTTCTGGCCCAGCGACTTCAAGCACCTCGACGCCAGCCTCGACGGCAACACGCTTTGGGCCGTGGACAACAACTGGGGCGACGGCATGGGGGCGTATCGCTCCGAAGACGCCGGCCTCACCTGGCAGCACGTGCTCAAGCAGTCCAACGTTGCCGACAAGCTCATCGACTCCACGCCGTTCGACAACGGCATCGTGAACGGCTGGTGGGTGGAAATCAGCCCGCACGATGTCGACGTGGTTTACCTTGGCACGACCACCAGCGTCCTCGTCACCCGCGACGGCGGCGAGACGTGGGAGGACGCTTTGAACACGCCGGTCGAGGGCGGGCACCGTGCCAGCGGCTACACCGGCTGGGTGACCAACAACGCGGAGTTCAGCCCGTTCAGCGAGGAGAAGCTCATCGTTCAGGGCTGGGACCGGTTGCTCGCGACGGTCAGCAACGATGGCGGCTTTAGCTACGAGATGACCCAGCCGGGCCTGCCCCGGTTCAACGCCGGCAACGACGTCGCCTTCGCCGCCGACGGCACGATGTTCGCCGCGCTCGGGCAGAGCAACACCAACCCGCAGATCGCCCGCAGCCTGGACGGCGGGGCGACGTGGCAAATGCTCAACGCGCCCAGCACCACCGCCGCCCGCGCCTGGTCGGTGCACGTGAACAAAGACAACGCCAACGAGGCGTGGGCCGTGGTCGGCGACACGCTGTACCGCAGCACCAACGCCCGCGCCGCGGCCGATGCGGTGGCGTGGCAACCGATCGACGTCGACGGCCAGAAGGTCTACGGCCTCGCACCAATGCTCGACCGCCAGAACGATTTCTACGTCATCACCGATGCCGGCACGTACTTCACCTCCAAGGGCGGCAGCTCATGGACGGCGCTGGGCGGGCCGAGCAACCGCGTGACGCTGACGGTGGATTCGTTGCAACGGGATGTCGTCTACGCGGCGAGCAACGACATCTTCGGCAACCCCGGTTTCTTCCGCCTCAATCGCGCAAATAGCGCCGGCTGGACCGAGTTGCCGCTGCCCGACGAGGCGGCCCGCTTCGCCAGCGTCGTCGCTGTGGATCCGACGAATTCTCAACGCATTGCCGTGGGCACAAAGCAGGACCCGTACGTCGATGACAGCGGCGCCACCGGCATCTGGCTCAGCAACGACGGCGGCACGACGTGGAGCCAGCAGATCGACAACCTGCCGGTGCTCCGCATCAACTCGCTGCCCTTCTCCCCCGACGGCTCCCGCCTCATCGCCGGCACCGGTGGCCGCGGGTTCTTCGCCGCGGAAATGGACCGCGACACCCTTGGATTACAGGCCGAGCACATGACCCTCGGCGGCCTGGGCAACGCCACGTTCACCCTCGCGACCGACCCCGCCGCGGAGAACGGTCAGTACCTCGTCGCCCCCGCCAGCGTGGGCAACAACTACGCCAACGCCGCCGCCCCGACGCTCGCCTACAGCTTCACCCTCGACGAACCCGCCGACGACGTCCGCCTCCAGGCCCGCGTTCGAACCCCCGACGGCGACCTTGGCGACTCGTTCTACGTCCGCGTCAACGACAACCCGTGGCAACTCTGGGACACCCCGCAAAGCCCGGACACCTGGACCTGGGCCACGATCCACAATCGCGGCAGCAACGTCGCTTACGCCCTCGACCTCCCCGCCGGCCGCCATACGGTGGAGTTCAAGGTCCGAGAAACCGGCACGCAACTCGACGCCATCAAGGTTCTCACGGACAAAATCCCCCAACTCCCCGGCGACGCCACCGGCGACGGCCGGGTCGATTTGCTCGACTTCGGCGTGCTCCGCAGCAACTTCGGCCAGTCCGTCCTGAACGGCTTCGCCGACGCCGACTTCAACGACGACGGCAAGGTCGACCTCACCGATTTCGGCATCCTCCGCGCCAACTTTGGCAACACGTTGCCGGGCGTCGACTGACGCTCGATGCACCTCGACAATCTCCCGAGAGAAGCCGCGAGACGAGCGTTTCGCATCCCGCGGCTTCTTTCGTGGGGACGTGAACTCGCCAATCGTGCCAGCGCTTGTGTGCCTCACCTGCGGTCCGGGTGGCACTGCACTTTTGCGGCGCGGACGAGCCTGCTCAGGCGGGAGCTTTCTTGCGGCGGGGCAGGCGGAGGGTTAGGTCGCTGTCGCCGGCGGTGGGGCCGCTTTGGAGGCGGGCGAAGGCGAGGGTGCCGGCGGTGGTTTGGCGGGTGTTGGTGATGATCGCCGTCACCGTCTCGCCGATGCGGCCCGCGGCGTGCTCGACGACGACCATGCTGCCGTCGTCGAGGTAGCCCACGGCCTGGTTCGGCTGGTCGCCGGGCTTGAGCAACGCGAGTTCGACGGCCTCGCCGGGCAGGGCGGTGCGGCGGAGAATGGTGCCAAGATCGTGCAAATTGATCGCGGCGACGCCTTCGAGGTCGGCGACTTTGGTCAAACCGTGGTCGACGGTGACGAGGCGGGCCTGCAGCTTTTTGGCGAGCTGAACGAGCTTGGCGTCGACGCCGATCGGCTTGCCCTTGCGGGTTTCCTTCGACTCCTTGCCCTCGCCGAAGCGGCTGCCGCTGGTGTCGTAGATGACCACGTCCTCGCGTTTCTGGCGGACGTCCTCCAGCACGTCGAGGCCGCGCCGGCCGCGTTCGCGCTTGATCCGCTCGCTCGAATCGCTCAGCGCCTGCAGCTCGCGGAGCACGAACCGCGGCACAATGAGCCGGGCATCGAACAATGGCGAGTCGATAAGTTCGCGGATTCGGCCGTCGATGAACACGGCGGTGTCGAGCAGCATTGGCAGCCCGCCGCGGCTTTCCTTGCGGAACTCGACGTAGGGGATGACGAAGCGGAAATCGTCCCGCGTCTGCAGGATGAAGCTGATGGCGAAGTAGCAGCAGATCGCCCCGACGAGCAAGTTGAGAAAGTTGACCAGCGGGTCGCGGCCGGAGGTGTCGGGGCTTTGGACGAACAAATCGACCAGGAACGGGATCATGAAGCTGAACGAGAACGCCAGCGTGAGCCCGACGAGCAGCCCGAAGAAGACGCCGCTGAAGACCTGAAGTTTGCCGCGCGGGGCCACGATGTCGACGCAGACCACCGCGACGCCGGCCGTCAGCGGCAGCGCCAGCAGCATCCACGCCCGGTCGGCCAGCAGCGGGCCGAGCTGTTCGGGATCAGTGGTTATGAAGAACCACGCGATGGCGGCCATCATCAGGATGAACAGTCCACGCAGGACCTGCAACGTCACGGCACTCTCCTTCGTCTCCCCTTGACGTCATTCTATGACGCGGACGAAGGTCGCACCAGTGCCGGTAGTGGGCAGTGCGTGGTTGCATGTTGTTGGTTCTTTGTCCCTGGTCCTTTGTTGGTTGCTCAGGTGCGCAGCGCCCTTAGGAGCCCAGCGATGAACGAAGGACCAATGACAAAGAACCGATCAACCAAGGATGCCGGTCGACAGCATGACGATCAACGCGATTCCGAGCACGATCCGGTAGATCGCGAACGGCACGAAGCCGCGGCTTTTGACCCAGGCCATGAACCAGGCGATCACGCCCCACGCGACGATGAAGCTGACGACGAAGCCGATGGCGGTGACAACAATCTCATGGCCGGTGAGCATGCGGCCCAGCGCCCCCGGCTCGCCGGGCTCGGCGGTGACGGTTTTGAGCAGGTCGTAGCCGAACGCCGCCGTCATCGTCGGGATGGCGAGAAAGAAGCTGAACTCAAGCGCCGTGGTCCGGCTCATGCCCGCGAGCTGGCCGCTGGCGATCGTCGCCATGCTCCGGCTCGTGCCGGGGAACACCGCCGCCACCACCTGCGCCAGACCGACCAGCCCCGCCTGCACAGGGCCGATTTTCTCCACGGCGTCGGTCCGGCCGCGCTTGCCGAAGATGGCGTCGACCACCCACATCACCACGCCGCCCACGAGCAGGGCGATGGCCATGACCCACAGCGAGCCGAGCGACTCCTTCGCCACGTCGTCGAGCCCCAACAGCAGCGGCACGCACGTCACCACGAACGCCAGCAGCACCAGCGACACGGGGTGGGTGAACCAATTTTTGTCGCCCGCCTCGCCGTTGGGGAAGCTTCTGACGAACGCGGCGATGCGTTTGCGGAAGTAGACGACCACCGCCAGTATCGCCCCGAGCTGGATGACCACGTCGTACATCTTCCAGAACGGGTCATCCAGCGACATCCCCAGCCACGACTTGACGATGCGGAGGTGGGCCGTGCTGCTGACCGGCAGGAACTCGGTCAGCCCCTCGATGACGCCGAAGAGGATGGACAGCAGATAATCGTTCACCGTGGACGTATCGGCTGGTTTGTCCGTGGTCCGTTGTCCTCGATCCGTTGCTCACGCCGTTGAACGCCCAAAGAAATGCAGCAACTGACGACTGACAACCAACAACTGACGCCTCACCCCCGGATTTTCCGCGGCAGGTACAACGCCCCGCTGATAAGCGTTGCCGCGACGGTCGCCCAAACGGCGAGGAACTGGGCGACCCACAGCACAGTCTCCCACGGCGTGCCCTGCGCGGCCGGCAGGAAGCAGGGGTAGGCCATGATGATCGGCACGGCGAAGCTTTGGATGAACATCTTCACCTTCCCCGCCGCCGCCGCGGCATAGGCAGTACCGCCTTGCTCGGCCAGGGCCCGCAAGCTTGTTACCAGCAACTCCCGCCCCAGCAACAGGATGACGACGATCGGCCCCACGCCGGTCAGCGACACCACCTCGCCGCCGCGCTCGGTCATGAACGGCCCGCCGGCGAAGAAGACGAACGCCCCGAGGATCAGAATCTTGTCGCAAAACGGGTCGATCACCCGCCCGAACGTGCTGGTCACCTCCCATTTTCGGGCCAAATGCCCGTCCAGCACATCGGTGATGGCCGCCACGCCGTAGACCCAGCCGGCCGTGAACAGCCACCAACTGATGCCCGCCGGGTCGTAGCGGTACATCGCCAGCATGACGAAGAACAAGCCCGCTACCACGAGCCGCCCGATGGTCAGCGCGTTGGGCACCTGCCGCCAAAATGCACTCGCCCTGGCGGCGGTCGGTGCTGGCGCGGCGGCGGTCACGCGGTCACTATAACACGCGACCCCTGCAACGGACGTGATGACGCAGGCATGCGCGGGTCGCCAAGCCGCAGTGGGGCGAAGCCGCCAGGGAGCCGAGCTTGGACGTCTGTTGAAGCTTCGACGTCGCCGAACCCCAACCGCCTCATAGAGGCGGGGCTACACCCGCTGGTCCAGCGTGCTCAGCATGAGTGCGTAACCCCGCCTCTATGAGGCGGTGGGGGTTTCGGCGACGTCCGACTTCGATCGAGTTCCAGTCGCAGAAGTTCCAGTCGCAGTCGAGCTTCGGCCCACCTTCTGCGGGGTAGCGGCCTCGCAGCTACCAGCCGGTTCGCGCGCCGGATACCCTGCCCCGTGCCCGCGCCCTCGCCCACCGCTGCCGATCAATTTGCCGGGCGGGAGATCCCGTACCTCCTGGCCATTGCCGGGTTGCTCGTGGCCTCCACCGGGCTGATCTACAAGACGATGGTCGTGCTGGCGTTTCGGCGGAACGGGGTGGGCGATGATCTGGCCGGCGTCGTCTGGGCCGTTCACACGCCAATCGGGATTCTCGCGTCGGTCGTGCTGGCAATCGGCAGCGGGGCGCTGCTGCTGGGGCGGGCTTGGGGGCGGCGTGCGATGATTGGGTATGCCGTGCTGGCGCTGCTGCTGACGCCGATCGCCGTGTACATCCGCCTGGCCCGGCATGGGCAGTGGCTGGCGGACCAGCGGGCCCAGACCGACGCCGTGCCCGGCTGGGCGACGCAGGGGAGCGCGGCGTTGTGGGTTTTCTTCGGCTTGCTCGCCTGCATCTACCCGCTGCTGCTGCTGTACCACCTGACCCGACCCCACGTCCGCCGGGCGCTGCCGTGAGGCGATGATCTGGCTACGCTCTTGGCGTGAGCTACGCACCACCGCCAGGGTCGCCGGATCATCAGCCGCCGGGGTACGTCGATTACCGCACCAACCAGACGCCGGGAGCGCCGACGCTGCCAACGGGCGTGAAGGTGCTGGCCATCCTCGGCATCATCTTCGCGATCATCGGCCTGCTGTGCCGGTTCGGCGGCGGCGTGATGGCCTTGCTGCTGCCAACTTTCTTCGACTTCGAGGCCGACGGGGGGTATCTGGCGGTGCTGGGGGTGCTGGCCGGCGTTCAGATCGTGGCAAGCCTGCTGTTGCTGTTCGGCAGCATTGCGGCGCTGCGGAAAAAAGAGTTGGGCCGCAAGGCGCTATTGACTTATGCCGGGTTGGCGACGCTGTTCAGCATCGTCGCCCCGATCATCGCCGTCGCCACGCTCCAGCAGAACACCATTTTCATGGAGAACATGTTCGCCAGCGAGTTCTTCGTCGAAGCCATGCAGGGCCAAGCTCAGCCGCAGCAGGACGCGGACGTTGCGTTCGTCACCGCCATCATCACCAACATCGTCAGCGGCGCGCTCCAACTGATCTTCCCGATCGCGCTGCTCATCTACTTCACCCGCCCCCACGTCAAAGCTCTTTACCAAGGTGACACCGACGCCGGCTTCGCCGGCTACGGCAACACCTACCCGCCCCAACCCGGCGGCGACTACTACGGCCCTGCGAGCTAAGGCAGCGTGTGGCGTAATCCGTCCGCTCCGATGCGCATGCGTCGCCAAAAAACCCACCGCCGTGTGAGGGCGGGGCTGCACCCGACGTGCAGGCGGCGCGACCCACGAGCGTAGCCCCGCCGTTACCACGGCGGTGGGGGTTTCAGCGATGTAGAGGCGCAAGTCGGGGCCAGACCAACTTTCAAGCGGTGGCGGGGAGGACGTTGAGCTTGCTCTGGCGTTTGTGCTCGACGGTGGCCACATGGTCGTAGCCTTGCCAGTCTGTGACAATGGCGTCGACGAGTTGGCCGGGGTGGAGGTTGCCGCGGGGGTCATGGACGTAGGTGACGCCGTCGATATCCGGGGCCTGGCGGGCGGTGCGGCCGACGTAGAGCTGGCCGCCCTCGTCGACCTCGCCCTCGCAGGAATCGATCAGGACTTCCTGCTTCTGCCCGACCATCGCCGCCGAGGTGGCGAAGGCGACTTCCTGCTGGGCGAGCATCAGCTCGTCGACGCGGCGCTGGATGACCTCCGGCGGCAGCTGCCCGTCCGCCCGGCCCATCGGCGTGCCGGGCTCCGGGCTGTAGCCGAAGACGCCGAGGTTATCGAAGCCGAACTCGCTGATGAACTCGCGCAGTTCCTCGTGCTCGGTTTCTGTCTCGCCGGGGCTGCCGGCGATCATGGTGGTCCGCAGCGCGATGCCCGGCACGCGGTCGCGGAGCTTGTGCAAGAGCGTCTCGGTCTCCCGCCGCGTCACCTTCCGCCGCATGCGGCCCAGCACGGCGTCGTTGATGTGCTGCAGCGGCATGTCGACGTACTTCACCACCCGCCGACTCTCGGCCAGGGCGTCGATCATTTCGTCGGTGAAGCAGCTTGGGTAGGCGTACATCAGCCGGACCCAGGCGACGTCCGTTGGCAGCTCCTTGTCCAGCCGCCGCAGCAGGCCGGCGAGGCCGGGGGCGAAGTTGATGTCGGTGCCGTAGCTGGTCGTGTCCTGGCCGATGAGCAGGATTTCCGTTGCCCCGTCGGCGGCTAACTCATTGGCTTCGGCGAGGATGGCGTCGATCGGCTTGCTCCGCATCGGACCGCGGATGCTGGGGATGGTGCAGAAGGCGCAGCCCTGGTTGCACCCCTCGCTCATGCGGAGGTAGGCGTAGTGGCGGGGCGTGAGCCGCAGCCGGCTGCGGTCGTCCTCGAACACGGCCAGCCGTCCGCCGCGTTTGCCGCTGGCCTGTTTGCGGAGCAGCGTGGCGGCCTTGGAATCGTCGCCCGCGGCAAACGCCTCGGCCTGCCCGACGCCCTCGCTGACGGCGTGGTACTTGCCCAAAAAGTGATCGACCTCCGGCCGGCGGCCCCGCACGGCGTCGACGATGTGGTCGCGGTCGAACACGCCGACCAACCGGTCAATCCCCGGCTCCTCGGCGATCAGCTTCGTCTTGTGCCGCTGCACCAGACACCCCGCCACCACCACCCGCTTGGCCCGCCCGGCCTCTTTGAGCGCCACGGCCTGCCGGATCTCGTCCATGCTCTCGGTCTTGCTCGCCTCGAGAAACCCGCAGGTGTTGATGACGATGGCATCGGCGTCCTCGTGATCGTCCGTCGGCACCAACCCGTCGGCTGCCAGCAAACCGAGCATGCGTTCGGAGTCCACCAGGTTCTTCGGGCAACCCAGCGACACGAAGGCGACGGTCTCGATGTTCTCTTCTCGCGTGGCGGGCATGGGTGGTTGGGGAGTGTAGGGGCTGGGCAGAAGGGACGGAGGGACTAAGGGACGAAGGGGTGGAGGCACGAAGCAACCACGCTTGTTCCGGCCACTTCGTCCCTTGATCCCTCCGTCCCTCAATCCCTTCTGCCAACCCCAGCCCGCCATCTTGGCACAACCTAACCCGATTATTGGACAGGTTTTGCGGCTGCCGCTAAGGTGCGGCCATGCTGGGTCAAGGGAAGCGCATCGGGTGGGGCGAAGACGATGAAGTTCACCTGAACCGGGCCGGCGGCCGGCGGTTGGCGCGGACGGCGAAGGTGGTCAAGAAGACCAGCCGCCGACGCACGCCGACGCTGCTGCCGCTCGAGCAGCCGATCACGACGCTGCCGCGGGCGATGCGGTTTCTGGACCAGCTGTCAAACGTCGAGCGAATGCGGATCGTGCGGTACGACGGCGACACGTTCAACCTCGACGGCATCAAACGCCTGCTCAAACGGCTGGGCGATCCGCAGGAGCAACTCAACGTCATCCACATCGCCGGCAGCAAGGGCAAGGGCAGCACCTGCCTGATGCTCGACGCCATGTTGCGGGCCAGCGGTTACGCGACCGGGTTGTTCACCAGCCCGCATTTGGAGGACGTGCGGGAGCGGGTGTGTGTGGGCGGGGCGATGGTCAGCCAGGCGGAGTTCACCCGGCTGGTCGCCCGGCTCGCGCCGCACGTCGCGGCCGTCGCCGAGGAGCTGGGTCGGCCGCCGAGCTACTTCGATGTGCTGACGGCATTGGCGTTTTGTCACTTTCGTGACGAGGGCGTCGACTTTGCGATTATGGAAACCGGCCTGGGCGGGCGGCTGGACAGCACCAACGTCGTCAAGAAGCCGCTGGTGTGCGGCATCACGTCGATCAGCATGGACCACATGGCCCAGCTCGGCAACACGCTGGCCAAAATCGCCACGGAGAAGGGCGGCATCTTCAAGAAGAACGTCCTCGCCCTCAGCGTCGCCCAGGAGCCCGAGGCCGAGGAGGCCCTGCGGCAGACGGCCAAGCGGCGGGGGGCCGATTTGCGGGTGCTGGGGCAGGAGATCGAGTTCAGCATCAGGTTCCAGGGGCAGGGGCCGCTGGGCCGCCGGCACGTCGCCCAGCCGCACTCGCCGACGGTGCGAGACAGCCTCGTTTGCCTGAGCACCGAGCATTCGCAGCTGGAGCACTTCGCCGTTCCCGTCCGCGGCGAGCATCAGGCCCAGAACGCCGGGCTGGCGTTGGCGTTGCTGGACGCGCTCGTCGGGCAGGGACACGAGGTCGATTTCGACGCCGCCCAGCAGGCGCTGCGTGACCTGCGGATGCCGGCTCGGATGGAAATTGTCGCCCAAACCTCGCCGGGCCCGCAGATCGTCATCGACGGCGCTCACAATGAGGCCAGCGTGTGCGCTTTGCTGCAGAACGCCTCGCAAATCGCCCGGTACGATTCGCTGGTGCTCATCTTCGGCTGCTGCCAAGACAAGGACGTCGAGGGCATGCTTTCGGCGATGGCGTGCGGGGCCGACAAGGTGATTTTCACCGCCGTCAATAACGCCCGCACGGCCGACCCGGCGGAGTTGGCCGCCCGCTACCACGACCGGTTCAGCCGCGTCGCCCAACACGCCCCAACCCTCGACGCCGCCCTCGCCGCCGCCAAGCGGGCCGCGACGAAGGACGATTTGATCGTCATCACCGGCAGCTTCTACCTCGCCGCCGAAGCCCGCCGCCGCTTCCGGGCCCTGGCGACTGCGGGTTAAGGGTGGACTACCGCTACTCGACCGTTCCTGAACTCGGGCGTCGCCGAAACCCCCACCGCCGTGGTAACGGCGGGGCTACGCCCGATGTTGACGCACCGCCAACCGCAGCCGCTACCCGCTGCCCACGCGGCTGAGGTGTGGTCGGTCTGTCGACGGGAAGGTAGCGGACGCACAGTGCTTCGGTAACTGCAGGAGGTCGCGTGTTCGTAGCTGCGGATCCCTGATCCGCAGCTACAGGACGCGTGCTCCAATCAAGATCCGCATATGATGATGACCTCGTGCCGTACGCAATCGAAGTCTTCTACAAAGCTCCGGCGCGGGCCGACCATGAGGAGCGGCTTGTCGCGGCGGCTCGGTCCCACAACGGGCGGCTTGATGATCGGGAGGAGCCGAGGGGGTCCGCTTCGAGCATTTGCCTGACATTCGAATTTGATGCGCTGGATCACGCTCGGACGGCGGCCGACTGCTTTCGGCGCGACGGTGCCTATGTCGAGGGACCGCAGGTTTACGCGGCGTCTTGATCTCTCGACGGTCGGTTTGCCTCGCCCGGTGTCGTGCCGATGATGGGGGTGTGACCGCGCCCGTTGCCAAGCCGAAGGAGCCGTATTATCCGACGCCGCCGCGGGACAAGGTGCAGGCGTGGATGGACGCCAAGGCGCCGGCCGATTGGTACTACATCCTGCCGATGGCGGTGTTTTTGCTTCTGCTGTCGGTGCCGTTCGACGGGTTCGAGTGGCCGATGCGGCTGGGGCAGTTGCTCATCGTCGGCGGGCTGCTAATTTGGACCTGGCCGCGGCTGACGGCGGCGGAGCGGACGTGGGATGGGTGGCTGCTGGGCATCGTCGTCGGCGTCGTCGGGCTGGTGCAGTGGATCGGCATGGACAAGCTGCTGCGGGCGGTGCCATGGCTCTCGTGGACGTACTACCGCTACGGCCCCGGCGATCCCGAGTCGTTCATGCCGGATCAGTTCGCCACGACGTTCCTGCTGGTGACGATGATCGTCGTCCGCATGGGTATCAGCGTGATCGTGGTGGCGTTCATGGAGGAAATCTTCTGGCGGAACTTCCTGTGGCGCACGCTCGCCAGCCCGAACAACATGCACCGCTTCGGCGTCGGCCAGTACGATCCGCTGGCGTTCTTCGGCACCGCATGCGCCTTCGCCCTCGTCCACCCGCAATGGCTCGTCGCCATCGGCTACGGGCTGCTGATGTCGCTCTTGCTGTGGAAGACCAAGAGCCTCGGCAGCGTCATCATCGCCCACGCCGTCACCAACGGGCTGTTGTGGGCTTACGTCCTGATCGCGTGGTACGGGTTCGGGTATGACCAGTGGTATTTCTGGTGAAATGAGTCCGTTGTCCGTTGTCAGTTGTCAGTTGCTGCACTTCTTCGTGCGTCCGCCGGCGTGAGCAACGGGCTACGGACAACTGACCACTGCTAACATCGGTTGTGCCTGCGCCCCGCCGCCTTTACATGGATAATGCCGCCACGAGCTTCCCCAAGCCACCGGGGGTCGCGGCGGCGATGGCGGACTACGCGACGAACCTCGGGGCCTCGGCCGGGCGGGGGGCGTACCGGGAGGCGCTGCAGACCGGCGATTTGCTCGCCAAGTGCCGGCGGCAGATCCGCACGCTCATCCGCGGCGAGGCCGACGAACACGTGATTTTCACCCTCAACTGCTCCGACGCCCTGAACCTGGCGATCAAGGGCATGCTCGACCCCCGACCCACCCGGCCGCAACACGTCGTCTGCACCCACGGCGACCACAACTCCATCCTCCGCCCCGTCGAGGCGCTGGCGATGGACAACGTCATCACCCGCACCCACGTCCCGATCGACGACGCCGGTCTGGTCGATCCCGACGACATCAAGAAGGCCATCCGGCCGGACACGAAGCTCGTCTGTTTGACGCACGTGAGCAACGTCACCGGCGCGGTGCAGCCGGTGCGGGAGATCGGCGAGGTGTGCCGGGAGATGGCTGTGCCGTTCGTGGTGGACGCGGCGCAGTCGGCCGGGCACGTGCCGATCGACGTGGTAGGCGACTGCATTGACTTGCTCGCCGCGCCGGGCCACAAGGCGCTGATGGGGCCGCTGGGCACCGGCTTCCTCTACCTCCGGCCGGGGTTGGAGCGCATGCTCCGCCCGCTCCGCGAGGGCGGGACCGGCAGCCGCAGCGAGCAACCGACCCAGCCCGATGAGCTGCCCGACAAGTACGAGCCGGGCAGCCACAACGCCATCGGCATCGCCGGCCTCGCCGCCGGGCTCGACTGGCTGCTGGACCGCACCGTCGAGGTCGTCGCCGAGCACGAGGCCGCCCTGGTCCGCACCTTCATCGGCGCGACCCAAGGCCTCGACGGCTTCACCTACCACGGCCCGCAGGGCATCGCCGACCGCATCGGCGTCTTCAGCGTCGCCGTCGATGGCTACGCCCCGCAGGAACTTTCCGCCGTCCTCGAAAGCGAGTACGGCATCCTCACCCGCAGCGGCATCCACTGCGCCCCTTACGTTCATGCCAGCCAAAACACCGTCGAGCAGGGCGGCACCACCCGCCTCAGCTTCGGCCCGTTCCTGACGGCCCAGGACGTGAAGTTCGCCTGCGACGCCCTTGCCGAGCTGGCCCTGGAAGCCGTGCCGGCGTGAGCGGCTGCCGTCAGTTCGTCACCGCATCGCCCGCGGTCACGTCCTTGACCTCGACGTCGATGCCCAGCGTCTCCTCGGCGTTGCCGTAGAGGGTGCCGCTGGTGGGCGTGGCGTCGCGGAAGAAGCGGCCGACGGCGACGCGGACGTGGTCCAAAGCCGGCAGCACGCCGTTGGTCGGGTCGAAGCCGGACCAGCCGACGTCGGGCAGGTACAGCTCGACCCACGCGTGGCTGGCATCCGATTGGGCACGCTCCATGCCGGTGTTGCCGGTGAAGACGTAGCCGCACACGTACCGCGCCGGCACGCCCAAAAGCCGGGCGAGGCAGATGAAGAGTTGGGCGAAGTCCTGGCACACGCCGCGGCGACTTTGCATCACGTCGTAGGGCGTCGTGGCGTTGGTCGTGCTGCCGGGGACGTACTCGTACTGCTTGTACAGCTCGAGATTGATGTTGAACATCGTCTCGAAGAGGTCGCCGTCGTTCCGCTTCACGAAGCTCGTGGCGTAGGCGAACAGCTCGCTGAGCTGCGCGTCGGGCAGCTCCACACTCGTCAAAAACGGCGAGAGCACCAGCCGATCCCGCGGCATCCAGTTCAGCGGGATCTGCGGCCGAGTCTTGGCCTCCTTGGCGAACGCCATGGCGTCGACCGGGTGCAAATCGACCTCGCTCACCGCCTTCACCGACAGGCCGGTGTAGGGCATTGTCACCTCGAACCGGTGGCAGACGTTGCCGAACACATCGGGGAACTCCGCCACCGGCTCGCCCAGCGGCACGTCGTCGACCTCGACGTTCAGCTCGAAGTTCTCCAAATGCTGCAGCCGGTCGTGCGTCGGCTGCAGCCGGGCCAGGTGGGCGCTGCGGCTCATCGGCCGGTCGTAGGTGTAGCGGGTCGCGTGCGAAACCCGCAGGCGGCGGGTGGCGGTGGGGTTCATCTGCATCATCCTACGCAGCCCCGCCGGCATACGCTGCCTTGACATGCCGACCGACGCCCGCATCGCCGACGAAGATTTGGCCCAAACCACCGACCCCGACTACGCCACCGACGAGTACGATGAGGAGTATTTCCGCTGGATTGTCCGCAACAAGCATTACCGCAGCTTCAAGCTTCGCATGCGGTGGATCGACGAACTGGTGAAGCCGGCGGCGGGCGACAAGATCGTCGACCTCGGCTGCGGCGCCGGCATGGTCGCCGAGCACTGCGGCCGCGCCGGGGCGATCGTGCATGGCGTCGACCTTTCACCCGTCGCCGTCCGCGTCGCCCAGGAGGTCAACAAGGATTTGCCGAACGTCACGTTCGAGGTCGGCGATGCCAGCGACGTGCCCAGCCAACAACCCAGCAGCTTCGACAAGGCCATTAGCGCCGACGTCACCGAGCACTGCGGCTACGACGTCATGATGGGCATCTTCCGCGAAGCCCACCGCCTGCTCAAGCCGGGCGGCACCTACTTCATCTACACCCCCAACCCGCTCCACTGGATCGAGGTCGGCAAAGAGCACGGCCCCCAGATCGGCCCGTTCAAGCAGCACCCTGCGCACACCGGCCTCCGCACCGCGCCGGTCCTTAAGGAAGCCTTGGAACAAGCCGGCTTCGAGGTACTCGCCAACCCCAAGACGCCGAGCATGATCCCTGGCCTGAACCTGCTTGAAAAGCTCTGGAGCAACCAGCCGATCTTCCCGCAACTTGGTGTGTACCGCGTCGTCCTGCTCGCCCGCAAGCCGGCGTGAGCGCAACGCAAAAGCGGGCCGCCGATGGACGACCCGCTCTTGATGGATGCCCGGGACTGGATTCGAACCAGCACGATCTTTTACGATCACTACCACCTCAAAGTAGCGCGTCTGCCAATTCCGCCACCCGGGCCAAGGTTGGGCGGACAGCGTAGGCCACACCCCCCGGCGGCTCAAGTGGGGGCCGTGTCGCCAGGCAGAATCAGCCCCGCGACGGCTTGACGAATGTCGTCCTGCGTGATCGACTCGCCGGCACGGTCGAGCATCAACCCGGCGGCACGTCGGAGCAGCTCTTTGATGAACGCGGGGCTGCGGCCGTCGGTGCGCCGGAGGGCGTCGTCAAGTGCATCGTTCGTGATCGGGGCGCGGCCGGCGTGGAGGGCGATGAGCCGCCGGCGGGCGTCGGCGTCGGGCAGCGGGAACTCGATCGCCTGATCCACCCGCCCCGGCCGCTGGGCCAGCGCCGGCTCCAGCGCCGAGAGGCGGTTGGTCGTCAGCACAAAGATCACGTCGGCCGACTCACGCAGGCCGTCCATCTCGTTGAGCAGTTTGTTGAGCATCACCTCGTCGCAGCCGTCGCGCATCTGCGTGCGGTCGCGGGCGACGAGGTCGACGTCCTCGACAACCACCAGCGCCGGCTGCAGCAACCGGGCGAGGGCGGCGTACTCGCTGAGCAAGCCGATTTGCTCGGCCGTCACCAGCAGCACGGTGTGGTCGGGCAGGCGGGTGGCGAGGTGGCGGATGGTGTGCGTCTTGCCGGTGCCGGGCGGGCCGTGGAACAGCAGCCCCTTGCGGGTCGAGAGGCCCAGCTCGGCGAGGCGCGGCCGCTGGCGGATGAAGTCGAAGACGTTGCTGCGAAGCGCCTCGGCGGTGGCGGCGGGCAGGATGAGTTGGTCCTCGGCGACCGCGTCGAGGCGGTGGACCTTCAGCGAGCCGGTGCGGCCGGAGTAGCCGTCGCTCTTCTCGAACGAGAGGATCTTCCCGCGGTAGCACTTGGCATCACGGATGGCCTGCTCGATGCGGGCGAACAGTGTCGTTGCTGCGCCGCTGTCGGGCAGGGCGGCGACGTCGAGGTGCTGGCCGTTGGACTCGCTGTAGTGCTTGCGCGGCGAGAGCAGGACGGCGTACTTGCCGTGGTCGTCGTCGCAGAACCACAGGCCGAGGGCGAGGCAGGTGGCGGGCTCGGCTTCGCCGGTGTCGACCTCCTCCCGCTCGGGCGCCGCGGCGACGCACGGGTAGTCCTCGTCCGGCGAGATGAGCCGGGCGAAGTTCATCTCGTCGTACCGGGCGTAGATCCCGGTGAAGGCGTCACCGGCTGGCAGCAGTTCGTCTAGCGCCTGCTGCAGATCGGCCCGGCTGTGCAGCGGGTAGCCGCGGCGGCGGACGGCGTGCTCGGGCCGATCGTCGCCGAAGTGGTGGGCGAGCAGGTCACGAATCAGCGTCGGCTCGGCGGGCACGCCGGAGTGCTACCGCAGCAACGCCGTCGCGAAAAGCGGGCCGCCCTCGACGTCTACCTTTCAAAGCCTGTGACAGCACCCGTGTAGCTGCGGATCAGTGATCCGCAGCTACAGATCCGCTCGCTCAGATCTTTGAGCAAACCAACTGAACGAAGCCCGCTATCGCCCGTTCGGGTGCAGGCCGAAGGGGGTTTCGAAGGGGCGGGGGAAGCCGCGGGTGCTGGTTTCCATGCCGGCCTTGACGTTCTCGAGGGCTTCCTGCAAATCGTCTTCGGTGCGTTCGTCACGGTGGTTGCGCAGCGCCAGGACGCCGCTGAGGCGGACGATTTCCTGGAGGTGGGCGTAGCTCAGACCGTCGCTGTCGGCGGCGAGCTTGGCCCGGCGCTCCTCGCTCAACTCGGGCAGCAGCTTGTCCCACAGGCGGCGGCGGAGCTCGACCTCGGGGTTGGGCACCTCGATCACCGCGTCGAACCGCCCCGGCCGGCTGTTGATCGCCGGGTCGAGCTCTTCGGGGTGGTTGGTCGTGGCGACCAACAGCAGCGGCTCGCCCTCGGCGGGGAGTTCGAGGCCGTCGATCAGGTTCAGGAGCCGGGCGACGTCGATGCGCTTGAGCAGCCAGTCGAGGTCCTCGATGACCAGCATTGCCGGGGCGCTCTCCCGCCAGCGGCGAAAGACGTGGTCGAGGTCGTCGTTGTCGAAGCCCTCCTGCGGCCGCAGCGTTTGGGCGGTGACGTCGGGCATCTCGGCGGCGAGGAGTCGGATGAGCGAGGTCTTGCCGTTGCCGGGCGGGCCCCAGAGCAGGATGCCGCGCTTGGGGGCGACGCCGAGCTTGTGGTAGAGGTTGCGGGTCTTCTCGTCGGTCAGCACGCTGGCCTCGCGGCGGATCGACTCGAGCAGCTTGTCGTCGACGACGAGTCGGCTGGCGAGCTGTTCGGGCTCGCCGCGGTCGAACGCCCGGCCGTCGCGGGCCGCGCCGCGCATGACCTGCCACTGCGCCCGCTGGTCGGTGCGGCGGAGTTCCTTGAGCCGCTTGCGCAGCGCGTCGTAGCCGGTTGGGTCGCGGGTGGCGATCAGCCAGAACCAGTAGCTGCCGTAGTCGGCCGGGTCGTAGGTGATCCAGCGGGCCAGCGCCATGCCGAACTCGGGCAGCATGACCAACCCACTGGGCAGGAATTCGGCGTCCTTTTCGTCCTTGCGGCGGACCACGTCGAACGGCGGCCGACCGCCGGCGAGGCCGGGCAAAGTTTCCCAGCAGTCGGCATGATCCGGCAGCAGGGCGGGCAAGTGGACGTCGATGTCGTAGAGGCCCAGATCGCCCGGCAGCGAGATGTTCCACGCGGCGGCATCCACGTGGTGCTCGGCGAGGTGCTCCCGCAGCACGGCCGACCCCCGCTCGCTCATGACCACCTCCGGCGGCAAGGCACCTTTGGACGGGGCGGGATGGGCAACGGGCGCGGTCATGGCAATTTTGGCGGCAGAACGGGCAGGATAGGCGCGTCGGCGGGGCCTTCCATTGGCAGAATGTTCCGCATGGGCATTCGCCTATTCCGCGGCCGGTTCCTCGTCGCCTAGGACGTTTTCGATGTACAAACGCTTGACCACCACCATTGCCGCGGCGACGAAGGGGGCGGCGAGCAACACGCCCAGCGCGCCGATGAGCGCGCCGCCGATGACCTGCGCGATGATCAGCAAAGCCGGGGGCATGTCGACGGCCTGCTTCTGAATCATGGGCGTGAGGAGATAGCTTTCAAGCGTTTGGATGCCCAGGTACAGCAGGATCACCCAGCCCGCCAGTGCCGGGCCGCCGTCGCCGGTGCCCAAGGCGAGCAGGATCGGCGGGATGACGCTCAGGACCGGCCCGAAATTGGGAATGAAGCACAGCAGGCCGGTGAGGATGCCCAGCGTCAGCGGCAGCGGCACGCCCAGCAGCCACAACCCGATGCCGGTGAGCGTGCCCAGAATCGTCATGTTCAAGAGCTGGCCCATTGTCCACGCGGCCAGCGTGTGGCCGACCTCCACGAGCGTCTCCCGCAGCCGCGGCCGGTGGCGGGGCGGGGCGAGCCTAACGCCGCCGTTGATGTAGAGTCGCGGTTCGAGGGCCAGGTAGACACCCGTCACGGCGACAAGGGCCGCGCCGCCGACCAGCGTGACCACGCTCGACAGCACGCCGAGGGCGCGGCTCAACGTGCTGCGGATGTCGAACCCGACCGGCAGTTGCCCCTCGCCGCGTTCTTCGGGCGTGGACGCCTGCGCCGCCTGCTGCGGCGGCGGCGGTGCCTCCTGCGTCGCCGGGCCGCCGAGGGCTTCTGGGAGTTCTTCGGGTAAGCTCTCCTCCGGCAGGGCCACGTCCACCATCGATCCGTCGATCCGCTCACGCAACCCGTCCACCGCCGCCTGCAGGTTGTCCGGCAACTGCTTCGTCAAGCCGTCGTACGCCAGGTAGCCTGCCGCGGCCACCAGCAGCACGAGCAGCCCCGCCAGCCCCAGCACGCCCGCCTTGGCCGGCAGCTTCGAGTTGTCCGTGACCCACCGCGCCGCCGTCCGCAACGTCGCCCCGACGATGAGCGTGAGAAACGCCACCGCCAGCCACACCCGCACCTGCCAGAACAGGTACACGAGCGCGAACAGCCCGATCAACAACGCCGCCGCGATTAAAGCCCGCCGGGTGAAATGCACATCGCCATCGGCCGGCGGCGGGTTGGCAGGGGAACTCATCGGCCCACCCTACCGACAACCGCCCGATCCCGCAGCGGCCGAACCACCTCCTCGCCGACAAGTCGCTCAGCGGGTTGGCCCGGATGAATGATTCACGTGGTCGGGGCGAGTTGGCGTTGGAGTTCTTCCAGCGTCACCCGCAATTTGCGTTGGCGGCGCGGCGTGAGGTGGCCGTCGCCGTAGCGGACGTCGTAGTGGATGGCCGTCAGGCGGCGGACCGTGTCGTAGGCGGCGGTGGGCAGTGTGGTCAGCGACTCGGCGAACTCGCGGGGCGTCTGGTGACGGCGGCGCTTGAGGCCGTGGCTTTCGAGCAGCTGGATCAACTCGTCGTAGAAGGCGAGCTGCCGGGCGAGGCGGCGGCGGCGGCCGGGAGGCAGATCGGCCAGCCCGATGCGGCGGGCCCGGCGACGCAGCCGCCACCGCTCGAAAGCGAAGTAGCCGACGAAGCCGATGACCGCCACGATCATCACGGTGATGACCACCGTCAGCACGCTCTCGGCCGTGGTCAGCCGGCGGTCGCTGAGCCAGCGATTGGCGTCGCCGATGTTGGCGGTGGTGTTGATCGCCGTGTTCTGCAGCTGGTACTCGACCTGCTGATACAGGTTGTCCCGCGTGGTGCCGTCGTAAGCGACGACGTTCTCGGCCCACTGGTACTCGAAGAAGTCGATCAGATTCTTGAACTGCTCCCACGCCGAGGCGGCGACGGGCTCGGGGGCTTCGCGGCCGCTGGTCGGGTCGTAGCGCCGCCAGCCCTTTTCGGTGCGGACCTCGACCCACGCGTGGGCCTGGCTCTGGCGGAGGATGTAGCTGCCGGTGGTCGGGTTGAACTCGTCGGTCTTGAACCCCACCACGACTCGGGCGTCGAGGCCGACCGATTGGCACATCAGCGCCATCGCGCCGGCGAAGTACTCGCAGTGCCCTTTTTGCCACTCGAACAGAAACTGCTCGATCGGGTCGGTGCCGCCGAGCAGCTCGGCCTCGCGGGTGAGGTCCAGGGTGTAGGTGAACTCGGTTTGCAGGTAACGCTCGATGTTGGCGGCGATGGCCGAGTCGAAGCGGGTGACGGCCACCGGCCCGGCGGCGCGGCGGGCGGCGGCGAGGCTGGTGCGGGAGCCGTCGGGCGCCGGCACTTCGCCGCTGACCTCGGGCCGGAGAGTCAGCTCGCGGATGCGACGGCCCACGCGGTCGGCGAAGTCGATCGGCCGGGGCGTGCCGATGCCCGAGGGCAGCGCGTCGACGCTCCACACCTCGTAGCTCAACCGCTGGCGGAGCGGGTCGGTGAGTTTCAGCACGCCGTCGCCGCCGGTATGGCGGACCGCGATCTGGGCGGTGGGGCGGATCATGCCGATGCCGCGCATGCCCAGGAGGGTGCGGGTGCCGGTCGGTTCGAGGGTGATGTCCTGCCGCCAGTAGCGCAGATCGCGCGGCCAGAAGTTCTGTTTTACGCCGGCCGGGATGATCCGCGGCGGCCGCTGGTTTTGCCCGCCCGCATCAACCGTCCGCCGCCACTGCCACGCGCCGGGGCTGTCGGGGTCGGCGTCGTAGGTGTCCAGCACGTTACCCCGCAAATAGACCGTGCGGCCGTCGGTCACCCGCTCGTCGTCCGGGTCGAACAGCGACATGTACCCGGCTTTCGTGTCATTCTGCTGGATGCGGGCCACGTCCTGGAAGCTCACCTCCTCGGAGAGGCCCGTCAGCGCCTGCTCGGGCCGGAACGGCTGCATCGGCCCGAGGAACCCAGCCCCCGCGCCCCGCGGGAACGCCAGAAACACCACGACGCCCGTGAGCACCGCGACGACCGAGACGAACGCCGTCAGCCGCCGCATGGAGCGAGGGAAGTGCCGTTGATCCTGCCGCAGCGTCAACGGGTGGAAGCCTTCGTCGCGGTGGTCCTTCAAGCCCATCGCCCGCTTGGCCACGTCCGTTTCGACCTTCAGGTGAAACAGCAAACAGCAGTACAGCGCCAGGAACAGGTACGCGATGAACATCAGCCCGAACACCAGCGAATCGGTGCTGATGGCGCTGGCGACCATGAGCAGCAGCGACAGCACCAGCAGCTGCGCCTCGTCCCGCGCCGCCCGCCGCTCGAACAGTTTGACCAGTTGCAGCACGACCAGGAATTTTGCCACGATCAGCACCGGGTACGGCTCGCGCAACAACTGCAACCCGAACGGCAACGCCACCGCCAGGGTGAGCAAGTTCGCCGCCCACCGTGGGATCGGCCGGAACGCGCCTCGCTTGACCAGCACCGCGTGCACCACGACGCCGCCCGCCCCCAGCAGCCACCAACCCACCCCGCCCGCCGCCACGGCGAACCCGGTCATACCGAGCAACAACAGCCCGTACAGCACCGGGCGAAATTGGCGGATGTCGTACATCGTTGGGCTCCGGGAAAGCGTAGGGGAGGAGGAGTTAGAGCATGTTCGGAACAGGTATAGCGCGATGGGCGGGTTTGTGCGATGCTTGT
>CAYLSV010000044.1:0-14292 GCA_964386435.1 uncultured Tepidisphaerales bacterium
CCGCCTCTACGAGGCGGTGGGGGCAACGTGCGCGAACTGGCTGAACCGGTGCCGTCATTAGCGGTGCAGAATCTCGCCCCGCCGAGGTGATGGGGCGTTCGCTGACGTCCGATGTCGCTCGGTTCGGGCGTAGCCCCGCCGTCACCACGGCGGTGGGGGTCTCGGCGACGTCTGCAACTCGTGCCGGGTGGGTCAAGGTGGACGTGGTTGGTCAGCGGTCGGCGGGTGTTTCGCCAATGCGGTAGCTGGCGGGGCTCTGGCCGTGGGTGGGGGTGAAGGCGGTGGTGAACCGTTGGGGCGAGCTGAAGCCGCAGCGGGCGGCGATCGTGGCGATCGGGAGGTTGGTGCGGGCGAGCAGATCGCGGGCTTGGGCAAAGCGGACGCGGGTGATCTCCTGCCCGATCGTGCGGCCGATGGCCTCGCGGACGCGGTTTTCCAGCGACCGCCGGGAGATCGCCGACTGCTCGTGCACGGCCGCCGCGGTCAGCCCGTCAATCGCGTGGCGGCGTATTTGCTGCAGCGCAAGCACCACGTGCTTGTCGCCCATCGCCAGCAAATCCGAACTCCGGCGAACCGCGACGAACTGCGGCCGCACCGTGATCGTGGGCCACTCATGCCGCTCCGGCTGCTCGAACCGCTCGATGAGCCGCTGCACCACCAGCTTGCCGGCCCGGACGCCGGGCAGTGCCACGCTCGACAGCGGCGGGGCGGTGAACTCGCAGAAGTCCTCTTCATTGCCCACGGCCACCAGCGCCAGCCGCTCGGGGACGGGCCAGCCGAGGGTGTCGATGAGCCGCAGCACGTCGTAGGCCAAACGGTCGGTGGGACAGAACAAGCCGCACGGCGTGGGCAGGTTCCGGAGCTTGCCCAAGCGGTCGACGTGGTCGTCGTGGATGATCCGGCACGAGGCCCCAGCCGCCTCCGCCGCCGCGGCGAACCCGGCGGCCCGCTCCCGGTGGTACAGCGCCTCCGCCTCATGCCACACCGCCAATTGCCGGTGGCCCTGGTCGAGCAAATGCTCCGCCGCCAGCCGCCCGACGGCGGCGTTGTCCCACGTCACGTCGCGGCGATGGGCCGCGTCTCGGCGCGACCCCAGCAACACGCTCGGCACCCCGGCGAGGCGGTCGGGGTGCACGTCCTCCGCCCGCCCGATGGCCGCGATGACGCCGTCGAGCCGGAACTCGGCCGGGTCGGGCCAGACGCTCGTGCCCGGCCAGGGTGCGTAAAGGTCCCACGACTGCGCCGCCGCCGCCTCCCGCAGGCCCAGCAGCACGTCGCGGAGGAACGAGTGCCACGGGTGGATGTAGACGCCCACACGCCGGCGGTTGACAGGCATCGGGGAATCTTACGCAAAACATGAACCCAGGTGCGGCAAATGGTTTGTCACGTCAACGGATCATGAGGTAGGGTCCGATCGGACCGCATCGATCGTGGACGCGGCCGCCCCTATTGCCCGGCCCACCGGGCAGAGCCGGAGGAAAAATGACCCAGCACCCCAAACTCACCGCCGCTTGCGCCGCGGCCGCCGTGACGACCCTCGCCACCACCGCCGGCGCCGCGACGCTGCCGTTCAGCGAGGACTTCAACGACAACGTCGCCGACGGCTTCAGTGCCTCGTCAGGATGGACCGCCACGAACCAGGAGTATCAGGTCGACATCAGCGGAAGCGGGTCGACACGGTTCAGCGGCGTCGAACTGACGAACGTCGGGTCGAACCCGATCGTCATCAGCTCGGACTTTACCATGTCGGAGCTTGACGGGAACGTGGGCTTCCTCTCGTTCGGCGGCCCCGCCGCCACGACGCCGTTCTACCTCACCGACTTCGACGGCTCGGGCGGCCTGCGCATCTTCGACAGCGGGACCGGCACGTTCCTCGCGACCACCACGACGCTGCCGAACCAATCCTTCAGCTTCGGCACGACCTACACCCTGGAAGCGACCTTCACCCCGATCGGCAGCGACCTGCAGATCAACGTCGACTTGCTTGACGGCAGCACGCTCATCTCGACCGCAACGGCGTTGGACCCGACGCCGCTGTCGGGGCAGGTTTTCGGGTACCGCGGTCGGACCACGACCAGCAGCACGGCCAACGCCATCATCGGCGCGGGCGACAACTTCTCCGTCACCGTCGTCCCCGAGCCCTCGGCGGCCCTCGCGGCGATCGGCGGGTTGGGCCTGTTGGCATCGCGGCGGCGGCGGGATTGAACCATCTGGCGGATGTGAGCCCAATCGGGTAAGATTGGGGGGCGGCCCGTGTGGAGCGTGGCCGCCCCTTTCGCTTTGTCTCCGGAGGATTCATGTCTCGCCTGCTTCTTGGTGCCGCTGCCGTGTCGATGTTGTCCGCGTCCGTTCTCGCCGAGCCGCGGCCGGGGGCTTGGCAGCCGGTGCCGTGGGTGTCGGCCGAGCATCGGGAGGCGGGCGTGCAAATCGGCGGCGAGGGTGCACAGTGGCCGGGCGATCTGGCCATCGACGCCACCGACGGCCGCCTGATGGTCTTCGCGACCGACGTCGGCGGGTTGTACCGGAGCGTGGATCAGGGGCAGACATGGGAGCCGGCGAACGTCGGCTTCACGCCGCGGGGGGCGCGGGATCTGGAGATCGACCCGCACAACCCCGACCGCGTGATCGCCATCGCCTCGAACTCGATGGCCCGCGACATCCACGGCGTCTACCTCTCCGAGAACGGGGCGGCGTCGTGGAAAATGGTCCACCCGATCAACATGGGCGGCATGCGCGACCGCCGGCGGTCGGTCGTCTTCGACCCGGCGACGTTCGACGAAGACGCCAACCTCACCCGGCGCGTCTACTGGTCTCGAACCAACGAGGAGCTGGTGCAGTACGGCGAGATGCCCGAGCAGAAGCCGGGCCTCTATCGCAGCGACGACGGCGGCCGGACGTGGGAGCGGCTCGGTGAGGCGAGCGACGTTGCCGGGGCGAGCCACATCGCCGTCCACCCGACCAGCGGCCGCTTGTACGTCGGCAACGAGAGCGGCTTCTATCTCAGCGACAACGGCGGCGAGTCGTTCCGCCAGATCGGCGACGAGCATGTGACGGCCGTCGAGGTGAGCGTGCACGAGCCGGATCAGGTGTGGGCGACGACGGCGACGAAAATCTACCAGTCCGACGACGCCGGCGAGACGTGGCAGGAGCTGGCGGCCGAGGGTTTGCAGGAGCCGCTGACAATGCCCGACGGCACCACGGCTAGTCCGCGGCAGAACGTCCGGTTTCAAGGCCTCGTCGCCAGCCCGGCCGAGCCGGGGCAGCTGGCGATGCGGTCGCTGGCCGATGATTGGCAATGGCACAAGCACGTCTCCCACGACGGCGGCCAGACGTGGCAAGTCGCGTCGACGAGCAGTGAGCTGGCGTTTCTCCCGCAAAACGCTCGGCAGTACACCTTCGCCTGGCACCCGACCGACGCCGACCGCGTTTGGAGCTACGGCGGCGACTGGATCACCGCCAGCACCGACGCCGGCCTCAATTACGACTGGGCCAGCGAGGGGCAAAACGCCGTCCTCGTCGGCGGCGGCATGGCGTTCAACGCCCATCACCCCGAGCTGATCTTCCTCGGCAGCCAGGACTACAACGGGGCCGTCACCCACGACGGCGGCCACACCTGGACCTACACCAACGTCAGCGACAAAAGCTGGGGCGGCTTCACCTACGGCGGTTTGGCGATCAACCCGGACGTGCTGGTGGTCGGCCTCGCCCCGAGCTGGACGGGCGACCGGCAGCTGCGCATGAGCCGCGACGGCGGCGAGACGTGGGCCGACGTCGAGGGCGTGACGTGGGCGAAGGATCGCGACCAGGACAGCTTCGGCAGCAGCCGCGGCTACGTCAGCCCGAACGATCCGGACGTCGCCTTCATCGCCGGCTTCCGCACCAACGACGCCGGCGAGACGTGGCAACGCATGGAAGACATCACCGGCGTCTACGCCAGCGACGCCAGCGGCCGCCTCTACGGCGTCGCCCAGTTCAAGAACTACGCCGACATCGTCCGCAGCGACGATGATGGCCAGACGTGGCAGGTCATCGCCGCCCATGATGGCCCGATCTCCGCGCTGAGCCCGACGCCCGATGGCGACGTCATTTACTTGACCGATGTGAAGGCGCTCTACCGCGCCGACCTCACCGAAATCAAGGGCACGCAACCGGCCCGGGGCGAGATGATCGAGACGCCCAAGACCGCGTCCGACCGTCGCCGCGTCACCGGCGTCGCCGTTGATCCGTCCGACCCCGACACGCTTTACATCACCCAGCACCTCAACGTCGAGTCGGCCAGCGTCAGCCTCGCCCGCTCCACCGATGGCGGCCAAACGTGGCAGGTGCTCAACGCCAACCAGCCGCTCGACGGCACCGTGCTCGACGGCGGCCGCGAGGCGATGTACGTCGAGATCGACCCGAGCACCGGCCACGTCTGGACGCCCACGAGCTGCTATGGCATTTGGAAGTACGTTCCCGACCGCGAGACCCGCGACTTCACCAACTAATTCATGCCGCTGCAAATCTTCGACGCCGCCCCGGGCCGCGAGCTCCGCGAGGAGCGCATCGCCGGCGACCTCACCATCGTCGGCGGCGGCCTGGCAGGCACTTGCACCGCCATCGCCGCCGCCCGGCAGGGGCTGAAGGTCACGCTGATCCAGGACCGCCCGGTGCTGGGCGGCAACTGCTCCAGCGAAGTGCGGCTGTGGGTGCTAGGAGCGACGAGCCACATGAACAACAACAACCGCTTCGCCCGCGAGGGCGGCGTAGTGGATGAGATTCTGACCGAAAACCTGTGGCGCAACCGCGAAGGCAACCCGCTGATCGTCGACACGATCCTGCTGGAGAAGGTCGCCGAAGAACCCAACATCCGGCTGCTGCTCAACACGAGCGTCTTCGAGGCGACAAAGGACAAGGCCGACCCCGACCGCATCGCCGGCGTCCGCGCGTTCTGCAGCCAGAACGGCACGATGTACTGCGTGCAATCGCCGCTGTTCGTCGACGCCAGCGGCGACGGCGTGCTGGGCTTCCTCGCCGGGGCGGCCTTCCGCATCGGGGCCGAGCCGACCGAGGAGTTTGGCGAGTCGCTCGCGCCGAGCGAGGAGTACGGCCACCTGCTGGGCCACTCGATCTACTTCTACTCGAAGGACGTCGGCCGGCCGATCGACTTCGTCGCACCGAGCTATGCGAAGAAGGACGTCGCCACGCTCGAGCGGTGGAAGCGGTACAACCTCAACGTCCAAGGCTGCCGGCTGTGGTGGATCGAGTACGGCGGCCGGCTCGACACGGTGCACCAGACCGAGGAGATCAAGTGGGAGCTGTGGCGGGTCGTCTACGGCTTGTGGGACCACGTGAAAAACAGCGGCGAGTTCCCCGAAGCTGCCAACCACACGCTGGAGTGGGTCGGCACGATCCCCGGCAAACGCGAGAGCCGGCGGTTCGAGGGCGAGTACATGCTCACCCAGAACGACCTCGCCACCACCCGGCGGTTTGACGACGCGGTGGCCTTCGGCGGCTGGGCCATCGACCTCCACCCGGCCGACGGCGTCTACAGCGACAAGCCCGGCTGCAGCCAGTTTCATGTCCGCGGCGTCTACCAGATTCCCTACCGCTGCCTGTACAGCCGCAACGTCGCCAACCTGTTCCTTGCCGGCCGATTGATCTCGGCGTCGCACGTCGCCTTCGGCTCGACCCGCGTCATGGGCACCAGCGCCCACGCCGGCCAAGCCGTGGCCCACGCGGCGGCGCTTTGTCTGCGGCACGATGTGGAGCCACAGGACGTGCCGACGAATGAGCTACAAACGTCGTTGCTCCGCGACGCCCAGCACATCCCGCATGTGCCGTTGCGGGATGATGACGATCTGGTTCAACAGGCCACGCTCGACGCCAGCAGCACGCTGACGCTCGACGCGCTACCGCCGAGCGAGGCGGAGGATCGGCGGGATTTGTCGAGGCCGTTCGGTTTGCTTCTGCACCTGCCAGCAGGGCGGGTGCCGACGATGACGCTGCAACTTCAAGGCGACGGCGAGGCAACCGCTGAGCTGCGGACCAGCGAGCGGTCCGGCCTGCACGATGCGCGTCGCGTGCTGGCGAGTGGCACGATTTCCCCGAAGAACGGCAGAATCGACTTCGGCGTCACACTCGCCAAACCGGCTTCCGTGGTGCTCGTGCTGACCGGCACCGAGGCTTTGCGGGTCCGCACCACGGCTCACAGGCTCACAGGCTTCGTCCCGATTGGCGACCGCTTCGAGCCCGCCGCCGAGGCTGAGGCGAAGCACCCTGGCCTCGCCGACGTGCCGCTGTTCCCGCCGCTCCGCCGGCCGCACCGAGGGCCCGCCATCGCATTCGATCCCCCGCTGAACCACTTCGGCACCGCCAACCTCACCAATGGCCTGTTCCGCCCGGGCGACGGCACCAACGCCTGGCTCGCCTCGCCCGCCGACGCCACGCCGACGCTCATTTGCCGCTGGCCTAAACCGCAGACGATCGGCCGAATCGATTTGCACTTCGACACCGATTTCGACCACGCCCTCGAATCCGTCCTGCTCGGCCACCCCGAGCGTGTCGCCCCGACCTGCGTGCAGAACTTCCGCCTCGTCGGCATCGACGCCAACGGCCACGAGACGTTGCTCATCGAGCGCGACGCCAACCGCCAATCGCACGTCGTCGTCCCGACGAACGGCACGTACCAAGCCCTACGGCTCACGCTGCACCACCCGTCGCCCCAGGTGCCGGCGGCCTTGTTCGCCATCCGCTGCTACGCCAATCAAAACGCCGGCCCGCTGCCGGGGCGAGGCTTCGCCGTCGGGGCGATGTCGGCGCCGCCCGCTCGATCCGACCCGTAGATTCCGCCATGCCGCTGTTGTTACCTGATGCCGACTGGACCGCCTTGCGTGCGCGGGCGGCGTCCACCGAATTGAACCGCCGCCTGGCCGGGCAGGTGGTGGCAAGCGCGCGGGCGCTGCTCGATGAGCCGCCGTTGGTGCGGGCGTTGCGTGGGTTTCGCATGCTCGACGTCTCGCGGGCGGCCGTCGCCCGGACGCTGCGGCTGGGGCTGGCGTTTCGACTCAGCGAGGACGAACGCATTGCCAAGCGGTTCGCGGCCGAGGCGGCGGCGCTGGTGGCGTTCATCGACTACAACCCGCCGCACTGGCTCGACGTCGCCGAGATGGCCACCGCCCTCGGCGTCGGCCTCGACTGGTTCGGCGACACGCTGCCAACAAGCGAACGACAAGCCATTGTCGCCGCGCTGCGCGACAAGGTGCTGGTCGCGGCGACCGAAGAGCAGTGGTGGTGGGCGTCGACAAACAACTGGGCGGCCGTCTGCTTCGCCGGCGTGGCCGTCGCCGCGCGGGCGGTGTTGCGGGCGGGGCCCGATCCGCTGGCCGGCCATCTGTTGGAGAAGGTGCTCGCCCGCGCGAGCAACGCGTTCGCCTGCTACGAGCCCGACGGCGTCTACCCCGAGGGGCCGACCTATTGGAGCTACGGCACGATTTATGCCGCAATTCTGCTGGAAGCACTGGAAAATTCGGGCCACGCCAACGCCGAGGCAAGCTTCGCCGGAGAAGGCTTCGCCCGCAGCGCCGCCTACCGTGCCGCGTGCGACGGGCCCAGCGGCGCACTGTTCAACTACAGCGACACCCACAGCCGCCGAAGTTACGTCGACCCGGCCCTTTTCTGGTTTGCCCGCCGGTTAGGGTCGCCGGAACTGCTTGATTTGCAGCGTCGATTGCTCGATGAGCCCGCGTTGCCGACGGCGGCGCGGCCGACCATCTCGCAGAACTTCCTGCCGATGGTTTTGGCGTGGATGCCAAACGATCTGCCGATTGGTGGTGTGGAAGCGACGAGCTGGGCGGGCCGCGGCGCGATGGCGATGGCTGTCCACCGCCGGCCCGATGCCGGGCTGTACGTCGCCGTCAAGGCTGGCGGCGGCGACCTGCCCCACGCGCACCTCGACGCCGGCTCGTTCGTCCTCGATTTGGGCGGCCAGCGGTTCGCCTGCGACCTCGGCAGCGAGGATTACTACGCCGTCGAGAAGCACATGAAGGATTTGTTCGAAAGCCACCCCAACGCCGGCCGGTGGAAACTGCTGCGGTACCAAAACCGCGCCCACAACACGCTGACCATCGGCCACGCCAACCACGACGCAACCGGCCACGCGAGGCTTTTGAGCCACGGCGCAGACGAAACCATCATCGACCTCGGCCCGCCGCTTGGCTGCGCCGCCACCCGCCGCGTCCGAGTCGAAGCCGACGCCGTGCGGATCGACGACGAGATCATTGAGCCGGCCGGCGACGTCACCTGGTCGCTCGTCACCGAGGCGACCGTCGAACCCACACCCGACGGCTTCGTGCTGCACCGCGACGGAGTGACGGCCGAACTGCAAGTCGCCAACGCCGACGATGCCAGGTTGGACGCGCGGCCGCTCGACGATTACCGGACCGAGATCGACTCGCCGAACCCCGGCGTGACGCTCGTGACTCTTCGCCGGCCTCGGGCGGAGCGGGTGGCGTTTGCTGTGACCTTTCGGTGCCGCGGCGGGGCAGTATCATCCTGACATGCCTAGCGACTCGTCGTCAAACCCTCGTACCGCCCTCATCACCGGCGCCGGCCGCGGTATCGGGCAGGCCATTGCACGGCGGCTGGCCCGCGACGGCTTCGACATCGCCGCGTGTGATCTAAACGATTCTGACCTTGCCGCAACGGCCGAGCAAGTGCGAGAAATCGGCAGAAAAGTGCACATCGCCGCCTTCGACGTCTGCGACTCAACGCCATGCCGGGCGTTCGTTGACGACGTGCACGCCACGCTCGGCGGGCCGCACGTGCTGGTCAACAACGCCGCGGTGATGCCGGTGAAGTTGGTGGCGGAGCTCACCGAGCGGGAGATCGATTTGCAGCTCGACGTGAACCTGAAGGCGGCCATCATCTTCAGCCAGGCCGCCGCGCCTCGCATGCGTGACGCGGGCGGCGGCGTGATCCTGCACATGAGCAGCGCCCAAGGTCACATCGGCAGCGCCACCACCGCCGTCTACGCCGCGACGAAGGCCGGCCTGCGCGTGCTCGCCCAAGCCCAGGCGAAGGAGCTGGCCGCCGACGGCATCCGCGTTTGCACCGTCTCGCCCGGCACGGTCGACTCGCCCATGCTCCACGAGCGTGCCGCGGCCTACGACGACCCGGCGAAGTACATCCGCGAGGCCGACGCCGTCCACCCGCGCGGCCGCATCGCCACGGCCGAGGAGGTTGCCGCTGTCTTCAGCTTCCTCGCCAGCGACGCCGCCGCCAACATCACCGCCACCGACATTCGCTGCGACGGCGGCCTCGCGGTGGCGGGGTGAGTCACGGGTAGAAAAGCGCTCCGTCCGGCCGACGCGCCTGCGTCCAGCCGATCACCTCCGTCTTTGGCGGGAAGCGAGCGGCGGCCGTCTCGTCAAAGTCGACGCCCCAGCCGGGAGCGGTGTCATCGGCGAGACGAAGGACGCCGTCGGCGAGCGTGGGCAGGCCGGGGAAGATTTCGCGTTCGGCGTCGGTGAAGCCGGGGCATTCCTGGATGCCGAAGGCGTGGCTGGCGAGGTTGAGGTGCAGGCCGGCGGCGTGGCCGATGGGCGAGGTGTCCTTCGGGCCGTGCCACGCGGTGCGGCAGCCATGGGCCTCGCACACGGCGTCGGCCTGCACCGCCGGCGTGAACCCGCCGATGGCCGAGAGGTGGCAGCGGAGGAAGTCGATCATGCCGCGGGCCACCAAGTCCAGCCACTGCCGGCGCTCGGTGAATAACTCGCCGATCGCCAACGGCACCCCCGGCGCGGCGGCACGCACCCGGTGCAGCTCCCCCGCGTGCTCCGGCGGCAACGCGTCTTCGAGGAAAAACAGGTCAAACCCCCGGAGATCCTGGGCGAACGCCGTCGCCTCGGCGACGTTCAGGCGGCTGTGCACGTCGTGGATCAAGCCGACCTCGCGCGGCAGGTTCTGCCGCAAGTGAGCCAGCGCGTCGAGCAGTGTGTGGCGGTAGAGGATCGGGTCGTAGTACGCCCCCGGCAACGCGCCCGTCGGCACGTCGACGCCGCTGCCGCCGTAGCCAGCGGTGGCGGCGGCGAGGCGGTCCGGGTCGGTCGCGGCCGCGGCGATTTGCACGCGAATCGTCGAGACGCCCGTCGCCAGCGTGGCCCGCGCCGCGTCGAGCAGTTCCGCCGGGTCACGGCCGCTGACGTGCTGGTACACCGCCGCCGACTCCCGCACCTTGCCGCCGAGCAATTCGACCACCGGTTGCCCGGCCCGCTTGCCGGCCAAATCCCACAGCGCGGTGTCGATGCCGGAGATCGCGTTGCGCAGCACCGGCCCGCCACGCCAGTAGCTGTTGGTGTCCATGAGCCGCCAGAGCTCGCGGATGCGCGTGGCGTCGCGGCCGAGCACGAGCGGCTTCAGGTAGCTCTCGACCGCGTGCATCACCAGTTCGTGCCGCTGCGTGAACGTCGCGCAGCCGTAGCCCGCCAGCCCGTCGTCGGTCCGCAAACGGACGACGACCAGGTTCTCCGTGGCGGGGCGGGTGGCGAAGACGTCGACGGCGGTGATGCTCGGCATGCGGTTCATCATTCGCCACCCGATCCCGGCAGCGGCAGCGTCGTCTCACCACGCGGCGTCGTCACGATCACCGCCCGCCCCTCGGCGTCGACAATAACAACCGCCGACCAACCTTGAAGCTCCGCCGGTAAGGCCAACGCGCCCTCGCCCGCCTGCTCCGCGGCGACGGCGACGAGCCGCAACTGGGCCATCCGCTCCGCCTGCAGCGCCCGCTGACTTCGCTGCAACGACGTCGCCGTCAGCACGAGAATGGCCGCACCGACGAGGCCCATCAACACGATCACGAGGATCGCCGCCATGCCGCGCCGCCTCATGACCCGCCTCCGATCGGCAGGGCAACAGTGCGTTCATCCGTCACCCAAAGCACCGCCCGCGGCTCGACGCGCACCTGCACGTCCGCCGGCACCGGGCCAACGGTTTCGCCGTCGACGGTGGCCTCGCCTTCGTTGAAGACCCACACCCGATTCGCGGCAATCAGGGTGCCGTCGTTGTTGAGCGCGATTGGTCCCTGCCACACGTCGCGGCGGAGTTGTCGCTCGACGTGCAGCGCCGCCGACTCGGCGTCCACCTGCTTCGGCCCGCGGCTGAGCACCTTGACCGTGTCGGCCGTCAGCTTGATCAGGATCAGCGCGAGCAACGCGTACAGCGGCAACACGATCATCATCACGACGAGCGACACGCCCCGTCGGCGGCGAGATCTCCGGGAAGTCGGGCCATTCACGGCAACCTCCCGGCCAGCTCCGCCTCGGGCAACGCCGCGATTACCGCCAATGTGCGGCCCTCGACCGTTGCGGTGATGCGGACCCATCGCCACCCGGTGCGCGGCGGGGCTGAATCCAGCGGCTCGAACGTCACGTCGTCGTCGGCCGTCAACGTCGCCGGGGCGAGGGCGGCCCGCTCGGCGAGTTCGGCCGCTTGCTGCCGGGCGTCGGCGACTTGGTTGATCCGACTCGCCCACGTCAGCCCGGCGGCGAGCGCGACCATCAGCATGGTCGTCAGCCCAATCCCGAGCAGCACGTCGGCCATAAAATACCCGCGGCGGTTGGCGGTCCGAGTCACAGCGTCACCTCCCCGTACGGCTGCACCGCGTCGATCAGCGCCGTGAGCGGCGCGAACAAAAGCGCCCATGCGACAAACCCGATGACCGCCGACAGCAGCAGCGTGACGGCGATCGGGGCGACGTGGTTCCAAAAGCCCGTGGCCCGCTCGCTTTTGCCGCGCTCGTGGCGGGCGAGCAGGGCGAAGACGTCGGCCGTCGAGTGCGTCGCGGTCGCCGGGCCGAGCAGTTCGGTGGCGGCGCGGGGCAGCCCGGCGGCGCGGGCGGCGTCGGCGGGAGGTTGGGCTTGTTCCAGGTTCCGCGCGAAGTTCAGCAGCCGCTGGCCCGCCTTACCGCCGGTTGCGCCGGCGGCCACCCGGCTCGCCTCGGGCAACGGCCGGTGGATGCGCAGCGCCTCGGCGATCGCCTCGAAGCCGGTCGCCCACGCCCGGCCGCGGCGGGCGGTGCCGAGGATCGGCAGGTCCCACGTCAGCTTGTTCCAAAGCGCCGCCACCGGCCGCACCCGCGGCCGCGGCAACGCGATGTCCCGCACCGCCGCGGCCGTCAGCCACACGAGCGACCCGAACAGCAGCGGCACCCACAGCATCAGCAGCACCGGGTGGAACAGCACCGCCATCACATCGAACACCAACCGCGTCGCCGGCGGCACCGGAATGCCGAAGTCGGCGATGATTTCCTGAAAGCTCGGCACCACGAAGATCATCAACAACGTGAGCACCGCCACCGTCAGCACGCCGGTGAGCAGCAGGTACAGCATCGGCGGGAAGCCCAGCCCGCTCGTCGGCGAGAACGTCGGCCGCGTGAGCCGGTCGGCCTCGGCGTCGAGGGCACGCGGCAAGTCGAGGTTGGCTTCGGCGGCGTTCACCCGCGCCAGCGTCCGCGGCTCGATGTACGGCGCGACCCGTCGCAGCGCCGTCGCCACCGGCTCGCCGTTGCGCAGCCGCACGGCGAGGGCTTCAAGGTCGCTGCGGCCGATGCCCGGCTCGCTCTGGGCGGCGGCCATCAGGTGCTGCTCCAGCGGCATGTTCAACCGAGCGGCCGCGGCGAGGTGGGCCACGAGCGCCGCGGCCCGACGACGCCGCAGGCGGTTGAGGCACGTCGCCAGCAGGAAGACGAACGCGATCGGGATCAGTACCAGGTAGACGCCGCCGGGCATCGCGAAGAAGCCGCCGGCGAAGCTGATGCCTAGCACCACCACCGCCACAAAGCCGAACAACATCCACCACATCGCCGACAGCGCCCACGTCTCGGCCCCGTGCCGCTCGTCGGGCTCGACGGCCGCCCCGCCGTAGCTGAGCATCGGCGCGGCGGGGGCAGGTTGGGCGGGTGGCGTGTCCATCAGATGAAGGTCGTGAGCCCCTGCAACATCCGCAGCAGCGGCAATTGCAACGCCACCAACACCACGCCGAAAATCGTGCCGATGAGCAGCAGGAGGAACGGCGTGAGCCACAGCGGGATCCGCCGCATCTTCGCCTCGGCCTGCCGGTAGTGCAGTTCACTGAGCACCGACAACGCCCGCGGCAGATCGCCCTGATTCGCCGCGTGTTGCAACGCCACCGGCACCGTCAGCGGCAGCAGCCGCAACCTGTTCGCCGACATCGCCAGCGGCTCGCCGCTGGAGAGGTTCGTCTTGAGCACCCCGCCGTCGTGCCGCAGCCGCCGTGAATTGGTGGCGGCGTCGGCGAGCTCAATGCCAACGGGCAGATCCATGCCGGCCTCGACGCCGATCCGCAGCGCGTCGAGCCACCGGCCGATTAGCGAGTGCCGCAGCACCGGGCCCAAAAGCGGCACGAACGTGAGCGACTCGGCCAGCCGCGCCTCCTGCTTGAACCGCCGGGCAATGCCCGGCGCGAGGGCGGCGAAGATGAGCAACGCGATAATGAGCACCGCCAGCACCGGCATGAGGTACCCGAGCCAGAAGACGACGCGGGTCAGCAGCGGCAGGGCGGGTTGCCCGAAGTCGTTGGAGAACCCGACGTACGTCTGCTCCAACCCGGGGAACACGTACAAGCTCAGGAACAGCAGCACCAGCGTCAGCGCCAGCAGCATGGCGGCCGGGTAAGCCAGCGCCTGCCGCAGGCCGTTGCGGAGGTTGCCGACGAGTTCGTGGTGGCGGCCCAGGCTCAGCAGGATCGCCGGCAGTCGGCCGCTGGCCATGCCGGCGGTCAGCAGCGGCCCGAACGTGCCCGGCAGCCGGCCCTTCATCTGATCCACCGCCTCGTCCGGCGGCAGGCCGCTTTCCAACTTCTCCGCCAGCTCCCGCACGGTGGCCGCCAGCTTGCCGCGCCGCAAGTCGTCGGCAATGAGCCGCAGCCCCTGCTCCAACGGCAGCCCCGCCGCGGCGAGGTGGGCCAGCTGCGTCGTGAAGTCGGCCAGATCCTCGCCCTCGAGCATCCCGCCCTTCACCGGCGTCGGCTCGGCGACGAGGGCCGTTGGCCGCAAGCCGTCCCGCTCCAACGCCGCCCGTGCCGCGTCGAAGTTCGGCGCGTTCACCTCCGACGCCACCAGTTGCCCGGCATCATCGACGGCCGTCGCCCGATAGTTCCGCATCGGCGAGGCGGCAGTGTCTTGAACTTCAACTTCGGCGGGCACGGCTGACCTGTTGTACACGCGAAGAAACCGAAAGTCGCACGCAGCCACGACATCCGCCAACGACTCGACACCACAGCGTCGCTAGAACC
>CAYLSV010000044.1:14305-28023 GCA_964386435.1 uncultured Tepidisphaerales bacterium
GCCGATCCACCACGGCCTGAAGGTCGTGCCACCGAGGCTCCTGATCAATCGTGGTCGTCGGGCACGCCGATGCCGCAGCCCATCAGGCCGTTGCCATGCGCGGCCAGGGTGCGGGCGATGCCGTCGAAGTGACCCTTGCGTTGCTCGGCCGAGAGCAGGGCGGCGCACGGCGTGCCGAACCGCGGCTCGGCGAACGGCAAATGCGTGTCGCCGCGGCACAGGATGTGGCTGTCGTTGCTGCCGCCGTCCTCGCCGCGCGGGGCGGCCTCGTCCGGACCCCACTGCGTGAAGCTGCGGGCGTTGCAGTAGTGCCCGACGAACGCCCGGCGGTAGCGGTCGCTGGTGACGTTGTCCTTGCTGCGGTGCAGGATGTGGCCGTTGAAGAACACGACATCGCCCTTCTTCACGTTCGCCAGCACCTGGTCATAGTTGTCGGCCACGGCGGCCAGCGTGTTCTGGCTGTCGTTGGGCTCGCTGGCACCCTGCACGTGCGTCAAATCCTCGACCAGCCGGTCGCCGAAGCCGTAGGCCGACTGCTTGTCGCGGCTGTTGGGGCACGGCGGGTGGATCGGCTCGGCCCCGCTGCCCTTGGCGAGCCAGAGGGCGCCGTTGTACTCGTCGGCATCGTCGATGGCCAGCCAACTGCCGACCAGGGTGTCGGGGTGCGTCGGGATGTAGTAGCTGTCCTGGTGCCAGCCTTGCCCCACCTTCCCCGGCGGCTTGAGGAACAACATGCTCTGCAACGCCAACACGTCCGGCCCCACCAGCGCCTCCAACACATCCAACACCCGCGGGTGCAACAGGAACCGCTCGTGCAACGGCAACTGCCGGTGGAGCATGTGAATCCGCAGGAAAAACGCCGCCTTCTGCGCCGGCGTGTAGTGGGCCGGCGGCCGGAAGAGGTGCCGCAGCGTGTTCGTTTCGCCGCGGTGCCCGGACGTGCCGCGCTGGCCCGTTGGGTCGACCTCGTCCATCGCCCGCTGCTCCGGCAGCTCGCCGGCCATCAAATCAACGGTGTGCTCATCCAACGCCGCCACATCCGCCGGTGGCACCAGCCCGCGGACGATCAGGTAACCGTGCTGGCGAAAATGCCGAAACTCATCCGCCGACACCCGCCGCCGGTCGTAAACGCCCCCACCAACGGCGGCATGGTCGTGGAGGAACATCTCGGCATCGACCTGCTTCTGGGGGGCGTCAAGCTGCATGCCCTTATTATCGCTCAGCCCTGACGCAAAAGCGATGCGGCCCTGCTGCAAGATGCTGTATTTCTCTTGCACACGCAGGCCCAATCGATCATGGTGCGTCGATGCGTCGCTTTTGCCTGCTCACGCCGTTGGTTCTGATTGTGCTCCACGCCACGTCCCCGGCGTTGGCCACGTTCGAGCTGGACCAGTTGGGCGAGCGGCGACTGCAGAACGCAAACCTGAACGTCACGGCCCTCGAGGAGACGGCCGACGAGCTGGAGGCTTGGGTGCAGAAGTACAGCAAAATCGAGCCGATCGACGTGCCTTGGGACGAGATCATGTCGTTCAACAACAAGGTCGAGCAGTTGGTCCGCAGCCGGGACGAGGCGATCGACTTCATCAACAAGCTGCCGGCCGAGGAGCCGCGGGTGCAGGCGATGGCCCAGCGGCTGCGAACCGCGCTCGAGCGGGCATCGGCAGCCAACAAGCTCAAGGAGCCCATCGCCGCCGCCCACGTCGAGGCCGTAAACGCCGCCGCCGCCAAAGCCGCCGCCGATCCGGGCAAGTTCGACGCCGACCTCAAGCGGCTCGAGGGCATTATCCAGAACTACCACGACCCGGTCCCAACGTTCACCAACTGGCCGACGCGGGCCACCGAGTTGTCCGCCGAGTTCCCGAATGTCCTGCGATTTCTGACCCGACTGGAAACCGAGTACGACCACCTGATCCGCGGCGGCGTGCCCAACGGCATCAAGCTCCAGGACCGCATCGCCTTCGCCCGCGGCCGGCTCGACACGTTCCTGAAGGCCGCCCAGCAGCTTGAGGATCACCAGGCCATTGAGGCCGCGAAGTTCATGGACGGCACCGAGAAGAACCTCGACGTGCTCTACAACGGCAAGGACCGCAGCGAGTGGGTCCACGTCGGCAGCGTTGAGCAGGCCATGGGGTTCGCCAATGAGCGGATCGAGCTGCTCGCCACGCTCCGCCCCAGCCGGGCCACCCCGCTGCGCCAGCGGTACGAGGCCCTGACAACGAAGATCGTCGCCGCCGAGCAGGCCAACCGGGCGAAGGTCATCGCCGAGACGCGCCTGCCCGACGACAACTACGACGCCGCCGACGCCGCCGCGTTGAAGCAAGCGATGCGGGAGGAATATCTGCGGCTCAACCCCGGCGACGAGATTCTAACCGTCCTCCTGCCGGTGCGGGATTGGGAGCGGGAGCAAAAGTGGGTCTGGAACAATCGCGATGCATTCGAGAAGTACGACCGCAGCACCCTGCAGGGCCGCATCGTGGTCAAGGACGGCGAGGAGGCGATGCTCGTGCCGGTGAACCTTTACCGCTATCACCTCGAAAATGACCGCCTGAGCGTGTCGCCGTGGCGGAAGGAAGACATTGGCGTTCGCCAGCGGATGCTGATCGAGAACATGAATTGACGACGCCTAAGGTGCCGCCGATTCGCAGGAGGATTATGACGAGCAAGCAGTTGGCGGCCCTCGGGTACGAGCCGGGGCGGGCGTTCGGAATAGCGTTGCAGGCGGCGCGGGACAGCGACAAGCCGGCGGCTCAGGTCGCGCAGGAGCTGGCGGCGCTGTTGGCTGCGCCGGAAGATTTTCTGGACGACGCCGACTTCGGCGAGCTGGCGAAGTTGCTGGTGGAGGAGGCCGCCAAGTCGCCGCCGGCGCGGGAGACGGCGGTGCCGGTCAAGATCTACGGCGAGGGGCTCGAGGAGCAGGCCGTCAAGCAGATGGCCGTCGCGGCGAAGCTGCCGGTGGCGGTGAAGGGGGCGCTCATGCCCGACGCCCACCTCGGCTACGGCCTGCCGATCGGCGGGGTGCTGGCGACCGAGGGCTGCGTCATCCCGTACGCCGTGGGCGTCGACATCGCATGCCGGATGCGGCTGTCGATCTATGACGTGCCGGGCAAGCGGCTTGACGGCATGCGGGACAAGCTCGGCAAAATCCTCGAGCGCGAAACCCGCTTTGGCGTCGGCGCCGAGCACCGCAACCCGCTGGACCACGCGGTGATGGAGAGCGACTGGAAAGTCTCGCCGATCACGCAACGCAGCTACGACAAGGCCCGCCGCCAACTCGGCACCAGCGGCAGCGGCAACCACTTCGTCGAGTTCGGCACGCTCACCCTCAACCAGCCCGACCTCGGTTTGCCCGCCGGCACGTACCTCGCGTTGCTGAGCCACAGCGGCAGCCGCGGCACCGGGGCGGCCGTGTGCCAGCACTACTCGAAGCTCGCGATGGACCGCCACCGCGATTTGCCGAAGGAGATGAAGCACCTCGCCTGGCTCAACCTCGCCTCCGACGCCGGCCGCGAATACTGGGCGGCGATGAATTTGATGGGCGACTACGCCGCGGCCAACCATGAAATGATTCACAAGTTGATCGCCAAGGCCCTTGGCGAGAAGGTCGCCGCGAGCGTGGAGAACCACCACAACTTCGCCTGGAAAGAGACGCACGACAATCGCGACGTCATCGTCCACCGCAAGGGCGCGACGCCCGCCGGTCAGGGCGTGCTAGGCATCATCCCCGGCAGCATGGCCGACCCCGGCTACGTCGTCCGCGGCCGAGGCGTGGCCGACAGCTTGGAGAGCGCCAGCCACGGCGCCGGCCGCCGCATGAGCCGCAAGGCGGCGACGCAGAAGTACCGCTGGAACCACGTCAAGGACAAGCTCAAGGACGCCGGCGTCACCCTTCTCTCCGCCGGCATCGACGAGAACCCGAACGTCTACAAGAACATCGACGAGGTCATGGCCCAACAGACGGCCCTCGTCGATAAAGTCGCCCGCTTCGACCCGAAGGTCGTCAAGATGGCCGACGGCAAGGACCGCCCGGAGGATTGAGGCGGAACGAGGGCGTGTTGTGCTAAACTGCCCCCATGGGCAGCCGAGACTTGATCCCGTTCCCGCCGGAACTGCTCGCGGCGAAGAAGCAGATCCGCGCCCGGGCCGAGAGCTACGGGCTCGACTTCTTCCCCGTCGTCTTCGAGATGTGCGACTTCGAGACGATGAACCAGATTGCCAGCTACGGCGGCTTCCCCACCCGCTACCCACACTGGAAGTGGGGCATGGAATACGAGCGGATGGCCAAGCAGCACCACTATGGCCTGGGCCGCATCTACGAGATGGTCATCAACAATGATCCGTGCTACGCCTACCTGCAGGAGAGCAACGCGCTGGTCGATCAGAAACTGGTGATCGCCCACGTCTACGGGCACGCCGACTTCTTCAAGAACAATCTGTGGTTCGCCAAGACCAACCGCAAGATGATGGATGAGATGGCGAACCATGCCACGCGCATCCGCCGCTACATTGAGAAGGAAGGTTTGGACCGGGTGGAGAAGTGGCTCGACGTCTGTTTGAGTCTGGAGGATTTGATCGACCCGCACGCGCCGTTCGTCGACCGCGGGCCCATGGAGCAGCCCAAGGCGGCCCCGCGGCGGGAGAGCCGGGAGCCGAGGTACGCGGCCAAGGACTACATGGACCGCTACATCAACCCGCCGGAGGTGATGGGCGGCAGCACGCAACTCGAGGAGCCGCCGCGCGGCAAGACGCCCGGCCGGCCGACGCGGGATGTGCTGCTCTACCTGCTGAAACACGCCGATCTGGAGGATTGGCAGCAGGACGTGCTCGGCATCGTCCGCGACGAGGCGTACTACTACGCCCCGCAGGGCCAGACCAAGATCATGAACGAGGGCTGGGCCAGCTACTGGCACAGCACGCTAATGACCAGGCACTTCGTCGACTCGGCCGAGATCATCGACTACGCCAGCAGCCACAGCGGCACCATGCACATGCCGCCCGGCGGGTTCAACCCGTACAAGATCGGCATCGAGCTGTTCCGCGACATCGAGGACCGCTGGAACAAAGGCAAATTCGGCACCGCCTACGACAAGGCCGAGGGCCTGGGCGAACGCAAGAACTGGGACACCGGCGTCGGAGCCGGCCGCGAGAAGATTTTCGAGGTCCGCCGGATTTACAACGACATCAGTTTCATCGACGAATTCATGACGCAGGAGTTCATCGAGCGGCACAAGTTCTACCAGTACGGCCGCGACCCGCTGACCGGCCAACTCCGCATCCTCAGCCGTGACGCCGAAGTCATCAAGAAGACGCTTCTGCACCGACTCACCAACGCGGGCCGGCCGTTGATTTACGTGGTGGACGGCAACTACGCCAATCGCCGCGAGCTGTACCTCGCCCACCAGCACAACGGCCACGACATCGACATCCGGTTCGCCGTCGAGACGATGAAGAGCCTGGTCCGCGTATGGGGCCGCCCGGTGCATTTGCAGGCGAGCATCGAGGGCGACCCCATCCTCTTCAGCCACGACGGCACCCACGCCACTCACCAAGCCGTCCGCCGCGACTTGCCCGACCCGGCGAACCAGGTGGCGTGAGCCGTTTAGCAGCGCAACACTGCGTTTATGCCGGAGCCGAAGATTGAGGTTCACGCCAATCCCGCCGCCGTCGCCGAGGCGGCGGCGGGGCACATTGTGGCCGCCAGCAGCCGGCGGTTGGAGGAGGGCGGGCCGTTCACGCTGTGCCTGGCCGGCGGGTCGACGCCGAAGCTGCTGTATGAACTGCTCGCGACCGAGCCGTGGCGCAGCAAGATCGATTGGGCGACGACGCTGATCTTCTTCGGCGACGAGCGGTGCGTGCCGCCGGACCATGCCGACAGCAACTACGCGATGGCGAAGGCGGCGCTCTTGGATCACGTGCCGCTGCCGGGCGACAACGTGTACCGGATGAAGGGCGAGCTGCCGCCAAGCGAGGCGGCGGTGCAGTACGACGCGATGCTGAGCGACCTCTGGGGCGACATCGACACCGGCAAGGGATTCGATATCTGCCTGCTGGGCATGGGCGACGACGCCCACACGGCCAGCCTGTTCCCGCACACCGCCGCCCTCGATGCGCCGGCGGGCAAATTGTGCGTGGCCAACCACGTGCCGAAGCTCGACGTCGACCGGCTGACGCTGACGTACGAGGCGATCAACCGCAGCCGCGAGGTGTTGTTCCTGGTCGTGGGCGAGAAGAAGGCGGTCGCCCTCGACCAGGTCCTCCACGGCGACGGCGACCCTGCGGAGTACCCATCAATGCGCATTGATCCCGACATCGGCACGCTGCGGTTCCTCATCGACCCGCCCGCCGCCGGGATGCACGCGGATGATGCGGGTGATGACGGCGCTTGATGGGTTTGGGCGTTTACCGGGTGTTGAGTTTGGGCTAAGGTGCGACTTCGCCGGCGCGAATGCGTGTCGGCGGTTGCCTACCCCGCCGATCAACATGACCCAGATTACCGCCGACCCGCTCGCCACTGATTCGACGCCGACGTCCGAGAAGAAAAAGCGCCACCGCGAGATGCGTGAGCCGTCGACGCGGAAGATTTACGACGTTCAAAGCTTTTTCTACGACGCCACGTTCGGGCGACTGGTGAAGAAGCGGATTGAGCGGGCGATCGAGCGGATGCCGATCGAGAAGGACGACCTCGTCCTCGACGTCGGCATCGGCACCGGGGCGAGTTTGCGCTACTACCCGCAGGACCGCGGCACCATCGTCGGCTTCGACCTCTCGGGCGGCATGCTCCGCGAGGCGAAAAAGAAGGTCGCCGGGCAGGGCCGGACCAACGCGGTGATCGCCCAGGCCAACGCCCTGCAGATCCCGTTCGCCGACGCGAGTTTCGACCACATTTTCATCAGCCACGTGATCACGGTCGTCTCCGACCCGATCCTGCTCGTCCGCGAGGCCCAGCGGGTGGCCAAGCCCGACGCGAAGATCACGATTGTGAACCACTTCCGCTCGACCAACAAGTTCGTCGGCTGGCTGGAAAAGGCGCTATGCCCGATCTGCACCAAGGTCGGCTGGAAAAGCGACCTTGCCTTGGCCGACATCACCGACAACGTCGAGGTCGACGTCGACTACCGCTACAAGCTGCGGACGCTGGATCTGTGGGAAACCGTCGTCCTGACCCCCACGGCCGCCTGAGATCGTTGTTCCGGAAGCAGCGATGAAGTCCGGCGTCGGCAGGATGCAACGCGCTGCACTCGAACCCCATCTTTAGTTGCGTGCATCGCTGGGGTGCAAACCCGGTGCGAGCCGGTTCAGGCTACCGCATCGGGGCGAAGCCGATGAGGGCACCGCCCGAGCTTTGCAGAACGCCCATCTGACGCCAAAGAAAAAGCCGCCTCGAGGGCGGCTTTGTTCGGCAAGCCCGGTTGTGGGAGGCTGCCGTTGCGATGGATGGGTCGGTTGAGGCACAAATTGTGCCAGAGTGGCCGTTCTTGAAGAAAAAGGCCCAAAGATTTCCGTAAGCGTACGGCGAAAGCGTCTTCAGAAGCTGTAAGGGCGGTTTGGCCGGGCGTGCCACGGGTAGATGGGCGACCACGACGAGTCAAGCTTCTACGGCGTTTTGGCCGGGCGACTTCTTGTTCTCCGTCAAACCGCCCCAGTTCTGCACGGGTTGTGCACAAGATTCGCTTGGTTCGACCGGCCTACCGTCGGTTGAGGCGGCGGATCGGCGTCTTTTGGGCTGTGAAATCATCATGAATGCGACCAAACGAGTGCTGGTGACGGGTGCCGCGGGCTTCATCGGGTCCAACTTGGCCCGCCGATTGGCGGCCGACGGACACGATGTCGTGGCGGCCGACAACTTCTTGTCGGCCGATTGGGCGAACCTCGCCGACTTCGCCGGCGACGTGCTGACGCTGCCCCAGCGGGGCGACATCGGGCCGATCCGGGAGCTGGGGCCGTTCGACGTCATCTTCCATCAGGCGAGCATCACCGGCGTCATCGACACCAGCACCGGCGCGAGCGTGGCGGCCGATGGCGGGTTTCAGCAGCAGATGCTGGTGAACAACGTCGAGGTGTTCCGCGAGCTGCTCGACCACGCCGTGGCGACGAACGCGCGCATGGTATGGGCGAGCAGCTGCAGCGTCTACGGCCGCGGGCCGGTGCCGATGAAGGAGGCGCACGCGCACGACCCGCTGAACGTCTACGCCTTCAGCAAGGTGTTGATGGAGCGGATGGCGAGCCGGTATGCCGAGCGGCTGGCCCACCCGATCGTCGGGCTGCGGTACAGCAACGTGTACGGGCCGGGTGAGGCCCACAAGGGCAAGCTCGCCAGCATGATCCGGCAGCTCGCGGTGCAGATGAGTGCCGGCAAACGGCCGCGGATCTTCACCGACGGCAGCCAGCGGCGGGACATGGTTTACATCGACGACGTGGTGCAGGCGAACCTCAAGGCAGCCGAGGCGACCGAGGGCGGCAACTTCAACGCCGGCGCCGGGCAATCGTGGAGCTTCAACGAGATGGTGGCTGGGCTGAACCGGGTGCTGGGGACGAGTTTGGAGCCGGATTACTTCGAGAACCCGTACGGCTTCACGCAGGATTGGACGGAAACGGATCTGACCGAGGCGAAGCGGGTGCTGGGGTATGAGCCCGAGTTCGATCTGGACCGCGGGCTGACCGCGTACCACGCGAGCGGGAAGCTGGTGGATTGAGTGAGGGCATCGGGTTTGGGAAGTAGCTGCGGCCCGACGGGCCGCAGTGACAACGCTCGAGGAATCGCCACGGTTGCATGAACATCCGTGTGTCGAACGCTCACACTGCGGCCCGTCGGGCCGCAGCTACTGCCGGTGGTGAACGCGACCGCTCATCTGCCCATCCGGCAGGGGCTGGATGTCCGCTGTCAAACTGACATCGCCGACCGGCGTTTCCGCCGCACAAACGGCGAAAAGCAGCGGCACACCATTTGTTCTAGTCGTCGTGCGGCCGCTCGCGGTTGCCACCAAACTAATCAACGCTTTTCAACAACTTAGCATCAGGAGCTTATCCACATGGGCAAGATCATTGGCATTGACCTCGGCACGACCAACAGCGTCGTGGCCGTCATGGAGGGCGAAAGCCCCAAGGTCCTCATCAACGGCAACGGCAGCCGCATCACCCCCAGCGTCGTCGCCTTCACCGACAAGGGCGAGCGGCTGATCGGCCAAACGGCCAAGCACCAGCAGGTGACCAACCCCGAGAACACGATCTTCAGCGTCAAGCGGTTCATGGGCCGCCGGCACAATGAGGTTGAATCCGAAGAAAAAACGGTCCCGTACAAGCTCATCGGCGGCGGCGATGATTACGTGAAGGTGCAGGTCCGCGACAAGGAGTACACGCCCGAACAGCTCAGCGCGTTCATCCTGCAGGACCTGAAGAAGACGGCCGAAGACTACCTCGGCGAGAAGGTCGAGGAGGCAATCATCACGGTGCCGGCGTACTTCAACGACGCCCAGCGGCAGGCGACCAAAAACGCCGGTGAGATCGCCGGCCTCAAGGTCATGCGGGTGCTGCCCGAGCCGACCGCCGCGGCCGTCGCCTACGGCATTGACCGCAAGAAGGACGAAAAAGTCCTCGTCTTCGACCTCGGCGGCGGCACGTTCGACGTCAGCGTCCTGGAGACCTCCAACGACGACGGCGAGCAAGTTTTTAGCGTCGAATCGATCAGCGGCGACACCCACCTCGGCGGCGACGACTTCGACGAAGCTCTCATCGACTACATCGCCGAGGAGTTCCGCAAGAAGGAAGGCATCGACCTCCGCAAGGACCCGATGGCCCTCCAGCGGCTCAAGGAGGCGGCCGAGAAGGCGAAGATCGAGCTGTCGGGCAACATGGAGACGAACGTCAACCTGCCGTTCATCACCGCCGACCAGAGCGGCCCGAAGCACTTGAACCTGACGCTCACCCGCAGCAAGTTCGAGCAGCTCGTCGACCCGCTGATCGAGCGGCTCAAGAAGCCGGTGCTCGACGCCCTCAAGGACGCCGGCCTGTCGGCGAGCGAGATCGATGAAGTCCTGCTCGTCGGCGGCTCGACCCGCATCCCCAAGGTGCAGGAGACGGTCAAGGGCATTTTCGGCAAGGAGCCCAACAAGAGCGTCAACCCCGATGAGGTCGTCGCCATGGGCGCGGCCATCCAGGGCGGCATCGCCAAGGGCGACGTCAAGGACATCCTCGTCCTCGACGCAACTCCGCTCTCCCTCGGTGTCGAGACGCTCGGCGGCGTGATGACCAAGCTGATCGAGCGCAACACCACCATCCCGACCGAGAAGAAGGAAACCTTCAGCACCGCCAGCGACAACCAGCCGGCCGTAACGATCAACGTCCTGCAGGGCGAGCGGGAGTTCGCCAAGGACAACCGCTTGCTCGGCACGTTCAACCTCACCGATTTGCCGCCCGCGCCCCGTGGCGTGCCGCAGATCGAGGTGACGTTCAAGATCGACGTCAACGGCATCCTAAACGTGACGGCCAAGGACCTCGGCACGCAGAAGGAAGCCAACATCGAGGTCAAGGGTTCGGGCGGTTTGTCCGACGACGAGATCGAGAAGATGCGCACCGAAGCCGAGGCCCACGCCGAGGATGACAAGAAAAAGCGCGAGCTCGTCGACGCCAAGAACCAGGCCGACGCCGCGATCTTCGGGGCCGAAAAGCTCCTCAACGGCGAGAACGCCGAGAAGATCCCCGGCGACGTCCGCGGCGAGATCGAGAACGCCGTCAGCAGTCTGAAGACGGCCAAGGAAGGCGACGACCTCGACGCCATCAAGCGGAACATGGAGACGCTCCAGAACGCCCAGATGAAGGCCGGCGAGGCGATGTACGGCAATCCCAGCCAAGCTGCCGCCGACGCCGGCGCCGACCCCACCGCCAACCGCGCCGGCGGCCCCGAATCCACCGGCGACCGCACCAAAGCCACCGACGACGACGTCGTCGACGCCGAGTACGAGGTGAAGGAGTAACCTTCCCGTGTCAACCTTCGGTGAACCGCCCGCGCCGACTCCTGGCGCGGGCGGTTCTCGTTCATGACCCGGACCTGCGGCACGTGGTGCCGCGGCTACCCCAGTCGAGCTGGTGACACTTTCGATCACGGTAGCCGCAGCACCACGTGCTGCAGGTCCGGATACGACGACCTTCGAGCCTAACCTCGACCTGCGACACGTGGCGTCACAGGTTCGGAGTTTCAGCGGGCGCTTGCCGCCTGCGTCGGGGCGAAGCGTTGGAGGACGCCGCCCCACATCAGTTCCAGCTCGTCGACCAGTTCGCCGAACGCTTCGCGTTCGACGCGGCGGCGGGTTTCGTCGGCGGCGTTTTCGTCGGTCCAGGCGTTGGCGAGTTGGTCGTCCTCGGCCGTGGCTTCGGCGCTGCCGTAGATGAAGCCGGTGCGGGTGTCGATCAGCAAGGCGCTGGCGGTCGTCGTCACGCTCACCACCTTGTTCGGCGACAGGCCCAGCGAGATGACCGTCAGCGGCTTGGCCTTGTCGTCGTTGGTGAACTGCGTGTCCAGCGTGTACAGCAGCAGCATGTCGGCCTGCAGCTCGGCGGCCGCGCGCCGCAGGTCCTCGACGCCGCCGAACCGTGTCGGCAACTGCAGCCGGCCGATCGGAGCGATGCCGGCAAGTTGGGGCAGGGCGTTGAGCCGTTCGTACTGCTCGGGCGTCTCGATGTCGCGGGTGGTCACGACGCTGAACGCGCCGCTGCCGTAGCCGCGGGCGGTTTGAGAGCGGTAGCCGCTTTGTTGCACGCGGACCACGGCGACGCCGGTCGGGAACTCGGCGGTCGGCTGCCGGTCGAACGCCTCCCGCACGCCGGTGCCGGTGGTGGCCAGATCCCGCTGAAGCTCGGCCGAGTCGGCGTTGCGAACCAGCCGGTTCACCGGCACCCCACCCCCGGGCGGCACGTATCGGGCACAACCGCCGACGAAGAGGGCAGCCGCAGCCGCACACGCGATGAGGTGTCGTGGTGACATCGCCGCATTGGACGCTGCGTCGGCGGCCGGGTTGAGCCCAAACCCGGTTTGAAATGCGCGTTTCACCTGCCCGCCCGTTGGTGTCGGAATCGGTGAGGTAGCTGCGGCCCCGCCGGGCCGCAGTGGCGATGACCGGCGACCAATCAAGCTAGGATGTTCAGTCGACGCACACACTGCGGCCCGGCGGGGCCGCAGCTACCTTTGTCATTGCAGGCGTTCGGCGGGCGTGTTTCGCCGTAGCGCCCAGCCGAGGGCGGCGAGCACCGCCATTGCGACAAGGCACAGCGCGACGACGGCGGGCAACCCGATCGCCGCGATGGTCAGCGGGAAGCCGGCGACGGTCAGCAGGCCGCCGCCGATGAACAGGGCGGTCAGCGGGGCTGCGGCGGCGTACTCCTCGGCGGCGCCGGTTTCCAGGTCCGGGTCGACGATGCGCAGCAGCAGCATGCCCTGGGCGGTGGTGGCCGTGCTCATGCCGTAGTTGATCAGGCCCAGCTCGAACCAATGCTCCCGCGGCAGCAGCCAGCGGCCGATGACGAGCAAGCAGAACACGGCCCACGCGCTGCCGAGGATCAACAGAATGGCCGAAGGCCAGAAGTACGCCGCGACCGCCTCGACCTGCAGCGTGGCGAGGGCGGCGACGATCAGGAACTCGATGGCCACGCCCATGATCCGCTGCACGCTCGCGGCGTCGATCAAATCGGCCACGCCCAGCAGCGTCATGCCCCGCCGCACGATCCAGCCGCCGAGCAGGGCGAACAGGAACAGCGGCACGTTGCCCATGAACTCGACGAAGTCGCCCTTCACGTCCGGATCATCCGGCGGCAACACGGCTGCGGCGGCGGCCTCGAACGACTGCTTGAACAGGTAGCCGATGCCAAGGGCGAGGGCCATCAGCAGCACCTGGAACACCAGCGGGTCGATGACGGTCCGGCCGACGCGGGCCATGGCCGCCGGCTCAGGGTTGGTGCGGGCTTCGAGGCCGCTGACCTTGGGCACGACGAGGTCGCGCCGGCCGCCGCGCGTCCAGCCGCGACGGACGCCGAGGTTGACGAGGATCACGCCGCTGATCGTGCCGTAGAGCAGGCCGTAGGTGGCGAAGAGCAGGCCGAGGTCCTGGCCGACGGGGAAGTCGAGGGTTCGGTCGAAGACTTCGCCCATCGACGCGGCGGTGCCGTGGCCGCCGGCGAAGCCGACCTCGATGAGCTGCCCGAAGCTCGCCGGCACCTCGCTTGGCAAAAGTCCCGTCGGCCGCAGGATCAAGAGCACCGCCAGCAGACCGATCGTCACCTGCCCGAGGATGATGAGCCACGCCACCACGCCCTGCCGGGCCGCCCCGCGTGCCGCCTGCCCCAGCGGCCGGCCCGGCCGCTCCAAGAGCAGCCCGGCGAACACCACGGCGATCAAAAACCCCGGCCAATTTCGCAGCGCGTTGAACGCCCCGGCCAGCGCCAACTGCAACCCGCCGGCGTCGTCGCCGAAGACAATGTCCTTCTTGACGTACTCGAACTCGCCCGGCCCGGTCCGCAGCACCAGCTGCATCAGCCCCAGCGCCAGCAGCCCGCCGACCACGCTCGCCGGCACGTACAGCCACATCAGCGGCCGCAGCGTCGCCCGCAGCACGAATCCCACGAGCAGCGCCCCGGCGGCGAGAAAGATGGCGAAGTAAAACTCGTCGGGCATGATGGTCGAGAGGGTTCAACACGGAGCCGCGCCCGTGAGGAAGCGGAGCCGGCGCAGCCGG
>CAYLSV010000045.1:0-4086 GCA_964386435.1 uncultured Tepidisphaerales bacterium
CTACCCCCAATACCACATGCAAGCTCACACCATGATTCGTATACCATGCCCGCATGCCGCAGCCCGTGGAGCTTGACGAACAACGGCTGCGCGTGCTCGCCGACGCGATCGAAGCTGCCCCGCCCACCGCCGATGACCGTCGGCTCGGCGGCTCGCGGGGGGGCAGCAGCGACCACATCCGCCTCGTCCCGTTCAACGCCGGCGGCGGGGGCCAATCGACGCTCGCCCAGATCCGCGACGTCAGCCGCACCGGCATCGCGTTGCTCGTGCCCAAAGAAATGGCCGTTGGCCAGAAGTTCGATCTCAAACTCCCCCGCGACGGCGGCAGCGTTGACCACGTCCTGTGCACCGTCCGCCACTGCCGGCTGGACGGGTTCGACCGCTACATCGTGGGCGCGAGGTTCGGCACCGATTGGCTCGCCACCCTCGGCGCCGCGATGAAGCCCGTGACCCGCAAGCTCCCCCCCGGCGACCGCCCCGCCAACCCGCCGCCGGTGCGGCAAGTCGAGAGCCGCGTGGTGGAAGGGCTCGAGTAACCAGCGGGCTTCGCTGAGGTTCCCACCGATGAAGCGGTTGCCGCCCACGATGCTCACCACGCCCCGGCTCGTGCTGCGGCCTCTGTCGGAGCAGGACAAGCCGGCCTTCATCGACGGCTGGACCCGCGGCATCGACCATTTGCGGCCGTGGCTGCCGGCGGACGATTTTCAGCGGTCGGCCGATCAGGTCTTTGCCGCCTACCGGCACCGCCAGAACGCCGGGTTGGCGAGCGGGTCGGCCCTGCGGCTGTCGGTCTGGCGGGCGGGGGAACTCACCGGTTTCGTCGCGCTCTCGACGATCGTCCGCGGGGCGACGCAGGGGGCGACGCTCAGCTACCACCTGCTGCCAGAGCACCTCGGACAGGGGTTCGCCACGGAGGCCGTTGGGCGGTTGCTGGATCACGGCTTCGCGGCCGACGGCTTGCGTTTGCACCGCGTCACCGCGGCCGTGATGCCGCACAACGTGGCCAGCCTGCGGCTCGCCGGTCGGCTCGGGTTCCGGCGCGAGGGCTACGCCCCGAAAATGCTGAAGATTGCCGGGCGATGGCAAGATCACGTGCTGCTCGCGAAGCTGGCCGAGGAGCATTGACGGCTAATCCTGACCGGCCGTGAGCATGAGCACGCCCAGCAAGAGCGGCAGGTAGGCGATGCTGGTGAAGAACAGCAGCCGGGCCTCGCGGGGGCCGGGCGAGACGGCGGCGTTGAGGCCGGCGGCGAGCATGAACCCGCCGAGCAGCGCGGCCGTCGGGGCGTAGAACGTGCCGGCCACGCCGACGACGCCCGGCAGCAGGCTGGCGAGGATCAACACGCCGCACCACAACACAATCGACCGGCCGGTGCGGCGGAAGTCGCCCGAATCGATTACCGGCAGCATCTTGAAGCCCCCGAGCGCGTAGTCGCGACGGTACATGATCGCCAAGCCCCAGAAGTGCGGCATTTGCCAGGCGAGCAGGATCAGGAACAACGCCGCCGACCCCCACGTCCACGCCTGCCCCGCCGCGGCGAAGCCCATGACCGGCGGCACCGCCCCCGGCACCGCGCCGATGAGCGTGCACCACACCGTCCGCCGCTTCATCGGCGTGTAGATCAGCAGGTAGATCAGCAGCGTCGCCAGCCCGAGGCCGGCGGTCGTCCAGTTCACCAGCAGCCCGAGGTACAGCGTGCCGAGGCCGCCGAGGGCCACGCCAAACCACAACGCCTCGCTCGGCGTGATGGCACCGCTCACCAACGGCCGGCGGCGGGTCCGCGGCATGGCGGCGTCGTGGTCCCGCTCCCACCACTGGTTCAGCGCCGCCGCCCCGCTGGCGGTGAGCATGGTGCCCAGCGAGAGGTGCAGCGCCAGCAGCACGTCCGAGATGCCGCCCGCGAACGCCTTGGTCGCCAGGTAGAACCCGGCGAGGGCCGTGATGACCACGAGCATGTTCAGCCGCGGCTTGGCGAGCTCGCGCAGCGCGGCGAACTTCGTGGCGTCGTGGGTCGGATTCAACGTGGCAATCGTCATCAGCGGCAGGTGCAGGGTAAGGGGGAAGTTCGACGTGGTGAAGTATGATTTAACGAAGTGCCGGAAGCGAAAATTCGGTGACTCCGGCAAATCACCACGTCGAACTCCACCACGTCAAACTTTCGTCGCGCTCCGCCAAGCTCGGAGCAGCGCGGCGGTTGCAGTCGCCAAAAGGATCGCCCCGACGAACTGGTGCGTCGTCGCCACGTCGGCGGGTTTGCGGAGCAGGACGGTGAGGATGCCGAGCGTCGCCTGGACGATGCACAAACCGCCGACCGTGGCCGCCAGCCACCAGGCGGCGGGGAGAAATTTTCGCTTCTTGATCGCGAACCACGCGAGGCCGAGGGCGGCGGTGAGGGTCAGGTACGCCCCGGCCCGGTGGGCGAAGTGCAGCCAGACGCCGTGCATCGTCGCCGGGGGCAGATCCATGGCCGCCCGCTCGGCGTTGGCGGCGTCGAGGGCCGCCCCGCTGGCCGGGGGCAACACGTTGCCGTAGTGCAGCGGCCAATCGGGGATCGCCAGGCCCGGGCCGCTGCCGGTCAGGTGGTTGCGGGCCGGGTCGTGCCGCATGGCCGCCCCGAGCAGCAGCTGCACCACGATGAGCGCAAGCACCCCGCCCGTCACCCAAGCCAGCCGCCGGGCCACGGCACTTCGTCCCTTTGTCCCTTTGTCCCTTTGTCCCTTCCGCCCCACCCACCACCATTTGCTGGTGACGACGATCGTCGCCGTCATCGTGGCGAAGACGATTTGCCCGAACACGCCGTGTAGGAACGACAGCAGCCGGCTGTTCTCCGTCACCCGGAACCCGCCCATCAGCCCCTGCACGATCACGGCCAGCAGCACCACCGTGGCGAGCATGCGGACCATTGTCGACCGCTCCTTCCACCACGCCCAGCCGCACAGCAGGATCGCGGCGAACCCGGCGGCGGTGCCGAACAAACGGTGGGCGTGTTCCTGGAACACGCCGCTGGTGTAGCTGCCCTCGCCCAGCCACTGGCCCCACGGCAGGGCGAACATGTTGTAGCCGAAGCTGTTGGGCCAATCGGGCACCGCCATGCCGGCGCCGGTGCTGGTGACTAAGCCGCCGAGGCTGATGAGCGGCAGCGTTGTCACCCACACGCCCCACGCCAGCCAATGCGTCGTCCGCGTCGGCACGGCTTGCGTCGCCAGCGTCGGCTCGGTTCGGGTCACGGCGTTCGGCGCGGTGAGCGTCGTCATCGGGAGATGGTACGGCCGCGGGCGGTTTGGGTTTCAGAGTTGGCCCGCGACAACCGATACACCCGGCATGAAGCCGATCCGCCCGATCCTCGCCGGTGTTGTGCTGGTCGCCCTCGCCGGTTGCCAGCAGAACGGGCCGACGACCCGCGCCGACTTGGGCGTCCTGCAGGCCCAGCAGGCGGAGTACGACGACTTCGACTTGGGCCACAGCGACGTCACGCCCGACACCCACTTCGCCGCCGGCCAGTACGCCGAGACGCAGGGCCGCTTCGCCGAGGCCGTCAGCCAATACGAGCAGGCCGTCGCCCTCGACGCCAAGCACGAGCGGGCGCTGTACCGCCTGGGCGTGCTGCAAACCCGCAGCGGCAGCTTCGAGCCGGCGCGGAAGACGTGGAACGCCTACATCCAAGCCACCCGCGGCTCGGCCGAGGCGTACGGCGCGCTGGGCTACTGCCTCGAACTCGCCGGCGACCCGCTGGGTGCCGAGGCCTCTTACAAGCAGGGCATCGACGCCGACCCGAAGCACCAGGGCGTCCGCGTCAACTACGGCCTGCTCCTGGCCCGACAGGGTCGCGACGGCGAGGCGACCGTCCAGCTCGCCGAAGCCCTGCCGATGCCGGCCGTTCTCTACAACATCGGCGTCGTCCGCGAACGCCAAGGCGACACCCAGCAAGCCGCCGAGTGCTACCGCGAAGCGTTGGACCTCAAGCCCAACTTCCCCGAAGCCCGCCAACGCCTGCTGGCGTTGGGCGTCGCCTCGGCCGGCGACCAACTCGGCGTCATCGGCGAGTGAAACCACCTTGGTTTGCGTGCGTCGCTGAGGCCCCCACC
>CAYLSV010000045.1:4096-12504 GCA_964386435.1 uncultured Tepidisphaerales bacterium
CTATTCTCGTGCGTAGCCCCGCCGCTACGCGGCGGTGGGGGTTTTTGGCCACGGCGGATACCGCCCAAGTTGACGCGTCTTCAGCCGAAGCCATCTTTCTGAACTTCGTCCGGAACTCCGCCATCCCGGCGACGCGAAAGCCGTGTCGCCAATGGAAGACGGTCGACGCCGGGCTGCTGAGCATCGCGCTGCTGGCGAGGTGCGGCACGTCCTGCGCCTGCAGCGCACGAACGGTTGAGGTCAGAAGAGCCGTCCCGAGGCCGATCCGGCGGCGGAAAAGCTCGATGAAGATCCAGTCGAGGAACGGCGGGTGGCTCTCGACGACGTTCTCCGGCAAGCCCCACGTCCAGCCGCGCTGACCGGCGGTGACCAGCGTGGCTCCAATCACGCGGGGCTCACACGCCTTCCGCTCCTTCTGCGGCTCAAGATGCTCCACGGCGACGTAGCTTGCGTCCATCCGCACCTCACCGTCGCCGCCCCGACGGACGTGGTCGATCACGGTATCGGCGGCTCTGCGGTGCATCCGCGGATGCCATTGAGAGAGTGGCACTTCCTGCTGCATCGCGCCCTGCCATGCCCGAGCAACCCCCGGCCAATCCGTTTCGAGCAGCGGACGAACCTCGTACCTTGCCCCGTTGCCGACCGGTGCATGGCCGCCTCCCGGCTCCGACCACTCCCGCAGCGGCAGGTAGCACGGCTGCGACGGCGGGCGCGGCGTGTAGTGGGCGTGGCCGTCCCAGTACTCGTTCTTGAAGCCCGCCGGTCGCGGCATCCGCTCCCACGCCCGCCAAGACATTGGCACCCGCCGATATCGCCACAGCCGCCAGAACGGGTGCTGCTCCATACGCCAAGTGTAACACGGCCGCCACTCACCCCACCACCGGCAGCACGGTGCCGCGTTCCTCGCGTGCCTTGTCCCAGCCGCTGCCGAGGGGGCCGATGGGGTCGGGGGGCTTGACCTCCACGACCTTGTCGCCGAGCTTGGCGTCGCCGCGCTTGACCTTGGCCTCGAACTGTCGGCACTCGTGCAGCAGGCGATCCAGAATCTCGGCCTCGGGGACGTTGGCGACCCGCTCGCCCCGGACGTAGATGATGCCCTTGCGGTCGCCGGCGAAGACGGCCACGTCGGCGCCTTCGGCCTCGCCGGGGCCGTTGACCACGCAGCCCATCACCGCCACCTTCATCGGCAGCGTGATCTCATCCGCCAGCTTCCGGCGGACGTCCTGCGTCAGCGTGAACAAATCGACCTGGATCCGCCCGCACGTCGGGCACGCGATCAGCTCCGCCCCGACCCGCTCGCGCAGCCCCAAGGTGTACAGCAGCTCCAAGCCGTCCTCGACCTCGTAGATCGGGTCGTTGGCGTAACTCAGCCGGATCGTGTCGCCAATGCCGCTGGCCAGCAGATGGCCCAGCGGCACGACGCTGCGGATCGTGCCCGTCTCCTTCGGCCCGGCGTGCGTGACGCCCAAATGCAGCGGGTAATCGAACCGCCGGCTGATCTCCTGGTACGCCGCGATCACCAGCCCGGCGTCAATGCTCTTGGCGCTGATGACGATGTCGTGAAAATCCTCGTCGTGGAAGATGTCGAGGTACTCCTCCAGCTTGCCGATCATGATGGCCAGCAAATGGCCGTGCTTGTGGTCGCTGAAGTACTTGCCCAGCTCTTCGCGGCGCTTCTGCTTGTCGCGGCGCTCGATGATGCTGCCCTCGTTGACGCCCACGCGGATCGGCAGGTTGCTCGCCTTGCACGCCTGGATGACGTCGATCACTTGCGCCCGATCGGCGATGTTCCCCGGGTTTAGGCGAATCTTGTGGACGCCGGCCTCGACCGCCTCCAGCGCCCGCTGGAAGTGGAAGTGCACGTCGGCCACAATCGGCACGCCGACCTGCGGCAAAATTTCCTTGAGCGCCGCCGTGTCCTTTTTCTCCGGCACCGCCACCCGCACCACGTCCGCCCCGGCCTTGGCGAGCTTGTTGATCTCGGCGACGCAGCCATCGACGTCGTGCGTGAAGCCGCTGGTCATCGTCTGCACGACGACCGGTGCCCCCCCGCCGACCTTGATCCGTCCCACGCGGTCGTCGCCGATGGTCACCTGCCGGGTGATCTTGCGGGGAAACATCGAAGCGGGCGCGGCGGTATCGGACATGGCGTGGCAGTTTAGACCATGCGCTGCAACAGCACATCCGCGGCGTTCGCCGGCACCGCGTCGCGCACCCGCCGGGCGTGGTCCGCCACCGGCCCGCCCCGCCCGCGGTGCCGCGTGTCAAGCTGCGGGCTGTGCAAGCCGGCGTGCCACGTCAGGAGCGCCGCGAGCAGTTTTTGCCGCTTGTGCACCGCCTCGTCCCACAGATCGTGCCGCTCCGATGGATCGGCCGCCCGGTCAAACAACCGGCCGATGCCGCGGCGGTGGTCGTACTCCAGTTTCCACCGCCACGTCACGAGCGCCGACGCGTGGAAGACCGTCCCCACCGCCGCCTGCCGCGGCCAACCTTTCGCGTCGCGCGTCGGGTCGAGGAGGTCCAGCGACAAGTCGAACCCCTGCATCTCCGACGTGTCGGCCCCCGCCCAGCCGAGGAGCGTCGCCGTCAGATCAGGCCAAGTCATCAGCCCCGCCTCGTGCTCAGGTAGCACGTTGTGCGGCGGCTTGATGATCATCGGCACGCGCCAGACCGGGTCGTAAAAGCAGTGTTTTTCTTTGAACCCATGATCGTACAACGTCGTGCCGTGGTCGGAGGTGAAGACTATCGCCGCGTCGTCGCCCACCCGGTCTAGCACTCGGCCGACCTGCTCGTCGAGCATGCCGCACAGCGCGTGGTAACGCCGGCGGTCGGCATCGATGGCCACCCGGTCCGCCTCGCCGTTGGGGAAGAATTTTTCATGTTCATCCAAGAAATGAGGCACGCCAAGGTCTTCCCGCAAGTGCGGCGGCTCACGCTCCAGATCCCCGGACTCCCAGTTCAGCAGCGGCAGCGTTGCCGGATCGATCGCCGCCACCGCCTCGTCCGTCGGCTGGAACGGCTCGTGCGGCATGTGCAGCGACAGGAACAAGAACCACGGCTCATCCCCCGGCAACTCGTCCAGCCACCGCAACGCCTCGTCCACCACCGCTTCGTCCCGCTTCGGGTAGCTGCCGACCTCGCCGATACTCGGTCCCTCGTCGTACCGCTCGAACGACTCCGGCACCGGCCCGAAGTGCGTCTTGCCAGCCATTAGGCAGCGGTAGCCCTGCTGCTTCAGCAAGTCCGGCAGCGTCACCAAGTCCGCGTGTCGCTCGAAGCCGTTCTCGATCGCCCCGTGGCTCGGCGGGTAGAGCCCGGTCAGCAGCGAGCATCGTGCCGGCCCGCAAACCGGACTGGCGGTGTACGCCTCGGTCATGACAATCGATTTCTCCGCCAACGCGTCCAGCCGCGGCGTCGCCCCGGTTCGGCTGCCGTACGCCCCCAGCGTGTCGCACCGCTGCGTGTCGGTGCAAATAAGAAGCAGGTTCGGCTTGCGGCGGCTCACGGCGAGGCGATGAATAGGCCGGTGTAGTCGGGCACGAGCAACTCGCCCGTCGCCGGCACGACGGCCGGCGCGGCGGTGGGCTTCCACCACGTGATCAGCTCGCGACGGCCGAGTTCGTCGAGCATTTGCCACGTCTTCCCGGCGTCCGTCGTCATGAACACGCCGGCACGGTGCAGGCGGCGATCGTGGCTGGTGAACGCGCCGGGCGTGGCGTAGAAGGTGCCGACGTGCTCCGGCCGCGGGTCGGCGATGACGTGGCCAAGGCGGATCGTCGCTTGCTCGTCGGCGTCGTCGGTCACTTGCGCCAGCAGCGGCTGCCAGACGGTTTCGGCCGGTTTTTCCCAGAAACCGGCCGCCGGCTCGTCGGCGGGGGCTTGATATATGTAGACGCCGCCGAGGCCGCCGAGCAGCAGGCGCCAGCCGTCGAACGTCGGATCGATGGCCACGGCGTTGAGGTTGTAGTTCGCCGTCGCCGGGCCGTTGTTGATGCGGGGCGGGCTGGGCAGCTTCGTCCACGAGTCGCCGCCGTCGGCCGAAACCCAGAGGTTGCTGGCAAACTCCCGGCAAACCAGCCGGTCGCCGTCGTGTGGGCTCATCGCCGTGACGAACTTCCCGGCCGCCATCGGCTCAAACGTCCGGCCGCCGTCAATGCTCTTGAGGCTGCCGGCGTAGACGATCTGTTCGTCCTGCGGATGCCAGAAAATGCCCGTGGCATCGAGGTACGGCTTGCCCAAATCGCTCGCCAATCGCGGCTGGTAAGTCGCGACGGATTGCCAGGTTTCCCCGGCATTCTCACTCCGCAGCACGTGCGTGGGCCCCCAGCCGTAGGTGAGCAAGACGACGTTCGGGTCAGTCGGGTCAAGCGCGACGCCCCAGCCGGTTTTGCTCTTCCACGGGTTCGGCTCCTTCTCGTGGGCGGCGTAGGCGTCGCGCATCGCCGGGGTGTTGACGTGGTGGTAACCACGCCACGATGTGCCGCCGTCGGTGGTGATCAACGCGCCGTATTCGCTCATCGCCAGCACGATCGTCTGGCCGTCGGCGCTGGTCGCGATCTGGTCGCTGGGCTTGAACGTGCCGCCGGTGGCGAAGGGGGACCACGTCACGCCGAAGTCGTCGCTCCGCAGCGGCGCCTTGGGCATGTTGGTGAAGTAGCCGACGACCGAGTCCGCATCACCCGGCAAAAAGCCCAGCAAATCCCGCTCACCGTCGATTTTGTTGTGCGAGTCCGCCGAGATCGAGCCGTCGGGCGAGCGGTGGTTGAACGGGCCGTAATCCCGCAAGCCTGGCACGCGCGGCTCGCCGTCGATCGTCTCGATGGCGAAGCTCTGCCACGTTTGGCCGCCGTCTTTGGACACTTGCAGCGGGTGGCGAACCAGCGCGCCGAATGTCGTGTGAACGAGGTGGTCGGCGTTGGCCGGGTTCGCGCGGATCGTGCCGCCGCGACGGTGGTAGCCTTGCCAGAGTTCGGTGACTTCGGCGATCTTCTTGCCGTCCAGCCGCGCCCGCAGCACTTTCGCCTGACCCTCGCCGGTGGGTGAGAGCAGCAGCAGGTAATCGGGATGATCGGCGTGCGTCTCGACATCGACCACCGGCTCGTGCAACATCGTCGGCTCGCTCATCGACCCGTCGGCGTCGACGGTGAAGTGCACCAATTGCCCGACAAACTTCGTGTAATGGTGCGGCCCGCTTCGGGTGCCCTCGCGCACCTCCTTTGCGTCGGCGGGGGCCATCACGACGTAGAGGTGGGTCCGCTTGCCCTCGGCGACGGCCGCCAGCGTGTGGACGTGGCCGCCGACGTCGATCGTCTCGAATGTCTGGCCGTCGTCCGTCGACCGCATGATGCCGTCGCCGGCGGCGGTGAGGTAGAGGTGGGCTGCGCGGCCGGGGTGTGGGTCGTGGATCAGGTTGCGCATCTGCCCGCGGATCTCCGGGGCGGCGACCATGTACTGCCAAGTTCGGCCGCGGTCGTCGCTGCGCCACCAGCCGTGGTCGATGCCGATGACCGGGTCGTGCCGCATGAAGGCGTACGCGCGGTTGCCGTCGTGCGGGCTGAACGCCACCGCGTGTCCGCCGGCGATCGGCAAGTCGGCCGGCACGAATCGTTGCCCCTCGTGGCTGACCACCAACGGCCCGAGGTCCGTCACCTGCAGCATCAGCGGCGTCTCGAACCCGTCGGCCACAAGCGGGCTGACGCCGAAACCGCTGACCCACTCGGCGCGATCCGAGCCTTCGCCGGGCGCGAAGCGGTCGGACTGCGCAGCGTGGCCGGGGCCGGGGAAGGTGTTGAGCCGCCAATCGGCCAGCACCGGGGCGGCGGCCAGCAGCAGTGCGGCGAGGGCGGATGTGGCCAGCTTGTTCACAATGATCTCCTCAGCAGGCCGCTACTTCACGCGGTGCCACGCGGCTGCATCTCCAAGTGCCTCACCGCGTCGGCGTCGTCGCCGTCACCGGCGTCTCCAGGTACCAGCGGTCGCGGCGGATCTGGGCGTTCTCGGTGGTCGGCGTGGCCGGGTCTTCGATCCACGAGCTGACGTGGCCGTCGACGAAGGCGTAGTTGCGGGCCTCGCCGTGGGCGTCGATGTTCAGGCCGTTGTGGCTGGCGTTGAGCTTGCGGTCGTTGCCGCTGGTCCAGACCAGGTTCGGCTGCCACTGCTCGACGAGGAAGTAGACCTCCGACGCGTGGGCGGCGGTCGTCATCCGGCGGCTGGGCTCGTCCAGCGGCGTGGCGAAGGTGGCCGTGTCCGAGAGCTGCCCGTGCAGGCGGGTGCCGACGTAGCTTTTGTTGAGCCGGTCGATGGCGGCCGGGTTGCTCGGGCAGATGAACAGTGAGCCGGGGCCGTCCCAGTAAAATTGCTCGGCGTCGGCCCGGGTCCGCCACGACGCCATCTGCTCGCCGTAGGCGTAGTCGACGATCGGGCTGGCGAGGCCGTCCTTCCAGAACCGGCTGGGCAGGTTGTACGCCTTGCCGTAGAAGCCGGTGTTCGGGGCCCAGCCGCCGTTGTCGCCGGCGTACATCTGCCCGAACAGGCCGATCTGCCGCATGTTGCTTTGGCAGACCACCTTGTTCGCCGACTGCCGGGCCGACTGCAGCGACGGCAGTAGGATGGAAATCAAGAGCGCGATGATGCCGATGACCACGAGCAGCTCGACAAGCGTGAACCCGCCCCGGCGTGAAAGTTGATTCGTCATAAAAAGTTCCTCCGCAAACGCGGCGCCCAGCCAGCGGCCGGCCAAGGCACCGCCCCGGCGATCAACCGGAGCGATGCGGATGAGGGGCAGGGCCGATCACCCCCGACGACGCCGCCCCAACAACATCAACCCACCGATGGCCGCCCCCACGAGCGAAGTCGGCTCGGGCACGGGAACGACGTCATCAAGACCAGCACCGGAACCAAACGAGACGCGGATTTCGTCGTAGGTGTAGCTCCGTGCGGTTGCCCGAATATCGAACCCGTTGATCGGAGCGAACGAACCCACGGATGAAGTTGGCTGTGCGTCGCGGGCGTCCTGCTCGTCTGCCGCAAGCGTGAATTGAGCGCTGCCCGCCACGTCGCTCAGGTCAATCGGGTTAATCCAGACGGAGAAAGAATCATTCCCGCCGGCAGTGACGTTGATCTCACCAACGATCAAAACGCCTTGGCTGAAGTCGACGGTGCCGCTGGTGTCAAGCACATAGAATTCGTCGTCGCCGCCGGCCAGTTTCGTACCGATCGTGATCTGCTCGTTGTTGTTGGAGCCGATGCGAAACCGCTCGTCGCCGCTGGTGTCACTGAAGGCAATGCGATCGTTCTCGTTGGTGTCGTTTGCGTTCTGCAACAGGTAACTGAAGTAGATGACGCCATCTTGGTTGGATGCGGCGAAGTCACGCCCGACAAACGCGAATCCGTTAGGGTTGCTGCGGAAGGCCGCACCGTCAGCCGTAACGAGGTTGGAGTAAGACAACCCGCTCGCTGTGGCATCTATCTGCTGCACATTAGGGTTGCCGCTCCAGCCAGTGGCCCAGTTGGTGCCGCCGTTGATGCCGTTGATGTCGGCACCGGCGGTGTAGTCGCCGGGGGTGGCGAAGCCGTCGTAGGCGACGGTGGCGGCGCTGGTGGCGGCCGTGGTGGCCAGGGCCGCGGTGGCGGCGAGGGTGAGTAGTTTCAGTTGCATCGGTTCCTCCGTTTGGAATCTGGGGTTGCAGGGTTCGGCGGTCACTCGAGGCCCAACGTGAGCTTCGAGATCGACAGCGGCAGGTAGCGGCCGTTGTCTTCGGTGCCAATGTTCTGGATGACCAACGCCGGCGTTGCGGCCGATTCGTTCAGGAACGGCAGGCCCTGCTCCGGCGTCGCCGGGCGGCCGTCGACGGTCAGGTGGACACGTTCGGCGCCGTAATCCACCGCGAGGGCGATCGTCACCGGAACGGTCACGCCGTCGGTCGGCTGGGGCAGTTGAAGGTGCTTGCCGGCCTCGTCCTCGATGAACTGCTCGCCGGCGGCGGTGTACAAAATCATCTTGCGGACGCCGGTGACGTCCAGCCGCACGGCCGCTTCTTGGGGCGTGCCGGCGCCGACGAAAAACCGCATCGACGCCCCGCCCGAGGCGTGCGTCCGTCGGGCCATCGCGAGGTCGATCGAGTAGGTGAGCGTTGAACGCTCGGCGTCGAACGGGCTGTTCAGCAGCGAGCGGTCGGGCACGAGGCGGAGCGTGCCGGGGGAGCCGGTGTTGGTGAGCGTGTGGTCGTTGGCGGTGAACACGTTGTCGTCGCCGCGGACGGTCACCGACGGCGACAGCGCCTGCCCGACAGGCTCGCCCCCCTCGATGCCGGCCAGCACGTTCGCGGCCTCGACATTGATGACGGCCGGCGGTTCGTCGGCGGCGAGAAGCAAAGGCCCACCGACGATGAGGCCGGTGAGGATGATCC
>CAYLSV010000045.1:12514-17053 GCA_964386435.1 uncultured Tepidisphaerales bacterium
GGTCTCTCCTCCAACAACGGCCGCGGCGTGCCCGGCCCGCGGCCCGACGGTCTGCCCGACCAGCCAACGCAGCGGCAGCCGGCGGGCGGGAATCGGCTCGGCCTCGCGCTCCGGCTCGGCCGCGTCGTCGATGCGGCGGCACAACATCTGCACCGCCTCCTCCCCGAGCTGCTCCGCCGGCACCTGATACCCCGAAAGCTCCACGAGCCCGGCGTACAGCTCCCGCCGGGTGAAAAACGACGTCACCGACAACGCCTCCGGCACCTGCACGCCGTGGCGGGCGGCCACGTGAATCATTCGCTGGGCGGCCGCGACGAAGGTGGCCGGGGCGAGCTTTTGCCACGTCTGATCGAGCCACTCGTGAACGCTTGGCGTCACCTCATCGGCCGGGGTCGGTTCGACAATGCGGATGCGGACCTTGCCGCCGAGCTGCTTGAACCGCCCCACGAACCCGTCCCGCCGGGCCGGCACGCTGGGGTGGTGGCTGTTGATCACATCGAGGTACATCGCCTCGCGGTGGCCCATCGCCCACGCCCGCTCGGCAAGTTCCGCGGCGGCGGCGTGATCGTCGGGCACGACGCAGTGGTGGGCCCGGTGCGTGTTTGTCCAAACGGCCGGCAGCCGGTAACGGCGGAGCGTTTTGGCAAGCGCGTCCGGGGCGTCGTGGGTGTAGTGCACGATCAGCCCATCGACCGACCACTCCTGCAGCAGCCGGGGCAGGCGGTCGGTGCCGGCCATCTCCTCGTCGGGCACTTCGCCGAGCACCAAGTGCAAACCACGCTCGCGCATCGCCCGGCGGATGCCGGCGACGAAGCCGGGCAACAGGGCGCTGGCGGCGTTGTTCTGGCTCATCAACAGGCCCAGCGCACCGTAGCTGCCCTGCCGCATGGCGCGGGCGCTGCGGTTGACCCGGTAGCCGTGCCGCTCGGCGAGCTGCATGATGCGTTGCCGGGTCGCCTTCTGCACGTCCGGGTGGCCACGCAGGGCCCGACTGACGGTCATGTGCGAGACGCCGGCGAGCTTGGCAATGTCGTGTTGGGTGGCGCTTTTTGGCATGCGGCAGTGTTGGCGCGGGTCGAATTGTTCGCGATCCCGTTCACGTGAACATACCATGGCGTGGCAAGCTGTCAACCCCTTTCCCCTCACGCCCCATGTCGATCCTCAAGAACGCCCGCCCCACCCCCGCCGACCAGTTGCCCCCCGTCCCGCCGGAACGGCTCGCCGCGCGGAAGGCGTTCGCGGGGCAGAAGTACGGCCTGTTCCTGCACTACGGGCTTTACTCGCTGCTGGGGCGGCACGAGTGGGTGCAGGAGAAGGAGCGGATTCCCGTCGCCGAGTATGCCAAGCTGGCCGATGAGTTTGCCGCCGATCAGTTCGACGCCAAAGCGTGGGTCGACTTCGCCAAGGCGGCGGGCATGCGGTACATCAATCTGACCACCCGCCACCACGATTCGTTCAGCCTCTGGCCGACAAGGCAGAACGATTTTCACGCCGCCGCTGCCCCGAAGTGTCGCCGGGATCTGGTGGGCGAGTTGGCCCAAGCGTGCCACGCCGGCGGCGTCGGGTTGTGCCTCTACTACTCCCACGGTCGCGATTGGCGCCATCCGCAGGCCCCGAACAACGACACCCACGGCTACGGCGCTCGTCCGAGCTACCCCACGCCCGAGCCCGCCTACGCCACCGGCCGCGACCACGATCTGAACCGCTACGTCGACTTCATGGCCGCCCAGGTGGAGGAGCTGCTGACAGATTACGGTCCGATCCAGGCGATCTGGCTCGACGGCATTGCCACGCCGCTGCACCCGATCCGCAGCGGCGAGATTCGCCAGGACTTCGACCCCCGTACCGAGCCCGATCCGTTTCGCTGTCAGGAGTTGTACGACCTCGTCCACCGCCTGCAGCCCGAGTGCCTTGTCAGCTACAAGCAGGGCTACCTCGGCACCGAGGACTTTTTCGCCCCCGAGCACGAGGCGTACAACCGCTTCGGCCAGCCGTTCGGCGAGGTATTCGGCGAGGTGGTCGGCGAGGTTTGCACGACGATGATCACCGAGCCCCGCAGTTGGGGCTACCACGCCGGCGACGACGTCAAGCACCTGAACGCCGACGGCGTCTGGCAGGCCCTTCAGCGGGCCGACGCCGCCCGCTGCAACCTGCTGCTCAACACCGGCCCCCTGCCCGACGGCTCGCTCGACCCCCGCGACGAACAACCGTTGCTCGAAGTCGGCCAGCGGCTGGCGCAGCAGTCGGCGTGGGGGCAACCGTCTCCATGAGCAAGCGTCGCTGAGGTCGCCTCCACAAGCGGCGGCAACCTCAGCGACGTTGAAAACAAGCAGATGCCTCAGCCGCGGACGAGCGCATCACGACCAGTCGAGGTCGTCGTTGCCCGCGCCGCCGCTCAGGCTGTCCCAGCCGTCGCCGCCGTAGAGGTCGTCGTCGCCGGCGTCGCCCAGCAGGGTGTCGTTGCCGGCTTGGCCGAAGATCACGTCGTTGCCGTTGCCGCCGCGGAAGTAGTCGTTGCCGTCGCCGCCGATGAGCACGTCGTTGCCGTCGTGGCCCCAAAGGGTGTCGTTGCCATGCTCGCCGAAGACGTAGTCGTTGCCGGCCAGGGCCGCGAAGTGGTCATTGCCGTCGCCGCCGTAGAGGAAGTCGACGCCACTGGTGCCTTCGAGGTAGTCACCGGCGCTGCCGCCGCGGGCGGCCTCCACCGAGCCGTCGGCGACGCGGTGGGCGCGCGTGCCGTAGCGCGGGCCTGAGTCGTGATCGCCGTCGAGGTGGACGCTGACGGGCGTGGACCAGTTGGAGTAATCCATCGTGTCGTGGCCGTTCTGGCCCCAGACGTAAGCCTTCTGCGGCGTGCCATCGGCGAACACGGCCTTGTCGTTGCCGTTGCCGCCGAACAGGTAGGCGGGCTGGCCGCCGCTGCCACCGACGTGCATGGTGTCGTGGCCGTCGCCGCCGAACATCATGTCGTAGTCGGTGCTGCCGACATCGCCGATAAGAACGTCGTTGCCATCCTGGCCGTGCAGGGCGTTGTAGCCGGGACCGCCGATGAGGGTGTCGGCCGAGCCGTCGTCGGTAACCGGGTCGTGGTTCGCGTCGCCGGCCCAATTGCCGTGGCCGTAGAGGTTGTTCTGCCCGCCGCCGCCCTTGATCCAGTCGCTGCCGGGCCCGCCCATGACGGTGGCCGTCTTGGTGACGTTGTCGGCGACGCTGATCGTGTCGAACCCGGCGTAGCCGTAGACGCGAATCTGATCGACCGCGCTCTGGGCGACGCGGAAGAACTCGGTATACCCGCCGTGGCCGCCGCCGGTGTACTTCTTGGCGACCAGGTCCGAGCCGTCGGCCTCGACGCTGATGCCGTTGGCGTTCGCGTCGCCCCAGACGTAAAGCGTGTCGTGGAACGCCGCGGCCGTGACGGCGAGCAGGCGGCGGGACTCGAGCGTCTCGAAGGTTTCGAACGCGCGGACGGCGGTGGTGGTTTGCTGACGCATGGCGTGCTCCTTTGCACGAAGTTTTGCCCGACGGTCGCGGCCAATGTCGCGGCTTCTCGTCGGCCTTGTGCGGGCATGTTCGGCACGAATTGTCGCCCCAGCAACGGGCCTGTACCGGCCTGGCCCCCGCCGGTTAGCCGGAACCGGTTAAGCCGTGGCGCGGGGCGATCCCGCTCAAGCCGGGAGTTTTTGGCACTTCGGGCACCAATGGGCCTTGCGCTGCAACTCGCCGACGAGCTCGTGCAGCATCATCGTCTCGCACCGCGGGCAGCGCTTGCGGCGGTAGGCGTCGTACCTCGGCTGGCCGAAGTTGTCCTCGTACGCCGCGGCCAGTCGGAGGCCGAAGTCGCAGGACGCCCGCAGCAGCGCGGCGCCCTTGCGGACGGGAATCTGCGCCGCCGGCGTCAGCGGGTGCAGCCTCGCGTGCCACAACCCGTCGGCCCGCATTTTGTTGCCCAGACCGGGAAAAAACGCCTGATCCAGCAGCAAATCCCCGACCGCCGCCGTCGGCCGCGCCGCCGCCGCCTCCCGCCACGCCCGGGGCGGATCGAACCGCTCGCCCATCACGTCCCGGTGGGCCGGCAGGTCGGCGAACTCCGAGATTGGCACCGTCTTCGCCGCCCCGAGCCACACCCCGAAGAAGTCGCCGCCCGCGAGGTCGATGCGCAGCGTCAGCCGCTTGCCCGGCCGGTCCCGGTTCACCCGCACATCACCGAACAGCAGACAGTGCAGCCGCAACACCCGCTCCCCCTCGGGGAAAAACAACAACTTCCCGAACACCCTCGCCCCCGGCAACGGCCGCCCAACCAGCCACTCCGCCTGCCCCGCCCGCTCGCCCGACACCCCCCGCACCACCCGCCCCGCCCATGGAGCGAGCCAGCGCTGGTAGACGACGATCTGCGGGCCTTCCATGCCACGTCGTCGGCAACGCCCGTACCACCTCGGGCACTTCCTTACGCGCCCGCGTCGCTGAGGCCCCCACCGCCGTGGTGACGGCGGGGCTTCACCCGAATCAAACCAAGTCGGGTTCAAACGAAGCTTCGCCGTC
>CAYLSV010000045.1:17063-27751 GCA_964386435.1 uncultured Tepidisphaerales bacterium
GGCGGTGGGGGTTTTCAGCGGCTCTCGCGAATCAAGACGGGCAGACCGAATCGAAGGCTGCTACTTTCCGATCGTTTCGAGCACTTCCACGTCCAGCGTCCGCCGGCCCCACTCGACGGCGGTGGCGTGGTCGGGGAAGAAGACGTCGAGGCGGTTGCCGACGATGGCCGAGCCGCGGTCGAGGACCGGGACGAACCGTTCGTCGGCGTAGCCGGGCACGCGCAGGCGGGTGCCGAAGGGCAGCAATCCGGTGTCGGCGGCGACGAAGCGGCCGTCGTCGTGGGTGATCGGCTCGCCGCTGGCCGTCACGCCGTCGGCGTGGTCGCCGCAGCAGCACGCCCCGCCGCAGTAGGCCGTGACCTCCATCGCCACCACCCGCACCCGCGTCACCGCCGGCGGCCGGGGGCGGTCATCGTTCGGCACAAGCGTCGCCCAGACGTCCACCGGCTCGATCGCCACCTCGGCCACCTCCACCACCGCCGGCATCTCCACCGCCGACGGCCGCACCGCCCCCACCAGCGGCAAGACGCACGCCGCGATCAGGCAGAATATGAACGACGAGCGCTCGGCCATGCGGAAACTCCCGGCCGCTTCGTGTACCTCGGCCTGCCGCCGCCGGTCAATTTTGTAGTGCGGCTGCGACAGCGACTGTGCGACTGTGCGACTGTGATAAAGTTGAGGATCGCTGAAGTCCCCACCGCCGCTACGCGGCGGTGGGGGCTTCAGCGACGTTGCGAACCAGCGTTCTCGCCGTCGCTGCAGACGTGAGAGAAGCCGAAGGGTGAGCGGAGCGAACACCCGGATCAAGCGCTGCATCTTTGCGTGCGCTTGATCTGAATGCTCGCTCCGCTCACCCCTCGGCTTCTGGATGAACGGCGCCGCGAACCTACGCCGCGACGGCCATCGCCCGCTCGCTTTCCTGTTGCTGGCGGATGCGGCGCATTTTCCCGACCGTCTGCTGAGCGACGGTCGCCTTGCGGCCCGGCTCGGCGGCGGCCAGCGCGACGGCGGCCTCGGCGTTGTCGGCCCATAGATCGGCACCGATCTCTTCGGCCAGGCCCTCGGCCCGCTGATAGACGCCGCCGGCGCACATCACCTGCATCTCCGGGCAGCAGTTGACGTCACGGAGGTGGTCGATCAGCGCCCGCACCTGCGGCAGGTTGCTGCCCAGGCTGGCGAACATGACGACCATGTCCGGCCGCCAGCGGCCGATCATCTCCAGCACCTCATCGTTCGGCACGCCGCCGCCGGCGAACTTCGCGTCCCAGCCCTCGGCCTCGAAGAGGTCGGCGCACATCTGCCCGCCCAGCTCCTCCGGCTCGTCATCGCCGCAGAAGACGATCACGGTCTTGCCGTTGACCGGGGCGTGCTCCAGATCGCCGCCAAGGCGGTCGACCATGCTGCGGTTGAGGCGGGTGGCGAGGTTGAGCTGGGCGCGGCTGAGCTTGTGTTCGCGGTACAACCCGCGAACCGTCTCCATCGCCGGCCAACAAAGCTCGGCGAGGGTCTGCCGGCTGCCGATCTCGGCCACGGCGTTGCTGACAATCTGGCGGGCCTGCGACCGGTCGCCGGTGAGGAGGTTGGCGAGGTAGCGCTCCTGAATGTTGCTGTCGATCATGATGAATCCGTCCGGTGAAGGGTGAGTGCGGGCGAGCTATCCGTAATTCGCCCGGCGGGCCGCGGTCGTCGTGACCTGACGTTGCCCCTCTAATCTTCGACCCATGCCGACCGCCGCCGCCTCACCTGACCCGCGCCGCACGTTGGCGGACGTGCGCTCGCTGATCGTCAAGCTCGGCAGCGCGGTCGTCACCAGCCCAGCCGGCGGGCTCGATAACGTTCAACTCGCCGCCGTCGCCCAGCAAGTAGCCACGCTGCGGAAACGGGGCGTGCGGGTAACCATCGTCAGCAGCGGCGCGGTGGCCGCGGGCGTGGCGGAGCTGGGCCTCGCCGCCCGCCCGACGACGCTGCCCAAGCTCCAAGCGGCGGCGGCCGTGGGGCAGCGGTGCCTGATGGACGCGTGGGCCGCCGCCCTGCGTCCGCACGGCCTCAGGGCCGCCCAGGTGCTGCTGACGCGGGAAGACGCCGACGATCGGGCGCGGTTCCTGAACCTCCGCGACACGCTCGACGCCCTCGACGAACTGGGCGTCGTGCCAATCATCAACGAGAACGACTCGACTGCCACCGACGAGCTCGCCGGCTCCGGCAACAGCTTCGGCGACAACGACATGCTGGCCGCCGTGGTGTGTGCCGCGCTGCCGGCCGAGGGGCTGATCGTGCTGAGCACGGCCGCGGGGTTATTGGACGAGGCGAACCGCGTGAAAAATCTCGTGACCGACCTGCCCGCCGCGCGGCGACTCGTGTTTACCGGAACCGCCGCCAAGAGCATGGTCGGCAAGGGCGGCATGGCCGGCAAGCTCGACGCCGCGGCGGTGATGCTGGCGGCCGGCGAGTGGATGATCGTCGCCGACGGCCGCGAGCCGAACGTCCTGCCCCGTTTGCTCGACGGCGACTTGATCGGCACCCTGTTCTGGCCGCCGGCGAGCGACCGCCGCACCGGCCGCCGCCGCTGGATCGCCACCGCCCGCCCCGCCGGCACCCTGCACGTCGACGAAGGCGCCGCGACCGCCCTACTCACCACCACCGCCAGCCTCCTCCCCGTCGGCGTGCAAAAAGTAGAAGGCCACTTCACCCGCGGCGACGTCCTGCGCGTCGTGGCCAACAACCACGAAATCGGCCGCGGCCTCGCCCGCTACGGCACCCAAGAGGCCCACCGCACCGCCGGCCAAATAGCCCACCACCTCGACCCGCCGCCCGCCTACGACGAGATCATCCACCGCGACGACTGGGTGCCGGCGGTGTGAAGGTCAGGCCGGCTCTGGTTGCGCGTCTTCGTCGGCGTCGCCATCCCTGTGGCGGGTGAGGTACCACCACTCGCCCGCGAAGATCACCAGCAGGCCGATCGCGGCGAAGAGGAGGATTAGCGGGTCGGTCGTCGCCTTGACCCAGCAGAACGCCGCCAACACCACGGCGTCCAGGGCCAGGGCGGCGATCAGGATGGCCGCGTTCGCCCCGATCTCGCGGCGGACGCGGGTCAGCACGCCCCAGTGAATGGCCATGTCCATGATCAGGTAGAAGATCGCCCCGAGGCTGGCGATGCGGGCGAGGTCGAACAGGACGGCCAGGAGCGTGGCGAAGACGATGGTGTAGACGAGCGTCGTGTACTGCCGGCGGCCGGGGATGCCGACCTCCTTGAACGGCACGAGCTTCATCTCCACGAGCATGGCCAGCATCCGGCTGACGGCGAAGACGCTGGCGATCACGCCGCTGACGCACGCCACGATCGCCAGCGCGACGGTCAGCCACAGCCCCCATTGCCCGAACGCCGGGCGGGCGGCCTCGGCCAGGGCGTAATCCCGCGCCCGCACGATCTCGGCGATGCTCAGCGACCCGCCGACCGCCAGCGCCACCAGCAGGTACAGCGCGACGCAGATCGCCAGCGCGATCCAGATGGCCCGGCCGACGTTCTTCTTCGGGTTCTTCAGTTCGTCGCCGTCGTTGGTGATCGTCGTGAAGCCCTTGTAGCTCAGGATGCCCAGCGCCACCGCCGCGACGACGCCGGCCCAGCCGGCGGACTGCTGCGGTGACGCCTCGCCCGCGCCGGCCTTGCCGATGAAGCTGTCCCACGCCAAGCCGCCGACCCACAGCCCGGCCCCGGCGAATGCGGCGATGCCCAGGATCTTCACCGCCGCCATCACGAGCTGGAACTTGTCGATGAACTTGTTCGCCAGCACGTTCACGCCCAGCGCCAGCACGAGCAGCCCAACGGCGAGCGCCGGGGTCTGCCACTCGCCCCGCCCCAGCGTGCCGCCGACCTGCTCGTCGGGGCCGACGAACAGCCGCATGACATATTGGCCGAACGTGCGGGCGACCAGCGCCTCGTTGATGACCATGCTGAAGTACATCAAGAGCGCCATACCCGCCGCGACCGTGCCGCCCAGGCCGGTCTTGCCGTAAAGGCGGGTCAGGTACATGCCGATCCCGCCGGCCGACGGGTCGTCGTTGCTGAGCTTGACGTAACTGTACGCGCTCAGCGCCGCCACGACGGCCGCGGCCAGGAACACCAGCGGGAACCACCCGCCGGCCAGCTCGGCGATCTGCCCGGTGAGGGCGAAGATGCCCGCCCCGATCATGACGCCCGTGCCCATCGCCACCGCGCCCGGCAGCGTCAGGCTGCCCGACTTGTACTCGCCGTTGCCGTTGCCGTTGCCGTTGCCGTTGTCATCGCTCACCCACCACCCGCCGCACATCCGATGCCAGCGCCGGCCGAACGTCAGGCACCGGCGAGGACGATGTCGAAGGTGGCCGCTTCGTGGGTGCCGCCTTCCAGCTCGACCTGCCGCAGCGGCACGACGAGCGACGGGCGGACGAAACGGTCGTGCTCCAGCTCGGGGTCGCCCTCGAAGTAAAGCTGCGTGATCAGCTCGGCATGACGCGGGGCGTTTACGCGGTAATGGATGTGGGCCGGGCGGAAGCGACGGCCGTTGAGGTAGCGGCCGGGGTGGATCGTCTCGTACTCGTACCAGCCGGCCTCATCCGTCACGACGCGGCAGCGGTTGTCGAACTTGTCCGGGGCGGGCGGGTTTTGCGGATCGTCGTTGTCGTAGCGGCCGGCGTGGTTGGCCTGCCAGATGTCGAGCACGGCACCGGCGAGGGGCCGCTTGGTGGCGAAGCTCCACACGCGGCCGCCGACCAGCAGCACCGTGCCCTCGGCCAGCGGCGGCGTGACCTTGCCGCGGAACGGTGCCCCGGCCCGGTGGAACGGCCCGAGGATGTTCGGCTCCGTCACCGCCGCGCCCGCCGGCAGGCTCGGCAGGCTCGGCAGGCTCGGCAGGCTCGGCAGGCTCGGCAGGTCGTGGTCGCTGTGGGCCTGCGGCGTCGGCTGCGCATCGGCCCGCAACGTGAGCATCCCGGAGCCGATGGCGGCGAGGCCGGCGGCACCGCTGGCGGCGCGGCGCAAGAACGATCGACGCGAGCTTGACACGCTGGTTCAGCTCCCTGGCCCCTTGCCGCTGAAGACGGGGAGGTAGCGGTTGGGCATTTGCAGGACGATCAAGGCCATGGCGGTGCAGTACTCGTCGTTGATTTCGCCGGACCATTCGCCGCGGCTGCCTTGGCGGCGGATGAGTTCGTCGCGGATGGCGGGGTACCATTCCTGCCAGCTCTCGCCGCCGGCGAGGAACATGACTTGCACGGCGTAGTACTGGCCGTAGAAGTAGTGGGCCGGCATGCTGCGGCCGCCGCCGGGGGCCTGCTTTTGGATGTAGGCCAAGCCGCGGTCGATGGCGTCGCCCTCGTAGATGCCGGCGTAGTAGAGCGAGGCGAGGCCGGCGGCCGAGCGGGCGAAGCCGCTGCCGCCGCCGGGGCGGCCGCTGCGGAGTTGGTAGCTGAAGCCGCCGTCGCGGTTCTGGCAAGCGCGGACGTACTCCAGCGCCTTCTCGATGACCTCCGGGTCGACGCGAATCCCCGCATCCCGTGCGGCCCGTAGCGCCATGATCTGGCAGATCGTGACGCTGATGTCGGCGTCGACTGGCGAGGGCTGATACCGCCAACCGCCCTCGGCGTTCTGCGATTTCTCGATCAAGCGGATCGCCCGCTGCAAAACCTCTTTCACCCGCTCGTCGCCGGTCATGCCGTAGACCTCGGCGAGGAACAGGGCGGCGAAGCCGTGGGAGTACATGACGCCGTGATGACCGTCAGGGGCGAGCAAACCGTTGGGCTGGGCGGAGCCGACGATGGCGTCGACCGACTTTTGCACCTCCTCGCCGTAGGGCCCGCGGCCCGGTAGGCTGCCGCTGCTCATCAGGGCGATGCCGGACAGGGCCGTGACGCCGCTGGAGGCCCCGAACCCGCCGCCGCCGAACCAGCCGTCGTCCTGCTGCCGGCTGGCGAGGTAGGCGAGGCCGCGGTCGATGGCGACGCGGGCCTCGGGCGTGAGTTCGTTGCCGGTCACGGGGTCGATCGACTCCTGCTGCGGCAGCGAAGCCGCCGCCGGCGGCTCGTCGGCGGCCACCGAACCCGCGAGCATCGCCAACACGCCGAAGGTAGCTGCGGTGCAACGCACCGCAGTCCGGGTCAGACGACGCCCGACCGGACTGCGACTCGTCGAGTCGCAGCTACCTGACGGAGTGGGCACGTTCGAGTCCTTTGAAGTTCCGAGGCTCATTGCTGGTTCGCCTTGTCGTTGAGGCCCTTGAAGTAGTCGGCGACGAGCTTGCCGTACTCGCCGAGGGTTTGCTCCTGTTGGCCCTCGATGACGGCCTGCCGCTGGCGGGGGGTGAGGCCGCCCCACGACTGGTCCTGGCCGGCGATGTCGCCGTCGATGTTGGCCGGGTCGGTGGCTTCGGGGCCAAGGTCGTCGCTGTCGGGGGCCGGGCCTTCGCCGGGGGCGGTCGATTGTTGCGAGCCCTGCTGCCCGCCTTGCTGCTGACCGGGTTGCTGGCCCTGGCCGGGCTGGGGTGCCTGCTGTTGGCCGCCCTGCTGCTGTTGCTGTTGCTGCTGGCTGCGGGTGACCTGCTCCTGCTGCTCGGCCTGGTCGATCAAGTCGGCGAAGTCCTCGATAATGCGGTCCTGAATGATCTGCGTCGTCTGGCCCGGGTCCTGGTTGAGGGCGAGCCGTTGACGGCTGCGAGCCATGCGGTCGCCGATGCGTTGCTCGTCGCCGACGTCGCCGCCCTGCTCCGGGTCGCCGCCGAGCAGTTCGCCCACCTGCTCCTCGACGGCCTCCTCGCCGGCTTCTTCGGGGAGTTGGTCGCGGTTGTCCGGCTCGGGGCCGAGCTTGAGCTGGCCGTTGCTGGACTTCTGCATGAGCTCGTCGAGCACGCTCCGCAGATCGCCCTGCCGGTTGCCGAGCGCGATGAGCGTTTCGTCCTCGCGGGCTTCTTCGGGTTGGGCCGCGACATTCTCGGTGCTGCTGTTGACGGCCTTCTGCAAATCGCGGAGCAGCCGAAGCTCGGCGGAACTCGGCAGCCGCGGCTGTCCCTCGCCGCCGCCGCCACCGCCGCCGCCCTGCTGGGTGAACCGCTCGTCGGGCTCCTTCATCTTCAAATTCTCGATCATCGCGTCGAGCTGCACGACGATGCGGGTCTGCTCGCTGCGGGTCACGGCCCCCGAGTCGCCGTCGCCAAGGCGGCTTTTCACGTCGCCCATCGTGTCGCGAATGTCCTTGTTGGCCCACAGGTAGACGGTGCTGCCGAGCGTGGCGAGGTCTTCGCCGATAGCGTCGATCTCGTCCTGCAACGTGCCCTGCTCGCCGGGCGTCTTGTTGAGGTCGCGGCGGGCGGCCCGGTCGAGCTGGCCGTCGGCGCCACGCTTGGCGTCGAGGGTGGCGACTGCTTCGTTCAGCGCCTGCTGCTCGTCGCGAACCTTCACGTACCGCTGCCGAATCGCCTCGCGGCGCTGCTCTTCAAGCTGATCGTCGGCGTTCTGCTTCTGCTCGTCGACCGTCTCCTTGGCGGCGAGCAGCGCGGCGAGCGCCTTCTCCTGCGAACCGAATGCGCCCGGAAGATCGTCGCCGCGCAGGTCGACGTTGGCCCGCTCCATCAGCCCGGCGGCGCGGGTCAGATCGGCGGCCGGCTCGGCCCCCTCCGGCAACTGCTCGGCGTCGGCGGCAATGCTGCGGGTGTTCCGCTCGGTTTGTGCCTGGCCGGCGGCGAGGCGATCGACATCGAGTGCCGGATCGGGCGCTTCGGGGTTGCCCTCGGCGTCGATCCGCTGGGCGAGTTGGAGCAACCGGCTGACCTCCTCGGCCCCGGCTTCTTCGAGGGCCGCCTCGCCGCGGAGGGTCAGGTTGTCGAGGTTGTGGCCGCTCTGCCGTCGGGTGAGGTTGGCGATTTGTTCCTGGAGTTCGGCGAGTTTTCGCGCCAGCTGCCGCAGCTGCCGGGCCTCGGCTTCGCGGAGGCCGCTCAGCACCATCTCAAGGCCGATCTCGACTTGGTTCTGGCTTTGCTGGGCGTCGGCCTGCTTGTTCTGCTGGGTCTGCTCGGCGGCCTCGCGCTGCTGCTGGCTCGTCTGCTGCCGCCGCATCGTCCGGGCGGCCTCCTCCATCGCCTTGGCCGACTCGGGGTCGCTTTGCTTCATCTGCTCGGCGAGTTCGTCCAGCTCGTCGGCCAGCTTGTCCGTCTCGTCGGCGAGTTGGTTCTGCTCCTCGGCGGCGTCGTCCAGCGCCTGCTTCTGCTCCTCGTTGAGGTTGGCCGGGTTCTGGCCGACGGCGTCCTTGGCGGCGTCGCGGGTTTGCTCGCTCACCTGCCGCTGCTTTTCGAGCAAATCACGGACGTCGTTGATCGCCCCTTTGAGCGAGCCGACGTTCTGCATGTCCTCGACCGCTTGGTCGAGCATCTTCGAGGCCTCGCGCTGCTCTTCCTCGGCGGCTTCGAGGGCCTCGTTCCGAGGCTGCTGCTGGTCCTCGGCGGCGCCGGCCTGGTCGAGCTTCGACGTCGCCTGCTTCATCGGCCCCTCGGCGGCGGCGTCGAGCGTTTCGGCGACTTTCTCCGTGAGTTCCTTCAGTTCTTCGTCCTCGGCGGCGTTCTCTTCCAGCCGTTGCTGGAGCTCCTCGGCTTGGGCGGCGAGCTTCTTCGTCGCCCCAGCCATGCCGCTCTGGTCGCGGACGAGTCGGCGGTTAGCGGCCTCGTCGGCGTCAGTGAACTCCTCGTTCTCCTCGGTTTCTTCCCGAAGATTCTGCGTTTCCTGCTGGGTTCGCTTCTGGCGGTTGCGGACCTGCTCGGTGCGGTCTTTGATGAGCCGCAAATCGTCGAGGACTTCGTTGGCCAGTTCGTCCTGGCCAATGATGGTGATGCGCAAGGTGCCGCTGGTGGCCGGGGGGTGGGTCGAGCCGTCGAGGTCGTAGTTGTCAACGGCCCTGACGAAGAACTCCAGCACGGCCCCCGGTTCGAGGTTGGCGCCGTCGAGGGCGTCGAGCTTCCAGTCGTAAGCGGCCCGGAACCGCTGCCGATCGCCGCCGGCTTCGAGGGCCGACCACGCGACGTCGGCGGCGGCGGAATCTTCAGCGAACAGCGGCAGTTGCCACTCCTGCACGTCGTCGCCAATTCGTTGCTGGACGACGATTTCTACGGCGTCGAAGCCGAAGTCATCTTCCACCACGGCGACGACCGGCACCGTCGCGGCGGCCGTGCGGCGTTCATTGCGGCGCGGCGTCTCCAATATCACCGTCGGCGGCTGATCGGGGCGGACGATGATTTCGTACTCGGAGAGCGCGGCGTTGTCGAAGCCGTCGGCGTCAACGGCGGCGATGCGGAAGCGGGTCGTCTCCCGTGCCACCCAGCGGCCAATCGCCGTGGTGCCGGTGGTCGGTTGCCAATCGACCTCGGGGGCGGCGTCGTTGGTCGGGATGAGCCGGACCTCGGCGCCCTCGGCCAGCGGCTTGTTGAAGTCGATGTTCAGCGTGATCGTCGCCCCGTCGGCCGTCACGGCGGTGCTGCGGGCGAGGTCGGTGGTGATCGGCTGGCGGCCGCTGACGTACGGCGGCGGCGCGATGTCGGCCGTCACTTGCTCGATCTTCAAGCGCGGCACGACGTTGATCGGCGGCAGCGTCTCTTCGTCGTCACCCGCCTCGATCCGGGCGGTAATCTGGCCGCGGTCGGCGGTTTCGTCGAGCCGGGCGTCGAGGGTGGCGGTGAACCGGCCATCGGCCGTCCGCTTCATGAACACCTGCCGCTCGACCCCGGCGGCGGTGCGGTAGAACAAAATCGGCTTCAGGTCCGGGTCGTCGCCCTTCTCGAGGCTCATCGAGATCTCAACCCGCCGCCCGGCCGGCACCGTCTGCGGCACCTCGCCGGGGGCGATCACCTGCTTCGTCGGCCAGGGCTGGGCGTCGAACGGCGAGGCGAGTCGGCTCGCGATAATGCCGCGGTAGGTGCTGCCGAGCAGGAGGGCCGTGAGCAGCAGCAGCACGACGGCCGCCGCCCCGCCGCCGACGCTGAGGAACGCCGGCCGCGCCCGCAGCACCCGCTTCAAATCGACCCGGCCGGCGATCTCGGCGGCCTGCTGGGTGACGCGCTTCCGCATCCGCGGGCTGCCGAGGTTGGCCTCGGGCTGGTCCTCGAACTGCACGGCCGACCGCAGCCGGTCCTCGAACTGCGGGTAGAGCGACTCGACCCGCCCCGCCACGTCGCCGAGCGACACCCGGCTCAGCAGCGGCCGGGCGACGTGCCGCCAGCCGAGGAAGCAGACGGCTCCGAACGCCGCGAGCATGACGACCAGCCGCGGCAGGGCCGGGAGGTTCAGCAGGTAATCGAGCAGCACGGTCACGCCCAGCGCCGCCACCGCTGCGGCGATGACGACGCCCAGCCCGAACACGAGGCTCAACAGCTTCGCCCGACGGCGGATGGTTTCGAGCACTTCCATCAACTGCGACACCGGCATCGGCAAGTCCTTCGGTTCAAGCGGCGGATCGGCCCGCGTGGTCTCCCACGAACGGCCCTCCTTGTCAACCGACAAGACGCCGCGGCACCCACCATCTTAAACGTCGGCCCGGCCCGACAGTTTCGATAAAGTGGCGGGGCGACAGAATGACCGGGTGCGGTCGGTGCATCGACCGGGGCAACTACCCTGCAACGATGAGCACCGAACGAAAAAGCTGGCAGACCCGCATCGCCGAGGCAACCGACGCCCTC
>CAYLSV010000046.1:0-11546 GCA_964386435.1 uncultured Tepidisphaerales bacterium
CGTCGTCGCGGCTGTAGCCGAAGGTCATCTGGGTCAGGTCGTTGGTGCCGAAGCTGAAGAACTCGGCCTCGTGGGCGATCTCGTCGGCGGTGATGGCGGCGCGGGGCACCTCGATCATCGTGCCGACCAGGTACTTGACCTTCTTTTTCTTGTCCTTGAACACCTGCTCGGCCTCGTCGTGGAGGTGCTTTTTCAGGAACGACAGCTCGGCCGCGGTGCCGGCGAGCGGGATCATGATCTCGGGGACGATCTTGCCGCCGACCTTGATGGCCGCCTCGAGGATCGCGCGGACCTGCATCCGCAAAATCTCCGGGTACGTCACGGCGAGCCGGCAGCCGCGGTGGCCGAGCATCGGGTTCTGCTCGTGCAGGCCCTGGATGCGGGTGCGGATTTCGTCGGGCGTCACGCCGACGTTCTTGGCGATCAGCTCGATCTCCTTGTACTGGTCCTGGCCCGGCAGGAACTCGTGCAGCGGCGGGTCGAGCAGGCGGATGGTGACGGGCAAGCCCTTCATCGCCTTGAACAAGCCCTCGAAGTCGCTGCGCTGGAACGGCAGCAGTTTCTTGAGCGCCTTCTCCCGGCCGGCGGCGTCGCCGGCGAGGATCATCTCCCGCATCGGGCCGATCCGCTCGCTCTCGAAGAACATGTGCTCGGTCCGGCAAAGGCCAATGCCCTCGGCGCCAAAGTCGCGAGCCTTCTTCGAGTCGTCGGGCGTGTCGGCGTTGGTGCGGACGGCCAGGCGGCGGAACTTGTCGGCCAAGCTCATCAGCTTCTTGAAGTTCCGGTCCGGCTCGGGCTCCTGCGTCGGCACCTGGCCGTCGAGGACGTCGCCCGTGGTGCCGTCGATCGAGAGGGCGTCCGTCGGGCCGTACTTCTTGCCGTTGATCGTGGCCGTCTGCTTGGCGGCGTCGATCTCGATGTCGCCGGCGCCGCAGACGCACGGCTTGCCCCAGCCGCGGGCGACGACGGCGGCGTGGCTCGTCTTGCCGCCGGTGCTGGTGAGAATGCCCTGGGCGGCGTGCATGCCCTCGACGTCCTCGGGCGAGGTTTCACGCCGCACCAGCAGCACGGCCTCGCCGGCCTCGGCGCGGGCCTTGGCATCTTCGGCGGTGAACGCCAGCGTGCCCACGGCCGCGCCGGGCGAGGCGTTGAGGCCGCTGGTCAGCACCGTCGCGCTCTTGCGGGCGGCGGGCTGGAACGCCGGGTGGAGCAATTGGTCGAGGTGGCCGGGCGTGACCATCTGGACGGCGGCCTTCTCGTCGATCTTCTTCTCCTTGAGCAGGTCCGTGGCGATCTTCAGCGCGGCCCGGCCGGTGCGTTTGCCGTTGCGGGTCTGGAGCATGTAGAGCGTGTCTTGCTCGACGGTGAACTCGAAGTCCTGCATGTCGCCGTAGCGGTCTTCGAGCCGCTTGCGCATCTCCATGATCTGCTTGTGGAGCTTGGGCAGCTCCTTCTTCATCACGGCCGCGTCCTTGGGCGTGCGGATGCCGGCGACCACGTCCTCGCCTTGGGCGTTGACGAGGTAATCGCAGTACAGCTTGTTCTCGCCGGTCGACGGGTCGCGGGTGAACCCGACGCCGGTGGCGCAGTCGTCGCCCATGTTGCCAAAGACCATGGTCTGGCAGTTCACGGCCGTGCCGGCGTAGTGGCCCATGCCTTCGGCCCGGCGGTAGCTCTTGGCCTTGTCGCTGTCCCAGCTCTTGAACACGGCCTCGATGGCCAGCTCGAGCTGCTTCTCCGGGTCCTGCGGGAAGGCGAAGCCGGCGTGGGTCTTGAAGACCTTCTTGTAGTCGTCGCACAGCGCCTTGAGGTCGTCGGCCGACAGCTCGGTATCGTCCTTCACGCCGACCGCGCTCTTCTTGGCGGTCATTGCCTCCTCGAAGTGCTCGTGGTGCACGCCGACGACCACGTCGCCGTACATGTTGATCAGCCGGCGGTAGCTGTCGTAGGCGAAGCGGGCGTCTTGCTCGGCCATGGCGGCGACGATCTCGTCGGTCAGGCCCAGGTTCAGCACGGTGTCCATCATGCCCGGCATGCTGACGGCCGCGCCCGAGCGGACGCTGAGCAGCAGGGGCTTCTTGGCGTCGCCGAACTTCTTCTTCGTCGCCCGCTCCGTTTTCTTGACGTTCTTGGCGACCTCGTCCATCAAACCGGCCGGGAGCTTTTTGCCGCCGGCGTTGTAGTCGGCGCAGGTCTCGGTGGTGATGGTGAAGCCCGGCGGCACGGGGAAGCCGCTGGCGGTCATGTCGGCCAGGTTCGCGCCCTTGCCGCCGAGCAGCAGCTTGTCGCCGCGTCCGCCTTCGGCACGGCCGTCGCCGAAGAAGAAGACCCGCTTGCCGGTTTTGACGCGGGCGGTGGTGACGGCCTTCTTGACCGACTTCTTGGCGGTTTTCGCGGCCTTTTTGACCTTTTTCGCCGTGGTGGACTTCGCCATGTTGTGCTTGCGTTGGTGGGGGTGGAGGTTGGAAAGCGCGGCCGGCGCGGCAGGAATCGCCCAAAAACGCCGCCGATGGGCCGCAATATAGGTGTGGGGCGGGTTTCGTTCAATCAGCAGGGGGTTGGCCCACTGTCCTTTGTTGTTTGTCCTTCGTTCTCGGTCCTTCGTTGTTGGTCCGTGGTCCGTGGTCGGTTGCTCACGCCGGCAAGGGCATGACGAGATTTGCAAAGCTCAAAGGACAAAGGACAAACAACCAAGAACAATTTCTTTAGCACCCGCCGGTCTGTCGGCGTCCAACTTCCCGGACATGCCGCCTGATGCCACCTGCGATGACCGCCGCCGAGTTCGATGCCGCCGTGCGGGCGGCAATCCCCGGCGTGCTGCGCCTGGCGATGCGGCTGACAAACGATGCGGCGCTGGCCGACGATGTCGCCGGCGAGGCGCTCTTGCGGGCGGCCCGCGGCTACCCGTCGTTCCGCGGCGAGGCGGCGCTGTCGACCTGGCTGCACACGCTGGTCGTCCGGGCGTTCCGCGACCAACTGCGACGGCAACCCAAACTGCCCGAGCCGACCGACGCGGTGGGGCGGTCGCCGGCGGACCTTGCCGCGTCGAAGGACTCGGTGGGCAGATTGCTGCGGCCGTGAGCACGTTGCCGCCGCGGCAGCGGGAGGCGGTGGTGCTGACGCACTACGAGCAGGTCAGCACCGCCGAGGCCGCCGCGGTGATGGCGACGAGCGAAACCAACGTCCGCGTCCTCTTGACCCACGGCCGCGCAAAGCTCCGGCACCAACTGCGGAGGCATCTCGATGACTGACCTCGACGACCTGCTCGACCAAGCCGAGTGGCCGACGGTCGATCCGGCGCGAACCGAGCGGACGTGGGCGTTCGTCACGCCGCACCGCCGATCGACTTGGCCCCGCCGGGCCGCCGTCGCCGCGGCGGCCGTGCTGGCGGTCGGCACGCTGACGCTGCTGCCCGATTCGCCCGACGCCCCAACCGCCGTCGCGATTCAAGATGAGCCTGAAAAAGCAGACATAGCCCCGCCGCCACTCGACAATGGGGGCGAGCATGTTCGATCACGATCGCCCGCCGGCCGCCCCGCAACGCTCGCCGAGCAGTGGGCCGTCTTGGCACGGCCGCAGACCGCGCCGCCGCCTGTCGATCACGCCGCCCGCGCCGCCGAACTGGTCGCGCTGCCGGACGAGGCGTTGCTCATCCAGCGGGCCGCCGTCGCCGCCACCCCGGAGCTTTGGCCCGCCCTCGCCCGGCAGCTCGACGCCCCGCAAATCGCCCACCGCCGCGCCGCTGCTGTGTTGCTCTCCGGCACGAACGACCCCGCCCTCTACCGCCACCTCGCCACCGTCGGCTCGACCAACCGCCACGCGTTACTCGCGCTCCTGTGGTCCGACGACCCCACCGCCGCGGCCCTGCTGGCCACGCTCGAAAACCACCCGTCCACCCGCGCCACCGTCCGCTCGCTCCGCCTGCAAACCGCAGCCCTGCCGAGCACAAGCGAACCGCAAACTCAGAAGGAAGCCCACCATGTCGAAGCCTGAACCGAACCGCCGCCCGCTCGCCTCGCAACCTCCAAAGCACCCCCACCGCCGTCATGACGGCGGGGCTTCGCCCGCTCCGGAAGTCGCCCGATCCGAGCAACACCCCGCCGTCACCCCAGCAATGGGCGCTCCAGCAGTGCTCACCGCGGCGACGGTCAAGCCGTACGGACGCACAAGAGACCCCCACCGCTGCGTAGCAGCGGGGCTACGCCCGAACCCCGCGCACCTCGACAACCCGGAGCAGTGCCCGAACTGGGAGCAGCCCCGCCGCTACGCGGCGGTGGGGGTTTCGGTGATGCTGAGCGTTCTGGCGGTCGCCCTCGCCGCCGGGCCGGCGGCGGCGCAGGAGGCGCAGGAGGCGCCGCACGACGGTCCGCGGCTCATCGACGACACGCAAACGGCGGAGAGAGTCACGCACGTCTACCCGATCGCCGACCTGCTGCCGGAGCGGCCGGCTGGGGAACCGGCCGTCGGCGGCGGGTTCGGGGGCGAGGCGGCCGATGCCGACGACGCGGCCACAGAACTCATCGCGGTCCTCTTCGACAACGTCCCCGACGCCGACGTGCAGGCGGAGATCTCCGACTTCAACGGCCAGCTCATCGTCACCGCGCCCCGGCCGGTGCAGGACGGGATCGCCGATCTGCTCGACCAGCTTCGGCAGGGGCGGCCGATGCTGCTCGTGGAGGTGCTGATCGTCGAGGTGCCGATGGCGAGCGTCGGGCAGCTCGATCTGGACGACGCGATGACGCTCGCCGAGCAGCCGGCGGTGGGGGCGGTGCGGCAGCGGGTGCTCAACGGCGTGACCGTCACCGCCCGCCGCGGCGAGACGCACGCGTACGTCAGCGACCTCTCGCCCGTCGTCGGGCAGGGGGCCATCGGCTACGACCCGGAGGTGAGCAAAGTCTTCGGCGGCCTGACCGTTGTCGCCACGCCCACCCTCTCGGCCGACGGGCGGTTCGCCACCGTCGCCTTCGACGTCGAGCAATCCATTGTCGGCGACATCGCCACCGTTGAGGTCAGCCCTGGCGCCCACATCCAAACCTTCGACCGCACCGCGGACCAGGTGGCCGCGACGATCAGCCTGCCAATCGACCAATGGCTCATCGCCGGCTTCCTCGGCCACGAGGAAGAGGGGGAGGAGCAGGCGACGGCGTACGCGGTCCTGCTGCGAATTGGCGCTTGAAGTGTGACGTGGTGAAGTGTGACGTGGTGATTTGCCGGAGGTCGTGCCAACCCCTTCCGGCGAATCACCACGTCAAACTTCACCACGTCGCCACGTATTCTGCCACACATACCACGGCTGCCACACCAGACACCGCGCGGCCGCCGCCAAAACCGTGCCGTAGACGACGCCGCGCAGGCCGTAGCCTTGGGTGACGAGTAGCGTGCTGACAAGGGCGTTGAAGCCGCCGGCGATCAGCACGCTGATGGCCACCGCCCTCGCCCGGCCCATGCCCAGCAAAACCCCCCGGCCGACCGCGCCGCTGCCGCCGATGACCGTGCCGGCCAGGACAAACGGCAGCACGTCGAGCGTCGCCGCCGGCGCGTCTCCCAGCCACAGCCGCAACGCGAGCGGGGCCGCCAGCCACGCCACGATGGCTCCGGCCACCAGCACGCCGGCCGTCACAAGGGTGCCGATGAGGTACAGCCGCCAGACGCCCGCGCCGTCGCCGCCCGCGTCCAGCTTCGCCGCCCGCGGCAGCACGATCGCCGACGCCGCCCCGGCCAGCAGCAGCAGGGCGGCGTCGATCTGCACCGCCGGCGCGTACGCCGCCACGCCACCGTCGACGAAGCGGTTGAGCAGCACGTAATCGATCGGCGCGTACAGAAAGTCGGCCGCCTGCGCGAGCGTCACGAACCCGCCCAGCACCAGCAGCCGCCGGTACGGCCGGACCTTCAAGAGCAGCGGGGCATCGTTCGCCCGCGCGCCCAACGCGGCGATCCGCAGCAGGGCCCCGAGCAGCTCCGCCCCCGCCGCGCTGCCGGCCGCGGCGACGAGGACGAAGTCGAAGTCGCCGCTGCCCCAGATGAACCAACTCGCCAGAAACGCCGGCCACGCCAGCTCGGCGACGCACAGCGCCCACTGGTCGGCGTGCAGCCGATCGTCGTGCTGCAACACCGCCGACGCCGGCTCGCCCAAAAGCCGCAATGCCACCGCCACGCCGAGCAACGCCACCGCCTGCCCGACCGCCTCGCCCTCGGCCAGCCCCGCCGGCACGTCGTGCAAGTGGTGAAACGCCGCTGCGTACCCGAACCCGACGACGGCCGCCACGAGCGCCGACCAGTACGCCACCCGTCCCGGCGGCCAGTCGCCGCCGTACACACTGCCGCCATGCACCGGCACGCTGCCCACCACCGCCGCCACCGGCACGTCGTCGGCTGGCAACGGCTGCCGCGCCTTCGCCTCCGTCTCGGCCAACAGCCGCACCGTCGCCGGGGCCAGCCCGAACCCCGCCAGCCGCAGCAGCCCGATCGTCCCCCGCGCGAGCGCCAACACCGCGAACGCCTCCGCCCCCGCCGACCGCCACACCATCGCAAACACCGCCGCCCAACCCGTCACCCGACACACCGCCAGTGCGTACCCGCTGACCACATCCCGCCCCAGCGAGCCGATCGGCGTTGGCATCAAGCGGATCATGGTGCTACGGCGGAGTCAGGTGAGCGAATCCGGCACACGCCCCAGCGTCGCTGAAGCCCCCAACGCTGCGTAGCAGCGGGGCTACATACGGTTGCCAACTCGACTGGTCTACATGCGTAGCCCCGCTGCTACGCAGCGGTGGGGGCTTCAGCGACGCACGCACCGGGATCAAGTTGAACGTCGTGTCACCGCCTCACTCCCCCTCGCCCGGCGCAACCTCCTGCACATCCGACTCCGGCCCCGGACTCGGCGCGTCCTCGTCCGTGAGCCGCTCAACGAGAATCCAGATCAGCCCGACGATCAGCAACGCCAAGCCCAGGATTTGCCAGAAGTTCGGTTTCATAAGGCAAAGATAGGGCGGCGGCGCGTGGCGCGATGCTCCTTATCCTTTGTCCTTTGGAGCTTGCTTTTCTCTTCTTTTAAGAAGCCGCGGGATGTGCAGAGCGAATCCCGCGGCTTTTTGAAGGAAAAGCAGGGAAGGAGGGAAGCTCCGACGGACAAGGGGTTAGGAACCAACGCCCACAGGCTCCTCCACCGCGGCACCTTTGACCGTCAGCTTCACCGGTTCGCGGCTGGGGTGGCCGAACCAGGCGCGGGGGTTCTCGGCGCTGCCGTCGGTGGGGCCGTAGAGGGTGGTGACGAGTTCGCCGGCTTCGGTGGCGTTGCCGGTTTTGAAGTCGACCCAGTCGCCGGCGACGTCGGGGAAGTCAATCGCGCAGTTGGCGCACTTGCTCGGGTCGCCGAAGCGGATCGGGCACCAGAAACTTTCGACGTTCCGCAGCATTTCCGTGCCGAGGGACCAGACGCCGGTCATCCAGTCGCAGTACAGGCACCACACCCGGTCGTGCCCGATCAGGCCGTCGAACTTGTGCCGGGTGACGTTCACCCACTCGCCGGCGTCGTACTTCGGGAACCCCAGCAGCCACGTCAAGGGCGGGTAGGCGACGTGCTGGGCCAGGCGGGTGGCGGCGAAGATCGGCACGGCCAGCGTCGTGCACCACAGGGCGGCGAAGTTCTTGCCCGCCGCGACGATCGGGTGGCCGCCGATGACGAGGTTGCCCGCCCGCAAAATCGCCCCCCGCCCCGGCGTCTTCCAGTGGGCCAGCTCGTGGGCCAGCTCCCAGCCGATGAGCCCGGCGTACTGCCCCAGCACCGCCCCCAGCAGCCCCGCCCAGCCGCCGAAGATCGGCCCCAAAATCAGCGGCAGCACCGTGAAATAACCGACCACCAAATCGAGTGGCACCCCCGCACAAAGACGCTTGCTCAGCGCCTTGCCGATCGACCCGAGCCGCGGCAATAGGTGAAGAAGTGCCGTGCCCGCGAGCACGCCGCCGGTGGTGAGGCCGAACGCCCAGAGGGCGGTGATCCAGAACGCCATGCCCGCAGGGTAGCGGCCGCCGCCGCGGATGCCGCATCGCCGAAATCGTTGAAACCCGGTGGCCCCGCAAGGATTGACGAGGCGATTCTGGCGATTCGCGCAGCGGCAACAGTCAGAGTTGCGTCAGCGAGATCCGCCGGGTGCCGCCTTGGGGTTTCTTTCGGCCGGCCTTGCTGGCGAGGGCGCCGGCTTTGTCGGCGACGTTCGCGCTCAGTTTGCGGCTGATCGCGGCCAGGCCCCAGCCCAGGCGGCGGTAGACGGGGATGATCTTGCCGCAGGTCGGGCAGGCTTTGGTCGCCTTGTCGTCGCGGCCGCCGAGTACCAGGTGGCGGCAGTGGGGGCAGCGGACGTGGTGGCCACGTTGACCCCAGCGGCGGACGATGTTCCACCGCCAGCCGATTTTCACCAGGAAGTACAGCGCCCCGGCGGCCAGCGTGCCGAGCATCATGTTGCCCAGCATCAGCGGCAGCACCCGCAGCAGGTTGTCGCGAAAGTAGGTCAAGAGCGTGCCGGTGCCGTCGATCACGCCGCCGCCGAAGGCCGCCTTGATCGTGGCCAGCAGCTCGCCGTCGTCCTCGGGCATGCCCAGCACGGCCAGCCCCACGCGGTAGCCGGCGTAGAAGACCGGCACCCACGTCAGCGGGTTGCTGATCCACGTCGCGAGCATGGCCATCGGCAAGTTGCCCCGCAGCCAGACGGCGGCCAAAATCGCCCCGATTGTCTGGATCGGCAGCGGCACGAACGCCCAGAAGGCCCCGCAGCAGACGCCGCGGGCCACGCTCTTTCGGTTGAGCTGCCACAGCAGCGGCGCGTCCAGCAGCGGCCCCAACCGCCGGCCCAGCCAGGACTTCCGCACCCCGGCGGAACTCTTGGGCGTCAGGCGTTTGAAGAACCGGCGGCTCATCGCTGCCCACTGTATCGGCCCCGACCCCGCCGGACGTGGGGCGTGTGAGATGCCTCGCCTAACTTCGGCAACTATGAACATCGCCATCGCCGGGAGCACCGGCCGCACCGGGGGGCGGACGGCGGAACTCGCCCGGGCCGCCGATTTTGATGCCGTGGCCACGCCGATGCGGGGCGAGCCGTTGCCGGAGGGCGTCGACGTGCTCATCGACTTCACCCAGCCCGAGGGCATGCGGCGGTGGCTGGGGCTTTGCCGGGCGGCGAAGGTGTCGTTTGTCAGCGGCACGACGGGGCTGACCGCCGACGATTACAAGCTGCTCGACGAGGCGGCCACCGACATCCCGGTGCTGCACGCAACGAACACGTCGATCGGCGTCGCCGTGTTCAACCGCCTGGCCGGTGACGCCGCGAAGCTGCTGGGCGGCGGGTTCCAGATGCAGATCGTCGAGACGCACCACGTCCACAAAAAGGACGCCCCCAGCGGCACCGCGATCACGCTCGCCGACGCCGTGGAGCGGGCGGTGCAGCGTCGGCCGATTATCGAGAGCGTCCGCGAGGGCGACGTGGTCGGCACCCACGCGTTGAGCTTTTCCACCGGCGGCGAGCGGTTGGAGTTGACGCACGCCGCGCTCAGTCGTGATACATTCGCCGCCGGGGCACTGCGGTGCGCCCGCTGGCTCGCCGGCCGGCCGGCGGGGCGGTACACGGTGGACGACGTGCTGTTCGGGTCGGACGCGTGAGGTGACGCAGTAACTACATCATCAGCCATTTCAGGAACAGCGTCCCGACGCCCGCGCCGCCGCCGAGCATGAGGATGCCGGTCACCAAATGCGGCAGGTGGTACGCGGCCTCGCCGGGGTGGGGCAGTTGCGACATGCGACAAACATGCCATTGGATTTCGTTGCCGACAAGTTCGCCGGTTGGCGCATCGCCGGCGTTCTATAAGATTGGGGCATGGCCGCACCCTTTGCCAAGCTTCTTGCCGCGTCGTTGTCGCTCGCCGTCCTCGCCCCCGCGTTCGGGCAAAGTGAGGAGATGCCGCCGGTGCCCGAGGTGCCGCGGGAGTTCCGCGGGGCGTGGGTCGCCACGGTCGAGAACATCGACTGGCCGACGGCGCCGGGCTTGCCGCCCGAGCAGCAGCGGGCCGAGGCCGACGCGATCCTCGACCGCGCCGCCGAGGTGGGCCTGAACGTCATCGTCCTGCAGGTCCGGCCCGCCGCCGACGCGCTGTACGACAGCCCGCTCGAGCCGTGGAGCTACTACCTCACCGGCGAGCAGGGCAAGGCCCCCGAGCCGTACTACGACCCGCTGACCCACTGGATCGACGGCGCCCACGACCGCGGCATCGAGCTGCACGTCTGGCTCAACCCCTACCGCGTCAAGCCCCGCAACGCCAAGTTCGATCCCGGCCCCGAGAGCATCGCCCAGCAGCACCCCGAGGCCGTGGTCGAGTACGGCAACGAGACCCGCATGCAAATGTGGATGGACCCGGCCAGCGAGGTCGCGCAGCAGCAGACGCTGGCCGTGTTCGCCGACCTCGTTGAGCGGTATGACCTCGACGGCGTCCACATGGACGATTACTTCTACCCGTACCCCGTTGCCGACGTCCCGTTCCCGGACGAGAAGAGCTTTGAGGCCTACCAAGCGGCCGGCGGCGAGTTGACGTTGAACGATTTCCGGCGGAACAACGTCAACACGCTCGTTGAGCAGATTTACACGCAGACGAAGGACCTCAAGCCGCACGTCAAGGTCGGCATCAGCCCGTTCGGCATCTGGCGGCCGGGCTTCCCCGAGAGCGTGCGCGGGTTCGACCAGTACGACCGTTTGTACGCCGATGCGAAGCTGTGGCTGAACGAGGGGTGGGTCGATTACTGGACGCCGCAGCTGTATTGGTCGACCAGCGCGCCGCAGCAATCGTTCCCGGCGCTCTTGTCGTGGTGGGCCAGCGAGAACACGCAGGACCGGACGCTCGCCCCCGGCCTGTACACGAGCCGGTTGTTCCCCGGCGTGAGCGATTGGGAGCCGGAGGAGATCGCCGGGCAGATTTACATCGGCCGCTACGGGCAGGGCGACGGGCACGTGCACTTTTCGATGAAGACGATCACGCAGAACCTCAAGGCGATGGCCGACGTGTTGCGTGACGAGGCCTACGTCCGCCCGGCCGCCGTGCCGGCGATGACGTGGATCGACGACGCCGCCCCGCCCGCCCCGGAGGTCGAGGCCGAGGTCGTCGCGGCAGAGATGATCCCCGAGCCCGCCGCCCCGACGCCGTTGCCGGACCACGAGTTTTTTGAGCCGACGACCAAGCCCGCCGCCACCCCCACCGCCGCCGCTGGCGTCAAGCTGACGCTGCCGGCCGACGAGGACGTCAAGCAGTACGCCGTCTGGCTCCTGGAAAACGATCGCTGGAACGTCACCCTCCTCCCCGGCAACACGACAGAGACGTTCCTCCCCGCGACGACCGAGCCCACCGCCATCGCCGTCCGCGCCCTCAACCGCCTGGGCGTCGAGAGCGAGCCGACGGTAATCGAGTTCGCCACGGAGTGAGGCTTGAAGAACGCGGGTAGCTGCGACCAAACCTGGTCGCAGTCCGGTCGGTCAATTGCCCCGGACTGCGACCAAGTGTGGTCGCAG
>CAYLSV010000046.1:11612-20115 GCA_964386435.1 uncultured Tepidisphaerales bacterium
CCCCGCCGTTACCACGGCGGTGGGGGTTTCAGCGACGCACGCAGCACCACACAGGCAGACCTTGGCTAATCTCGCCGGCATGAAGGCCATGCTCTTCTCCGACGTTGATGGCACGCTGCTTGATCCGCATGGCGACGCCCCGGACAACGCCGCGGCGCTGGCGCAGCTTGCCGGGGTGTTGCGGGAGAACAACATCGCCCTGGCCCTCAACAGCAGCCGGCCGGTGGCGAGCTTGCTGGCGAGTCTGGCGGAGGAGCGCGACCTGCCGCGGCCCGACTTCATCTGCGGGGCGATGGGCACGCAGGTGGCCGATGCGCAGGGGCAGCTGCTCGAGGGCTTCGCCGAGGAAGTCGGCGAAGGTTTCGATCGGCAAGAATGGGACGCCCTCGCCACCGAGCTCGGCATGACGCCGCACCCGGCGATTTACCAGACGCCGCTGAAGGCGAGCTTCAGCCTCGGCGACGTCGAGCCGGACGAGCTTCGGCGGCGGGTGGGCGGTCGGGCCAAGCTCGTCATCAGCATGGGCGACGACGTCGACCTCCTGCCGGTCCGCGCCGGCAAACAGGCGGCCATCGGGTGGCTGTGCGCCCGCCTGGGCATCGACCCGGCGGCGGGGCGGGTGTGCGTCTCGGGCGACTCGCTCAACGACGTCGACATGTTCGCCGAGCCGTACAGGGGCATTGTCGTGGCCAACGCCGAAGCCGGGTTGAAGCAGGCGGCCCCGGCCGGGCGGTTCGTGCTGCACGCGAGTCGGCCCGTCGCCGCGGGGGTCATTGAGGGGTTGCGGCACTTCGGCGTCGCGGGCTGATGGCCTCGGAATCGGCATCTTCGGCCGCTTCGGCTACGATGCCGCCCGCCGCCGCCATGTTCGGGGGCCACTCACCCATGTCCACCTCGCCCGACGCCCGCCAAGACATTGTCCGCCGCCAAGACGCCGACCGCCGCCAGGGGCCGCCGCCGCTGTGCAAGCGGGGCCGCATCGCGATGGTCAGCACGCACGGCTACGTCGCCGCCGAGCCCAAGCTCGGCCAGCCCGACACCGGCGGGCAGGTCGTCTACGTCCTCGAAGTCGCCAAGGCCATCCGGGACCTCGGCTGCGAAGTCGACGTCATCACCCGCGGCTTCGAGGGTCAGCCGGAAGTCGACGACATGGGCGAGGGCTGCCGCGTGGTCCGCATCCCGTTCGGCGGCGACGAGTTCATCGTCAAGGAGAACTTCCACGAAATCCTGCCGGAGTTCAGCGAGAACTGGCTGAAGAAGATCGAGGCCGAGGGCATCGAGTACGGCCTGATCAGCAGCCACTACTGGGACGCCGGCGTCGGGGCGCAGCCGGTCGCCGAGAAGCTGGGCGTGCCGCACGTCCACACGCCGCACTCGGTGGGCAAGTGGAAGCAGGAGTTGATGAGCCGCGACATGCCCGACGCCGACCAGAGCGTGTACCGCTTCGCCGAGCGGGTCGCCGCCGAGCAAAAGATGTACGACGCCTGCGACTTCCTGATCGCCACGACGGCGCCGCAGAGCGACCGCATCATCGATTGGTACAACGTGCCCGAGGAGAAGACCACCGTCCTGCCGGCGGGGTTGGACGACAAGCGGTTTTACCCCGTGTCAATGGACGAGGTCGAGGCGATTCGCGAGCGGCTGGACATCCGCGGCCACGATATTCTCACGCTCGGCCGGATGGCCCGCAACAAGGGCAACGATTTGCTCATCTCCTCGTTCCCGCAGGTGCTCGAAACCGTGCCCGAGGCCCGGCTCTTGATGTACGTCGGGGCCGAGGGCGAGGCCGACGAGCGGCAGATCAACGAGCTCAAGCAGCTCGCCGCCCGGCTAGGTGTCCACGAGCGGGTCGAGTGGCGCGGCTACGCCCCGGATGATGAGCTGGCCAACATCTATCGCGCACCCGGCGTCTTCGCCATGCCCAGCCGCTACGAACCGTTCGGCATGACCGCCGTCGAGGCCATGGCCTGCGGCACGCCCACCGTCATCACCGCCCACGGCGGCCTCATGGAGCAGGTGAAGTTCGGCACCCACGCGCTGTTCGCCGACCCCAAAATCCCCGGCGAGTTCGGCACGCAACTCTCCATGCCCCTGCGCTACAGCGAAGTCGCCGACCGCCTGCGCGAGCTGGGCCCGAAGTGGAGCCGGGCGGAGTTCGCCTGGAGCGGCATCGCCCGCAAGATGGTCGCCAAGTTCGAGCAAGTCGCCGCCGCCCGTGACGGAAATTGATGACGTTCGACCGCGACGTCATCGTGTGCCACGTGCTGTGGCGAGTCGGCGGCCGCTGGCACGTGCTGCAACTGCTGCGCAGCCCCGGCCGGTACATGGCCGGCACGTGGCAGTTTGTCAGCGGCGGCGTCGAGCCGAACGAGGCGACGTGGGCGGCGGCGGTGCGGGAGGTGCGGGAGGAGACGGCGCTGGTGCCAAGCGCGTTGTTCAACGTCTGCGTCGGCTTCTTCTACGTGCCGGAGGTCGACCAGACGTGGCGGGCGTTCCACTTCGCCGCCGAGGTGCCGGAGGACGCGGCGGTGCGGCTCAACGACGAGCACGACGAGTTCCGCTGGGTGCCGCTGGACGAAGTCGATCCGCGGGTCACCTGGCCCACCGACCACGCCGCCCTGGCGATCATCCGCCGCGACGTGTTGCCGGACGGGTTGCCGCGCCGGCATTTGCGCATCACCACCACGGCGACCGCTTAGGCGCACATTTTCACGACACCAGCCCGCCGGCCAAGTCGCCGCCGGTCATGCCGCGGGCGGCGAGTTGGACGCTCTCGGGGTGGGTGGCCAGTTGCTGGGCGGTGGTGAGCGTGATCTTCTTCTGCTTGAGCAGTTCGGAGAGGTGCTGGTCGAACAATTGCATGCCCTGCTCGCGGTTGGCGATCACTTGGGCGAGGCCGGTCGGCTTGTTCTCGAGGATCAGCTTGCGGGTGATCGGCGACTGCCGCAGGATCTCGACCGCCGCGACCCGGCCACGGCCGTCGGCGCGCGGGGCGAGGCGCTGGCTGATAATCGCCTGGAGGCTGCCGGCGAGCTGGCCGAGCAGCATCTCGCGCTGGTCGATTGGCAAGAGCGCGACGAGCCGTTGCAGGGTCTGGCTGGCGGTGGTCGTGTGGACGGTGCTGAACACCGTGTGCCCGGTGTCGGCGGCCTGCAGCGCGGTGGCGAGGGTTTCGGAGTCGCGGAGTTCGCCCACGAGAATCACATCCGGGTCCTGCCGCACCGCCTCCCGCAAGCTGCCGAGAAAGCTGACGGCGTCGTGGCCGATCTCCCGCTGGGCGATCAGGCTCTGGCGATTCTTGTGGACGTACTCGACCGGGTCCTCGATGGTGATGATCCGCAGCGGCCGGCGTTCGTTCTGGTGGCGGATCATCGCGGCCAGCGTCGTCGTCTTGCCGCTGCCGGTGGTGCCGGTGACAAGGACCAAGCCCCGCGGCACCTCGGCGATCTGCTGCAACACCGGCGGCAGGCCCAGCTCGTCCAGCGTCGGCGGCTCGGGCGGGATCGCCCGCGCGGCCATGGCCAGGTGATCCATCTCGTAGAACGTCGCCACCCGGAACCGCCCCAGGCCCGGCCGGTCCAGCGCGAAGTCGGCCGCCCGCTTCTCCGCCAGCCGCTCCAGCGACAGCTTCGGGGCGGCCCCGTCGATGAAGCCTTTGACCTGCTCCGGCTTCAGCGCCGGCAAACTTAGCGGCCGCAGCGTGCCGTCGATCCGCAGCGTCGGCGGGGCCCCGACCTGCAAGTGCAAGTCGCTGGCCTTGTGCGTCACCACGGCCTCGAGCAACGCGTCGAGCGTGATCGGTCCGTCAAACGTCGGCGTAGTCATCGGCAACCTTTCGGGTCAGAAGTGACTCGGATCGTACAGCAACTTGCGTCCGGCAACATGCGACAGACCACGCCGCCCCGCCGTCCTCTACACTGCGGCCGTCATGGCGCAAGACCCCATCGCCGAGCAGATCCTCGACCACGTCCAATCCGAAGGCTACACGCCCTCCCGCCCCCGGCAACTTGCCAAACGGCTCGGGCACGATGGCGACGCCAAGTACGGCACCTTCCGGGCGGCCCTGCGCGACCTGATGGACCACGGCCGCGTCGTTGCCGGCAGCGAGGGCAACGTGCTGATCCCGACCGACACCCGCGACGACGAGATGGTCGGCAGCTACCGCCACAACCCCCGCGGCTTCGGCTTCGTCGTGCCCAGCGATCCGGGGGCGCACGAAGACCTGTTCATCCCGCCGGGCCACAACATGGGCGCACTTTCGGGCGATGTGGTCCGCTGCCGCGTCTACGCCCGCGGCAAAAAGGACGGCAAGGACATGTTCGACGGCGAGGTGCTGGAAATCCTCGAACGGACGCACACCCGCTTCGCCGGCACCCTCGCCCGCGCCAAGGCTGTGCCGGGGAGTAACCAGCGGGACACGTGGTACGTCGAGCCGGATGGCAACACGCTGACCGACCCGATCCTCACCCCCGACGCCGCCGGCCGGCACATCAAGCCGGGCACGAAGGTCATCGTCGAGATCACGCAGTACCCCGAGGACAAAGAACCGGCCGTCGGCGTCATCACCGAAGTGCTGGGCGAGGCGGGCGACAAGGACGTGGATTTGCAGAGCGTGATCGTGCAGTTCAACTTGCCCGAGGACTTCCCGCAGCACGTCAAGGACGCGGCGAGCCGCGTGGTGAGCGAGTTTGACGCCGCCGACGAGAAAAGCCGCCGGCTGGATTTGACGGACGAGTTGATCGTCACGATCGACCCGCCGGACGCCAAGGACTACGACGACGCCATCAGCGTCACCCGCAACCAGGACGGCACGTGGGAGCTGGGCGTGCACATCGCCGACGTCTCCCACTTCGTCAAAACCGGCGGCCCGATCGACGAGGAGGCCAAGCAGCGGGGCAACTCCACCTACTTCCCCGGCCACGTCATCCCCATGCTGCCGGAGATTTTGTCCAACGGCGTCTGCTCGCTGCAGGCCGGCGTCGACCGGCTGGCCAAAAGCTGCTTCATCACCCTCGAGACCCGCAACGACGGCACCGCCCACCCGGTCGGCACCGCCTTCTCCAACAGCGTCCTGCACTCGGCCCAACGGTTCCGCTACATCGAGGCCCAGGCCATCATCGACGGCGACGACGTCATCCCCCACCCCGACGGCGACCGGACGGTTGACGATTACGACGAGGACGTCGTCCAACTGCTGCGCGACATGAACACGCTGGCCAAGCAGATCCAGAAACGCCGCAAGCAGCAGGGGCAGCTCAACCTCGATTTGCCGAGCATCAATTTGGTGCTCAACGACGAGGGCAAGGTCGTCGGCACCGAGGAAGAGGACGACGCCTACACCCACACGATCATCGAGATGTTCATGGTCGAGGCCAACGAGGCGGCGGCGCGGCTGTACGACCGGATGAACGTGCCGTACCTCCGCCGGACCCACCCCGGCCCCGACGGCGACGGCGAGGAGCGGCTGAAGAACTTCGTCGCCGTCGCCGGCCACAAGTTGCCGGCCGACATGGACCGCCAGGCGCTGCAGGGCTTGCTCGCCAAGATCAAGGGCCGGCCCGAGCAGTTCGCCATCAACTTCGCGATCTTGAAGAGCCTCAGCCGGGCCGAGTACAGCCCGAAGAAGATCGGCCACTTCGCCCTCGCCAGCGAGAACTACAGCCACTTCACCAGTCCGATCCGCCGCTACGCCGACCTGACCGTCCACCGCCTGCTCGACGACTACTTCGACGCCATCCGCGCCGACTTCTCAAACGGACCCGTCCCGCCGCCCAAAACCGGCCACGACCTGGCCGCGAAGCTGAAGGTGCCCACGCTCGACGACCTCGTGGAAATGGGCCGGCACATCAGCTTCACCGAACGCCGCAGCGAGAGCGCCGAGCGCGAGCTGCGGCAGGTGAAGGTGCTTCAACTGCTCGAAGACCACGTCGGTCAGGACTACGACGGCGTCGTCACCGGCATCGTCAACTTCGGTTTGTTCATCCAGATCCAGGAGTACCTTGTGGAGGGCCTGGTCCGGTTCGACGAACTGCTCGACGATTGGTGGGACGTCGACCCCAAGCGCGGCCTCGTCAAGGGCCAGCGGACCGGCCGGACCATTCGCATCGGCGACGTCGTCCACGCCAAGATCGTCGGCGTCGACGTGCCCAAGCGGGAGCTGAGCCTCGCCGTCCTCGACGTCAAAACCCGAGGCGAAACCAGCCGCGACGAAAAGCACGCCGACAAAAAGCCCAAGCTCAACACTGGCAAGTTCGGCGACGACTTCAACGGCAGCCGCCGCACCGGCTCCGACAAACGCGCCGCCCGCAGCAAGTCCCGCGACAACCGCAAAGCCGACCACCGCGGCAAACGGGAGCGGGGGAAGAAAAAGAAGTAAGCCGCCGACTCACCGTAGCGCGTCGCCGGGCATCATGTTCATGATCGACATCGGCACGTCGCCGGTGGGGAAGGCGATCACAAGCTGGTTGCCGTCGAACGCCCACACCAAACGGCCGGCGGGGTCGAGCCAGAGTTGGTCCGGCGTCGTCAAATTCGGCACGCCGCGGGTGAAGATGCCGTCCTCGACGAGTTCGCCGTCGTCGTTGAGCCGCAACCGGACGACGCGGCCGGGTTCGTTGACGAGGGCGAGGCGCTTGGGCTCACCGGGCAGCTCGAAGACCCGCGGGTGGTCCAGCGTGCCGGTGGCGGCGTCGGGCAGGGTGTGAACCGTTTCGCCGTCATCGTTCACCACCCGCAGCTCGGTTTGGCCGCCGTACCAAGTTCCGCTGGGGCCGGTGCCGATGGCGTCCTCGGGCAGCGTCATCGGGCGGTGGAAGACGGCGTCCTCGGGGCGGGTGTCGTCGAGGACGGACCAGCCGGTTTCCTTCAGCGCCCAGGAGCCGCCGGCGGTCATCACCGGCCACCCGGCGAGGCTGCGGCCGACGGTGCCGCCCTCGACCGGCAGCGCCCACACCGGCATGTCCGGGTCCAGCAGCGGCAAGCGCGGGTCGATCACCAGCGTTGGTGACTGCGTGCCCTCGGTCTCCCGGAATAGCCAACGGCCGCGGGCGTCGATGCCGACGAAGACGCCGAAGCCGCGTCGCTCCGGCGGCAGCAGCTCGCGGAGGTGGTTGCCGTACCACCGCATCGGGCCGCGCATCTTCGTGCTCACGACCCACTCCGGCCCGACGGCGGCGAAGCGGTTGCTCGGGTCAGCGGAGTCGAGGCCGGCGGTCATGTGGAACGGCAGCCGGTCGATGCTCACGCCCGGCCGCACGCTGAGCCACGCCGGGATCATGTGCCGCTCGCCGGGCTGGCCGCGGTCGAGCGGCATCATCACGCCGTTGGGCAAGTGCAGCACCGCGCCGCCGTGGGCGAGCCGGCCGACGATCTTGATCGGCCCCGGCAGCACCCGCATGTCACCCAACAGCGGCTGGCCGGTCGAGCGGAGCAGCGACCGAATCCGCACCCGCGCCTCCGGCGGCACCCGCGCCTGCAATTCCTCCAGCACCGGCGCGGCCGCGGGCCCGAACTCCTGGAGCTGCCGGTACGCCGCGTTGCGCACCTCGGCCGACGGGTCGGCCATCGCCAGCGCCAGCCGCGTGAGCTCCGCCTCGTCCACCGGCTCGGCGGCGACGGCCGCGATGCTGCGGGTGGCCGCCTCGCCATTGTCGTCGAGCACGAGGTGCAGCGTGCTGCCGTCGCGCATCGGGATGAGCTGCACGATTGCCTCGGGGTTTTGCGTGACGGACCAGCCGGCCTCGGGCGACCACTGCGCGACGTCGCCCCCGCCGCGCCGCCAAGCGACGAAGCCGTCACCCTGCCGCAAAATCGCCGGCGGCGGCAGATCAGGCTGATCGCCGTCGAGCTCCAGCGCGTCAATGCCGAGCGAGCCTGGCCTCACCACCGCCACGCCGGACGCGAACGGCACCAGGTGAAAGTCGTTGAAGGCCACCGCGTCGGCGAATCGCAAATCGTGCGGAAACTCGATTGCCCCCAGCGGTCCGTCTGCGGCGTGCAGCGTGTATCCGTCCCCGGTCCGCTCGTACAGCAACGGCCGGAACACGCCCTCGTGCGGTTGCCAGAACACCCCGGCCACCTTGATCGGCACGACGTGCAGCTGGCGATTCGCCGCACCGGCCAGCACCTCGCCCAGCGGCCGGGCGTTGGGCCGCGTCACCCAGAGGTCGCCCCGCGGGCACAGGTGCAGCGGCGTGTCGATGACGATCGAAGCCGCCTCCGGCACGTCCCGCAACCGCCCCGGCTCCAGCCCCTCGTACCCCGGCTCGATTGTCGCGGCAAGCTCAAGGAACGTCACCGGCTCAGCCTCGGCCTCCTCCACGGGCCGCGTCGCCGGCAACGTCGCCGGCAACGTCGCCGGCTCCTGCTCCGGCGTCGGCGGCACGGGCGGCTCCCGCCGGTCCTCGCAACCGAGCAGCACGACGGCACACAATCCGACCCAGCACAACGACTGCCGCATGCCCACATGGTATCAGGTTGACGTTGCACCGTGCTTTGCCCGACA
>CAYLSV010000046.1:20125-26325 GCA_964386435.1 uncultured Tepidisphaerales bacterium
TAGTTGCGGTGCAACGCACCGCAGTCCGGACGGCGGTGCGTTGCACCGCAGCTACCTCACGCTCTCGAACTTCTCGGGCGACCCCTACCCCACGAACGCGATCGGGCGATGGAAGACGCGCTCGAAGAGGTCTGCCTTCTTCACCGCCGTCCAGACTTCCAGCTCGGCGTCGACACGGGCATCGAGGGTGCAGGTGACTTCGTTCTTTTTCACCCGGCAGGCCAAGTCGTTGATCACCTCGGCGTGGCTGCGATCCAGCCCGTCGGCGACGCGGAGCAGGGCCGCGCCGACGTCGACCAAACGGCGCATCGGCTTGCTCAGCTCGCCGTAGGGGCGGTGGGTTTTGCTCGGCAGCGCCCGGCGGTGGTAGCGGGCAATGGCGGCCATCACGTGGATCTCCTCCTCGGTGAAGCCCTTGAGGCGGCCGTTCTCGATCAGGTACTGGCTGTGCTTGTGGTGCCGCTTTTTGCCGATGTGCCAGCCGATGTCGTGGAGCAGGGCGGCGTACTCGATCAATTCCCGCTCCAACCCGCCGAGCTTGTGCACGCTTTTCAGCTCGTCGAACAGCCGCAGTGTCAGGCGGGCGACCTGCTTGCTGTGACTCTTGTGCCAATCGCACTTGCGGGCGAGGTCCAGGACGCTCCGCCGCCGCGGGTCGGGCACCTCCCGCCGCAACGCCATGCCCGGCCGGCGGCGCTCGACGTAATTGACCAGAATGCCCTCCCGCAGCGCGCTGCCGACGAGAAACAGCCGCGGGATGTCGAGCCGGTCGAACAACTCGCGCACCAGCATGACCCCGGCGACGATCTGGTCGCGGCGTTGCTCGTCAAGGCCCTCCAGCTTGCCCCGCTGGTCGCGGCTGCTCTTGATGAGCTTTTTGGCGAGTTTCTCGAGGCTTTTGCGTTCGATGACGCCGACGACGCCGGGCGGGACGTCCTCGGGCAGTTCGTCACCGCAAAGGCCGCCGATGTTCGTGAGCGTGCCGCTGGTGCCGATGATGCGGGTGGGGCCGGCGCCGCGGATCTTCTCGACCAGCGGCGTGAGGATTTCGTCGTAATGGGCCAGCAGCTTCGCTTGGTCGGCGGGGTTGATCGGGTCGCTTTTGACGAACGTGCCGGTCATCCGGGCCGCCCCGAGCTTGCGGCTCTCGAGCAAATGGGCCTTCTGGGCGTCGCCGACGATGAACTCGACGCTGCCGCCGCCGATGTCGATGATCAGCGTCGGCTCGTCCAGCGGCGTGGCGTGGCGGACGCCCAGGTAGATCAGCCGGGCCTCCTCCGGGGCGTTGACGACCTTGATCCGCAGCTTCAGCTCCCGGCGGATGCGGTCGATCAAATCGCCGCCGTTGCTCGCCTCGCGGACGGCGCTGGTGGCAATGCAGACGACCTTCTCCGCCCCGCGCAGGAGTGCCGCCCGCTGGAACCGGCCCAGCGTCAGGCTCGCCCGGTCCATCGCCTCCTTCGTCAGCCGCCGGCTGGGGAAGCTGATCCGCCCCAGGCCGACCGGTTCCTTGAGCCGCCACAGCGTGGTGAGCCCGCCGTCGGCGTCGGCTTGGGCGACGATCATGTGGACGCTGTTGCTGCCAATGTCCACCGCCGCCAGCCGCAGCGATTGCGGATCAACCACGGCATGGTTCACGGGGATCTGAGCAGCCATGCCGGCAGTCTACCTCAAGATGCCGCAGGCCGCGGCGTCTTCAAGCGGACGCGTCTCACTTCCGCGCCACGCCCCCGGCGGCCGGGTCGGCGGGGGGCTCGGCGAGCTGCAGCCGCAGCACCAGGAGTGCCGCGTTGAGTTGCGGGTCCTTCGCAAGCAATTCCTCCCGCAGCGACTCCACCTCCTCCGGCGGCAGCGGCGGGGCGTCCTTGCGGAGCACCTCCAGCGCCTGCCGCGCCTCAATGGCGGCGAGCATCTGAGTCGGCGTCAGCGGGAAGGCGAGGTCCGGGTCGACGCCCCACTCGTGGTCGGTTTTGTCGCGGTGGATGCTGCGGCCGCTGGGCAGGTAGTAGTGGCGGGTGGTCAGCTTGAACTGCGCCCGTTGGCCGTCGACCGGCATGACCATTTGCACGCTGCCCTTGCCGAAGGTGCGTTGGCCGATGATCGTGGCCCGGTCGAGGTCCTTCAGCGCCCCGCTGACGATCTCGCTGGCACTGGCCGAGCCTTCGTTGACGAGGACGGCGACGGGCAGGGTCACGTCGTTGCGTTGCCGCCGGGCGTTGAGCTCGCTGCGGTCGCGCTTGTCGCGATCGGAGGCGGTCGAGACAATCGTGCCTTCTTTGAGGAACAAATCGCTGACGTCGCGGGCGGCAGTCAGGACGCCGCCGGGGTTGTTGCGGAGGTCGAGGATCACGCCCTGACCGCCCTGACGCTGCAGCTCGGCGACGGCGTCGGCGAGTTCGCGGCCGGTGGTGGGGGTGAAGCTGGCGATGCGGACGTAGCCGATTTTGCTTTCGTCGTCCAGCAAATACTCCCAGCCGCCGCCGGTCAGGTGCCGCCAACCTTTGACGCTTTTGACGACGATTTTGCTGCGGGTGAGGGTGAAGTCGCGGGTCTCCGTCTTGCCGTCGACGATCCGCTCGACGGTGAGCGTGACGTCGGTGCCGGCCGGGCCGGTGATGCTGCTGACGGCCTGCTGGGTTGTGATGCCGCGGGCGTTTTTGCCGTCGATGTGGGTGATGACGTCGCGAGCGATGATCCCGGCGTCGTAGGCCGGGGAGTCTTCCAGTGGGCTGACGACCATGAGGTCGCCCGACGGGTCGTTGCGGATGCTGATGCCCACGCCGCTGAAGTTGCCTTGGGTCGCCTTGGAGAACTCGGCGATGTCCTCGGGCCAAATCATCGAGGAGTACGGGTCGAGGTGGCTCATCACGCCGTTGGCGAACGCCGAGACGAGCACCTCCTCGGGCAGATCGACGCTCCGCTCGTTGGCGTCCTGCAGCACCATCAAGAGCCGCCGGGCGAACCGGGCGTCGATGGCAATGCCCGGCCGGGTCACGCTGTCCTTGAGCTGCTCGACGGCCCCGAGGAAGTTGCCCGCCTTCTCCTCGTCGGCCAAACCGGGGAAGGTCGTCTCCAAACCGTTGGTCGTCACCAACGCCTCGGCCGCGTCGAGGCCGCCGGTGAGGAGTTCGCGGTAGCTGATCTGCACGCGGTATCGCTCGTTGGCGATCTGCAGCGCGTCTTGCAGCATCCGCATGTTCACATCCCGCAGGGCGTCTCGCCAGTCGGTGGCGAAGGGGTTGTCCTCGTCCTCGGCCTCATCGACGTCCTCGTCGGCCGGTTGGGTGCTCGGCTGCGTCGTCGGCTCGTCGTCCTCGGCGAGGTCCGGGTCGAGCTCGGCGAGGATTTCTTCCACGGCCTCGGCCCGCTCCTGCTCGGCGTCGCGGACGGCGTCGAGGCGGTCCGGGGCGTACAGCGACAGCAGCCGCAACCGATGACTGGTGTTCTCGAACGCGTCGTGCCACCGGGCGTTGTACGGCTCAATGCTGCTGAGGCTGGCATAGATGTTGAACGCCTTGGCCCACTGCTGCTCGGCCTCATAGTTGGCCGCCTGACCCGCCGCCTCGGTCATCAAATTCTGCACCCAATCCAGCTCGGCGAACGCCTCCTTGTCGTCGGCCAGCGCCGAGGCGCTGTCGGCGAAGCGCACCGCGTAGTCGACGAAGCCGGCCTCCTCCAACCGCTGGACCCGCTCGACCTGTTTCTCGTAATCCTCGGTCCGCTCGGCGGCAAACTTCTCCCGCTGGGCCTCGAAGTCCGTCACCCACGCCGCCAACTGCCCCAGCTCCGCATCCCCCGCGGCATCGGCCCGCTCGGCGGTCTGGACGGCCAGCTCCCGGACCCGGTCCGGCTCGTTGTCGCGCAGCGCCGTTAGCGCCGCCGCCGGAAAATCACCGGGCGCCGCATCGATCGACACGAACGCCGATTTCGCCGGCTCCTTGGCTGCGGCGTCTTCTTCCCCCGGATTGGCACAACCCAGCGTCGGCCAGGCCATTGCCAGCGTGGCGACCGCGGCGAGGCCGAGGCGGGAAAAACGGGTGGTCAGAGTCGAGTCGCCGGGCAGAATGCGGGTCATAAGCGTGAGTCCTCGGTGAAGCGGCCGGGCGGGCACGGCCGCGGTGGAGTCTACCTTCTGCGAATCGATCGGCACGCGCCAAATCGGCGGAAGCTGTCCGAACAGCCATCGGCCCCACCTCATCATTCGTCGGCCGCGATCAACAAGTTCGCCGCCGGTCCTAACATCGGCCCCAGGCACCTCATCCGCCGACCGCCCGACAGTTTCAGCCCCCAGCCTCCCCAAATGAGCCAGCCGATCGACACCCTGCAAGCCGCCCTGACCGCCGCCTTCGCCGAGGTGTTGGGGGTCGAGCGAAGGGCGTTGCCGACGATCGCCGTGGGGCCGAGCCAGAACCCGCAGTTCGGCGATTACCAGTGCAACGCCGCGATGATGCTGGCGAAGAAGCACGGCATCAAGCCCCGCGATCTGGCCCAGCAAGTCGTTGACAACGCCGACCTCGGCAACGTCGCTGAGACGCCGGAGATCGCCGGCCCCGGCTTCATCAACCTGCGGCTGCGGCCCGGTTGGGTGGCGCAAGATGCCGCCCGCCGAGCAACGGCCGACAATCTGGGCGTCGAACCCGCCGCCGAGCCGCAGACGGTTATCGTCGAGTACAGCAGCCCGAATATCGCCAAGGAGCTGCACGTGGGTCACCTCCGCGGCACCATCCTCGGCGACGCCGTGGCGCGGGTGCTGGAGCTGCTGGGGCACCGAACGATCCGCCAGAACCACGTCGGCGACTGGGGCACGCCGTTCGGCATGCTCATCGCCCGCCTCAACGAGACGGGCAACTCCACCGCCGCCGACATCGGCGACCTCGACCAGTTTTACCGGGCCAGCAAGAAGCGGTTCGACGAAGACCCCGCCTTCGCCGACCTGGCCCGGCAGACGGTGGTGAACCTCCAGCGCGGCGACGACGCCGAGCGGGCGGCGTGGCAGAAGCTCGTCGAGGCGACCCGGCAGCACTACATGGCCCTCTACCAGCGGCTCGGCGTCGAGTTGACGGCCGACGACGAGCGGGGCGAGAGCTTCTACAACGACCGGTTGCGGCCGATGGTCGACGAGCTGAAGTCGGCCGGCGTCTTGGAGGGATCCGACGGCGCGACGGTCAGCTTCCACGGCGGCTTCAAGGCGCCGCTGATGGTCGAGAAGTCCGGCGGCGGCTTCGGCTACGGCACCACCGACCTCGCCGCCGCCGAGTTCCGGGCGAAAAGCCTGGCCGCCGACCGGGTGCTCTACTTCGTCGACTTCCGGCAGAGCCAGCATTTCGCCCAGGTGTTCGCCACCGTCAAAGCCGCCGCCGAGAAGGCCGGTTGGCCGACGGCCGACGTGAGCTATGAACACGCCAGCTACGGCACGATCCTCGGCACCGACAACCGCCCGCTCAAGACCCGCGCCGGCGACACCGTCAAGCTCGCCGACGTCCTCGATGAAGCCGTGCAACGGGCGAGGAAGCTCGTCGACGACAAAAGCGCCGGCCTGCCCGACGCCGAGCGCGCCCAAATCGCCGAGGCCGTTGGCATCGGGGCGGTGAAATACTTCGATTTGGCCCGCGACCGCACCGGCGATTACGCCTTCGACTGGGACGCGATGCTGAGCATGCAGGGCAACACCGCCCCGTACCTGCAGTACGCCCACTGCCGCATCCGCGGCATCTTCCGCAAAGCCGATCTCGACTCCGCCAGCTTCAGCCCGACCCTCGGCGACCTCGAACCAACCCACGAGTTGCCGCTGGCCAAGCATTTGATCCGCTTCGGCGAGGTCGCCGAAACGGTGGCCCGGGAATTGAAGCCGCACCACCTTTGCACCCACCTCTACGAGTTGGCCAGGCTCTTCAGCGGCTTCTACGACAACAACCCTGTCCTCACCGCCGACGAGAAGATCAAGCAACACCGCCTCTCCCTCTGCCACGCCACCGCCACCACCCTCGCCGGCGGCCTCGACCTGTTGGGCATCCAACACCCCGACCGCATGTAATACGTCGGGGCAAAAGGTAGCTGCGGCCCCGCGGGCCGCAGTGGACACGCTACAGCCCAAGGAAGAAGCGAGAAGCCTCCGGTTGTTGAGCGTCCTCACCGCGGGTCGGCCGACCCGCAGCCACGACGCCTCATGAAGCCTCAACGCGGTTCGGGTAGCATCGCCG
>CAYLSV010000047.1:0-25778 GCA_964386435.1 uncultured Tepidisphaerales bacterium
GTTGGCGTCGCCGTTGAGCACGAACGTGTTGAAAACAAACGCGTCGCCAAACACGTTGCCCGCCGCATCCGTCACGCTTCCGGCTTCAAGTTCCACCTCGTACACGCCGTTGGGCAGAATGTCACCCAACAAGTTGGGAAAGGTGAGGCGGATCGTGTTCGTCGCGGCGAAGAAATTCACGGTCGGGGCGAACGTCGCCCCGGTGGTGACGTTGCGGACGGTGAAGTCGCGGAAGCCCAGCCCGTTGACCGGCTCGCTCATGACGAAGTCGATGGCCTGCCGGCGTTCGAAGAGCAGCCGGGTGCCTGCCACCACGGGTGCGTCGCCGTCGGCCAGAGCCGGGGCGTCGAGAGCGATAGAGTAAGAGCCGGTGTCGTCGCTCTCGGAGTCGCGGACCACGGCGTAGTACGTGCCCGACGCCGGGGCGTTGGCCACGCTCACGGCAGCGGTGGTGGAGGCAAAGTCGCGGCCAAGAAACGTGCCGTCGGGGCCATAGATGTCCAGCGTGGCGGTGTAGCCGCCGAGGGTCTCGCGGAGATTGACGGTGAAATCGCTGCCGGCATTGGCGAAGAAGGTGTAAGTGTCCAGGTCGCCAACGACGATCGAGCCGGTCCGCTGCTGCCCGCTGACGAGCGGCCCGCCGTCGACCTCGTCAACCTGCACTTGCCCGCCCGGGATGACGGCGAGCGACAGGTTGTAGCTGCCGGCGTCGTCGACCTCGACGTCGCGGACGAGGATCGAGTAGGTGCCGCCGCTGGGCGCCATTAGGTCCAGATCCAGACCAAAGTTGTCGCTCTCAATGCCCAACCGGGCACCGTCGGGGCCGTACACGGACAGCACCGGGGCGAAGCTGCTGGTCGCCTCGCCCAAGGCCACGATCAGCGCATCACCGGAGTCGGCGGTGAAGGTGTACACGTCCAAGTCGCCGACATCGACCGAGCCGTTGACCCGCTGCCCGGACAAGATCACACCGCCGTCGTCGTCCAGTCGATCCGCCGCCTGCGGCCCTGGGGCGGTGAACAGCGACAGGTTGTAGCTGCCGGCGTCATCGACCTCGAAGTCGCGGACCAAAATGTAGTACGTGCCGCTGCTGGGGGCCGTCAGGTCCAGGTCGAGGCCGAAGTTGTCGCTCTCGATGTCCAGCCGCGCGCCGTCCGGGCCGTACACCGCCAGCAGCGGGGCGAAGCTGCTGGTCGCCTCACCGAGCGCCACCACAATGCTGTCGCCGGCGTCGGCGTTGAAGGTGTAAATGTCCAGATCGCCCACCTCGACGTCGCCCTTCACCCGTTGGCCGCTGAGGATCAGGCCGCCGTCGTCGTCGAGCGGATCGGCGGCCTGGAAACCCGGCCCGGTGAACAACGACAGCGTGTAGCTGCCGGCGTCGTCGACCTCGAAGTCGCGGACCAAAATGTAGTACGTGCCGCTGCTGGGGGCCGTCAGGTCCAGGTCGAGGCCGAAGTTGTCGCTCTCGATGTCCAGCCGCGCGCCGTCCGGGCCGTACACCGCCAGCAGCGGGGCGAAGCTGCTGGTCGCCTCACCGAGCGCCACCACAATGCTGTCGCCGGCGTCGGCGTTGAAGGTGTAAATGTCCAGATCGCCCACCTCGACGTCGCCCTTCACCCGTTGGCCACTGAGGATCGGGCCGCTGTCGTTCACCACCTGCGACCCCGGCAGCTTGGCCAGCGACACGCGGTAGTTGCCGGAATCGTTGTTGCCCGAGTCGCGGACCAGCGCGCGGTAGGTCCCCGACTGCGGGGCGACGAAGTCCAGATCGAGGCCAAAGTTGTCGGTTTCCCGATCCACTTGCGTGCCATTGGGCGCGATGATCTCCAGGTCCGGCGCGAGGCTGCTGTTGATCTTGCCGAGAGCCACGACGATGCTGTCGCCGGCGCTCGCGTTGAAGGTGTACTCGTCGACATCGCCTAGCGTCAAGTTGCCGACGATCGTCTGATTGCTGGCGATCGTGGTCAACAGGCGGCGGGCTTCGAGCGGCTCGGCCACAGGGCGGGGTATGGCTATGGACATGGGCAAACTCCCGACGGCAGGGCCGCGCCGCCGGGCTGCCCGCCGACGCGCGTCGGCAACCGGCCCCCGGCCGATCGCACAACCTGCCGGCGGCGGCAACCTACACTGGTCATTTGCCAACGCAAGCCAATTTTATGAAGGTTGCATGAATCACGGCCACGGCGTATGGCTGCTCAAATGGCGAAGAGGCTGCGGCGGCTGTCACCAACAGTGCCAGCGGACAACGACACCGGTGCAGACAGAAGCAAATTGAGGCGGGTGCCAAAGCGTTGCCGCAGGAGGCCGAAGTCCGCCAGGTCGACCCGCCCGTCGTAGTTGAAGTCGGCGTCGCTGAACAACGGCCCGTCATCGCGGCCGAAGTTCTGCCGCAGGATGCCGAAGTCGGCGAGGTTCACCGTGCGGTCGCGGTTGGCGTCGCCGGGGAGCAAATGGAACGAGGTGGTTCGGGCGACGGTGGAGGCGTTGGCCGCGCCGTCGGTGACGGTGCCGGCCGGCAGCGTCGCGGTGTAGTCGCCGATCGGCAGGTTCGTGGGCAGCCGGAACACGGCCGAGCGGCGGTCGGGGGCCACGTCGACCGACGCCGCGCCGCCGCTGAAGATTGTGCCGTCGATCTGCCACCGCAAGTCGCTTGCCGTCAGCCCAACCACCGGCTCGTCGAACGCCACCCGCACCGCCGGCCCAATCGGGGCGTCGACGTCGAACGCCAGCCGCGCCACCGGGCCGGTGCGGTCGTCGAAGCCGAACCGGCCCCACCACTTGGCGAACAATTCCACCCCGCCCACCTGCGAGAGGTTGCCGCCCCAGACGACCCCGGCATACGGCGTGTACGTGAACTGCCCGGCCGTCGCGCGGTTGGCCGGGGTCACGACCACGCCGTCCTGCGTCGCCTTGGGCACGCCCACCCGCCAGCCGCTGCGGGTGAAGCCTTGCGAATCGAGCTCGCTCAGGTAATCCCGCAGCCGATCGGCGGCGTCAAAGATCTGCGCCCGCGCCGTCGACGGCTGGCCGCTGCCCATCAGGTACGCCATCTGCGACGGCGTGGGGCGGGTCGTGCGGGTGATGCCTGAGTGCTCCTTTTGCAGCGTTGTCAGCAGCACCTGCGGGTTGATGTCATGCAACTGCCCGGCATCGACCACCGCCCGTGCCAGATCGAACGTCCCCCCATCCACATCCACCCGAGGCACCCGAAAGTACCCGCCCCAATCGGCCAGAAATCCCCGCACTTCCGCCACCGTCATGCTGTCGGCGAACTCGAGCTGCCCGTCGGTCAGAAACTCATCCGATGGCCCCGCCGACAGCAGGCGGCGGGCGTCCAGCAACTCGACAATGGCGGGCACTTCATTCATGGCAAACGGGCGGGGAGGAGGAGGCGAAGTCTTCTGAAAGCTTACCCGATCCTGCCCGCCGGTGTTGCCGAAACCGTCATTAACAGAGTCGGCGGCGAACAAACCTCGCCCTACAAGTTCCGTCGTGGCTGTCGACCCGACGATCGTCGTGATGTGCAAGGCTCCGGTGCCCGGCAAGGTGAAGACGCGGCTGTGCCCGCCGCTCTCGCCGGAGGCGGCGGCTCGGGTGGCGCGGGCACTCTTGTGGCACATGGTGCGGCGGTTTCCGGAGGCGATTTTCTGCCACGATCCGCCGGATTCGGAGGAGTTCCGGCGGGAATTCGACGGGGCCTGTGCCCGGATGCCGCAGGGCGAGGGGGATCTGGGCGACCGCCTGGTCGATGCCCGTCGGCACGCGTGGGGTGGGCGGGTCATGTTCTTCGGCATCGACGCCCCGGACGTGCCGCAGGCGGCGGTGCAGACCGTCGCGCGATCCAAGGCACCGGTCGCCATCGGGCCGTCGAGCGACGGCGGCTTTTGGTCGCTCGCGGTGGGCGAGGACGTCGATCTGGTCGCGTTGTTGAAGGGCACGCCGTGGTCATCGGGACGTGAGTTCGATCACGTGGTGGCCAACGCCCGGCGGCTGGGCCTCTGGCTCGAGATCGGCCCAACCTGGCACGACGTGGACGATTCTGGCGATCTTAAAGCGCTGTTCGCCCGGCTCATCGCGAGCGATTGCGCGGACGATCGGCAGCTGCTCGGCAGGCTCAAGCTGGCGGTGGGGCGGCGGGAATGGTTGGCGGAGTTGGGCGTCGATGGACAACCGCCCGCGGCCGGCGACAATGCGGGTTCATGACGCGGCAAGACGCCCCCCAGCCCGACCTCGCCGGCCACGAGTCGTTTCTGCCCGATTCGCGGGTGCTCATCGTCGACGACAACGAGCAGAACCTCGAGCTGTTGCAGGCGTTTCTGGAGGATCTGCCGGTGACGGTCGACGTCGCCCGCGACGGGGCCGAGGCGCTGGCGAAGGTGGCCGAGGTGCCGCCGGATCTGATGCTGCTGGACATCATGATGCCCAAAGTCAGCGGCTACCAGGTTTGCCGCCAGATCAAGGCCGACCCGGCGACGCGGGACATCCAGGTGCTGATGGTCACGGCGTTGCACGAGCTGTCCGACATCGAGCGGGCCACCGAGTGCGGCACCGACGACTTCGTCAGCAAGCCGGTGAACAAGCTGGAACTGCTCACCCGTGTCCGCTCGCTGCTCCGCGTCCGGCACCTCAAGGGCGAGCTGGAACGGGCCCTGCACTACCTGAACGAGATCGAGCCGGATGATGAGGAAGAAGTGTGACGGCGTTGATTTGTTCTTGGTCCTTTGTCCTTGGTCCTGACGTCGGACTCCCTAAATTTCCGGCCCGGACAAAGAACAAAGGACCAACAACAAATGACCAACAACACCTACGACCACACCACCCTACTCGGCGACTACCTTGAAGCCGCCGGGGCGAAGCAGCCCGCGCCCGGCGGTGGGGCGGTGGCGGCAATCGCCGGGGCGTTGGCGGCGGCGATGGGGGAGATGGCGTTGCGGTACAGCGTCGGCCGCAAGGCGACGGTCGAGCATGACGCGGCACACGAGCAACTCGTCAAGGAGCTGGCGCGGGGCCGGGCGGTGCTGACGGCGCTGGCGGCCGAGGACCAGGCGGCGTATGCGGCACTGGTGGCGGCGAAGAAGGGCGACGACGTCGAGGCGACGAAGCAGGCGGCCGCGACGGCCATCGCGGTGCCGCAATCGATTGCCGCCACGGCCGCCGAGGTGCTGGCCAGCGCGGAGCGGGCCGCCGCCACGTGCAACCCGTGGCTGCTGAGCGATTTGGCCGTCTGCTGCGAGCTGTCGATGGCCACCGTCCGCAGCGGCCTCCACAACGTCCGCGCCAACCTCGGCGACGCCGACCCGGCCGACCTCGACCGCATCGGCGCGGAGTGTTCGCAGCTGCTGATCAACGCCGCCAACAGCGTGACGCGGACGATCAAAACGATCCACGACCGCCAGCGGGCCGGCTGACCGATAGAACGGACATGCACCCGCCGAAGAAGCCCCGGCCGCATTTGTCGGTCAAGTTCGACTGCTGCGGCACCTACGCCCGCGTCTACCAGACTGCCGACGGCCGGCGGTATGCCGGACATTGCCCCAAGTGCGCCCGGCCGGTGAACGTCAAGATCGGTCCCGGCGGCAGCAACTGCCGGTTCCTTGTCGCCACGTGATCGGCTCGCTCCGAAGCCCGCCATAGCATGCGAACATGAGGTCGCTGCTGTCGGAGATGCCGGGGTTGATCGCGTACTGGTCGTTCGATGAGCCGGCCGGCGAGATGCGGCGGGCGAGCCTGGGGCGGGGCGAGTTCCCGCTGCGGGAGACGGCCGGCCAGGTGCCGCGCGTGGACGACGCTCCCTGCGGCGGCCATGCGGCCCGGTTCGATCAGGGCGGCTACCTCACGCTGCCGCACGAGCAGACGGGCCCGCTGAACATCCGCGGCCAGCAGCACCTGAGCATGTTCGCCGTTACCCGGTTCGACGGCCGCGGCCGGGGCGGCACGGTCGCCGGCATGTGGCACGAGGGGCTGGGCCCCGGCGACGACTCGGGCACCCGGCAGTACGCGCTCTTGCTCGATATGAACATGTACGGCGGGGCCAAGCGGGTTACGCCACACGTCTCCAGCGAGGGCGGCATGACCCGCCGCGCCGATGGTTCGCCGCTGCCGTGGTGCGTCGATTACGCCGCGACCACCGAAACCTACCCAACCGATCGCTGGTGCACCCTCGGCTGCACCTACGACGGCACCTGGCTCACCGCCTACCTCGACGGCCGCGCCACGCCCCGCACCGTCGATCCCGAAGACGATAACCGCGCCGACGCCTACTTCACGAGCGAAGGTCCCGGCGGCGGCCACCGCGGCATCAACCCCTTTTACCACGCCCGCGGTATCTTCGCCTACGACCCGGCCAAGCACGCCGACACCAAACCGGGCGGCCCCAGCGACTTCGTCGTCGGCGCCCGCTGCGTCCGCGGCAAACACGGCGCCGAACCCCTCGACGGCAGCCTCGCCGCCCTGGCCGTCTTCGACGTGACGTTGACCCCCGAGCAGATGCGACAGCTGCACGACGCAGCCCTGACGCCGTGACTCGATTGGCTTCTTTTCAAGTTCGCAGCGTCACATCCCGAGGCCCGCCGCACGCTCTTACACTGCGGGCGATGCGGCACGTTGTCACGAACATTCTGCTCCTCGCGCTGCTGCTCGTGACCGGGTGCGAGGCGTCGCGCGGGCTCGTTGCCGAGCCGGCGGCGTTTCCGATTGATCAGCGGGCGGCGGCCGAGGCGCTGGGCGAGCTGCCGGACCAGCCCGACCAGCCGCTGCCCCGCCCGGTTGTCGTTCTCGACGGCTTCCTCGACCCCGGCTTCGGCTCCCGCCACTGGCTCGGCAAGCTGCACGAAGCGGGCGTCGATGAAAATTGCACCGCCCGCGTCAACTTCTACACCGCCGGCGACTTCGACGAGTGCCACCGCCGGGTCGTCGAAGCCGTCCGCGAAGAGTTCGGCGACCAACCCATCGACCTCATCGGCCTCTCCATGGGCGGCTTGGTCGCGCTGGACGTCGCCACGCGGGGTGAGCTGGACGTGCGGCGGGTTTACACCGTCTGCTCGCCCATGAGTGGGGCCGTCGCCGCCGCCCGCGCCCCGGGCCTCTACCGCTTGGTCCGCCAGATGCGGCCGGGCAGCGCGTTCATCACGAACCTCAACACCGCCATTCAAACTTGGCCCGGCGAGCGGACGCACTACGGGGCCGAAAACGACCGCACGGTCCGCGCCGAAGAAGCCGCCCCCGTCGGCGAGACGGCCATCCTGCTGCCACCGATCCGCTCGCTCTCGCCGCACCAGCAAGCCGTCACCGACCCCCGCCTGATCCTCGACGTCCTCCATCGACTGCGTGGAGAAGCCGCTGAGGTCACTGTTCGGCATCCCGACCGTTGAGACGTCGACCACACGCGGGGCGTGCTTCTTGGTCTACGCGCGTCGCTGAAACCCCCACCGCCGAGGTAACGGCGGGGCTTCGCCCGCAACGAGCATCTTCCGGTACCGGCGTAGCCCCGCCGTCACCACGGCGGTGGGGGTTCCGGTGGGGCTGAGGCGCGAGCCGACGTAACGCATCCTTGACCGGCACGCCCTCGGCTCGACCGCCGGCTACCGTGCGGGTGCGTGGATGACTCGGTGCAGCACAACGGCGGGTTCGCATGGCAACCGGTGTGGCTGGCCATCGGGTTGGTGCTGGCAATGCACTTGCCGGGGGTGTTTGGGTACCCGCTGGCGGGGACGGAGCCGCACCGGGTGATTCCGGCCCACGAGATGCTCGGCGGGAACGGGGTGTCGCCGCTGGTGCCGACGTTGTTCGGGGAGGTTTATCTGCGCAAGCCGCCGGGGCATCACTGGCTCATCGTGGCGAGCGAGGCGATCTTCGGGGCGAACCACTTCGCGTGGCGGCTGCCCAGCGTGTTGGCGGCAGCGCTGACGGCGGCGGTGCTGGCGGGGGGGGCGGGCGCGGGGGTCGGGCGGGGGGCGGGGTTCGTGGCAGCGTTGGGGTTCGTGCTACTGGTGCCGTTGTGGAGCCAGAGCCGCACGGCAGACATCGACGCGACGAACACGCTGTGCGCGACGGCGGCGGCGGTGGCGCTGCTGGCCTTGGCACGCCGGGAGGTGTGGACGCTCACCCGTAGCTGCGACCTGACAGGTCGCAGTGTGGACGTTCCCGAGTCATCGACAACCGAACCCGCAGCAATGTCGCCACTGCGACCTGTCAGGTCGCAGCTACAGCCGGAGTCGCAAGGTCATGCGGGCGGGTGGGCGATGATTCGGATGCGCCGGCTTGTGCTGCCTGTGTTGGCGGCACTGGCGATTCTTGCAGGGCTGATGGTGAAGGGGCCGGCGGTGTTGCCGGTGGTGGTGGGGGCGGTCCTCGGGCCGCTGTTGATCGTGCGGCGGTGGGGGTGGTTGTTGACGATCACGCCGTTGCTGATGCTGGCGGTGGCCGGGTTCCTGCTTTGGCACTCGGCGGCGCGGCGGGCGGTGGCCGATGCGGGGCTGGCGTTCGATGCGAGCGGTCAAGCGGAGGCGATGGCGAACTTGCTGCCGGGTTCGGTGGGGGAGGCACTGGGAGCGGTCGCATTGCCGGGAATGCTGTGGGTGTACGCGTTGCCGGTGAGCATCGCGTTGCCGCTGCTGCTGTGGCCGCGGGCTCGGTTGGCGCTGGGCCCGTGGTGGCCGATGGTGAAATTGGTGCTGGCGACGCTGGGGGTGGCGGCTGTGGTATGCGTGCTGAGCGGGATGACCAAGCCGCGGTATGCCTACCCGTTGCTGCCGTTGGTGGTGCTGGTGGCCGCGCCGCTGGCGGTGCGGTTGGCGGCGGGGCTGCGGGCGGGCGACGCGTGGCAGGGCGAAGCGGCGTGGCGATGGCTGGGGCTCTCGGCCATCGGCTGCGGCGGGCTGGCGGTCGGGACGACCGTGGTGCTGGGCGTGCTCACCGGGCAGTGGTTCTGGCTCATCATCCCGGCCGTTGGCATCGCGTTCGGCGGCTTGGCGCTTTACCGAGACATTCGCGCCCGCCAGGTCGGGCCGACGCTGGCCGACGGGGCGGCGCTGTTGCTGCTGGCGGTGGTCGTGTTCAACGCCTTGCACATCCAGCAACGGACCGCCCGCAGCGCGGTGACGCTGCGCGAAGAGCTGGCCGAGGCCGTGGGCCGGCAGCCGATCGCCGCGGCCCGGCAGTTGTTCAGCCGCCCGGAGATGTTCTGGCAACGCGGCCTCGACATCGACTACCTTGGCACCCGCCCGATGAAGCCAACTGACGTCCCGGCGGGGCGGTGGGCGGTGCTTCACGTGCGCGAGTGGCCCGCCTTTGAGGCGGCGGGGTGGCGGGAGGTCGAACGCCTTGAAGGGCACGAAACAGTTGCCATCGTCGCGGCTCCGCCGGTGGGTGAGGAGTAGCGGATGGGGAGAAGCCAAGGGGAGAGCGCAGCGATCACCCGAATCCCCAACCGAACGTTTTCTGCCACGCGGATCCGGGTGATCGCTGCGCTCTCCCCTCGGCTTCTTGAGACTGCGATCGTGGGTGCTGTTTCTGGGGTGGGTCGGGTCCCGACACGTTACTCGAACCGCAGCGCGTCCACCGGGTTGCGCCTGGCCGCGATGATCGCCGGGAGCACCGCCCCGATGATGCTCGCCACCACCGCTGTGGCGAAGATGTAGCCCGCCTCCTTCACGCGAATCGTGCTGGGCAGGCGGCTGAACTGGTAGACGGCCGGGTCCCAAATCCGCACGCCCATGAGCGTGGCGATGAGCTCGTGGATGTCGTTGATCCGCCAGACGATGAGCCCGCCCAAGAGCAGCCCCAGCCCGCCGCCGACGACGCCGATGGCCGCGCCGTAGCCGAGGAAAACGCCCGCCACGCCGGGGCCGGTCGCGCCCACGCTCTTGAGGATGCCGATGTCCCGCGTCTTCTCGACGACGATCATGTAGAAGATGCAGAAGATCAGGAACACAGCCACCAGCGAGATGACGCCGAACAGAAAAGTGACCAGCACCCGCTCCTTCTCGACGGCCCCGAGAAACGTCTCGTTCAGATCCCGCCACGTTTGCACCCGCAGATTCGGCGGCAACTCGCCGTCACGCGTGGCGAAGTTAGTGAGCACCCGCTCGGCCACCTCCGCCACCGCCGCCTTGCCGGCTTCGAGCTCCACGCCCTCGCTTAGCGCCACCTGCAACGTGCTCGCCCGCGGCGGGTCGCGGCGCAGCTCGCCGGTGTTCAGGTCCTCGTACTCCGGCCCGCCGTCCATCTCGGCCATTTGCTGGGCCAGCTCGAAGTCGACGTAGACGGTGCTGCTGTCGCGGACGTGGACGCCGGTGAGGGCGTCGTCGACGATCCAAAGCCGCCGGGCCTCGGGGATCGAGTCGCCGCCGAGGTCGCGGTCGCCCAGCGGCAGCACGGTCATCCGCACCGGCACGCCGTAGGTGCCAAACCCTCGCCGCACGCTGCCGTCGGCCTCGGTGCCGGTGACGACCCGCGTGCCGACGATGATGCCGGGGAACTGGCTCGCCCCACCCCGCGGCAGCTTCAGCGCCGCCTCGTAAAAGTCGGGCGAACGCGGCAACGCCGTCTCCGGCACGTCCCGCGCCATGCCCCGCAGCAGCTCCCGCTGCCCGTCGTCGATCGGCTCCTCATCCGCCACCGCCCGCAGCGCCGCCCGCAGGTCGGCCGGGTAACGCTCGTCGTCCGACAGCTCGTACAGGTAAAACTGCTCCGGCATCCCGAGCGTCGCCTCGCCGCTTGCCAGATCCTCCCAGAACTTGCGGTGCAGGTAGAGGCTGTCGGGAAAATCGTTCACCAGCCCGATCCGGTCCATCGGGATGCCCAGCACCTCGACGCTGTCGAAAATCACGCCCTGATCGACGTCCAGCAGCCCGAACGTCGAGATCGTCGGCACCGCCGCCGCCACCTCCGGCAACGCCTCCAACTCCGCGGCCAGTTCTTCGTAGTGGGCAAACCCCAGCCGCGACGTCGTCGCCACGATCACGTCGCCGGACAGCCCCTTGAACGATTTCTCGAACTGATCGAGCCAGCCGCCCATGACGCTGAGCACGACCAGCACCATCGCCGTGCACAGCATGACGGCCGTGAGCGACACCCACGCGATGTACCGCCGGGCCAGGTACTTGCGGATGAGGAGGAGTTTGTACATTGAGGTGGAGAGGGACTGAGGGACTAAGGGACTGAGAGCCCGATCGGATGATGTCGCCCGCTACTCACTTCGGCCCTTAGTCCCTTTGCCCCTCTGTCCCTTTGTCCCTTTGTCTTTCAGTCGCTTCCGCCTTCGGCTTCATCAACGGAAACAACACCACATCCCGAATGCTCGCCGCCCCGGTCAGCAGCATGACCAGGCGGTCGACGCCCAACCCCATGCCGCCGGCGGGGGGCATGCCGACCTTTAGGGCGTCGAGGAAGTCGGTGTCGATCGCCTGCCGCTCGGCCTCGTCGCCGACCTGCCGGCGGAACTGCTCGGCTTGCACGTCCGGGTCGTTCAACTCCGTGTACCCCGGCGAAATCTCCTGCCCGTTAATCGCCAACTCGTACACGTCGGCGAAGTACGGATCATCCGCACACGGCTTAGCCAGCGGGATGATGACGGAGGGCACGCGGGTGACGAAGACGGGGTCAAAGAGATTCGGCTCGACTAGTTTCTCGTAGACAGCAACCAATTGCTCTGCGGGAGTCTTTACATCAACCGCCGGTGATCCGGCACCAGGGCTCGACCAGAAGAATCGCTCTATCTCGGTCGCAAGCTCTCTTTTACGCCGTTCATCATCATCAGTAGAAACTACTCCGTCGTGACTTCGATGTGGAGGATAATCGTCAAGAACACGGCCCGCTAGCTTGCGATAAATCGAACTGTCCGGTGAGATCGCGGTTCCATCGAACTTCCACCCGGTCGCCTCCTCGACCAACTCCGCCATTGTGGCCCTCCGCCAAGGTCGTTGGCTCAGGTCGATCGTCCGCGTGACGTTCCCCTCCGCGTCTTTGTGTTCGATCTTCAAACCGCCGCAGACTTTCTCGGCGATTTGGCAGATCATCTCCTCGACGTGTTCGGCCATCGTTTCCCAGCTGCCGAAGGCCTCGTAGGCCTCGAGCATGGTGAACTCGGGGTTGTGGCGGGGGGAGACGCCTTCGTTGCGGAAGTTGCGGTTGAGCTCGAAGATTTTGGGCATCCCGCCGACCAGCAGCCGCTTGAGGTACAGCTCCGGGGCGATCCGCATGTAGAGCGGTAAGTCCAGGGCGTTGCTCTTGGTCTCGAACGGCCGGGCGGCCGCGCCGCCGTGGAGGGTTTGCATCATCGGCGTCTCGACCTCGACGAAGCCTTGCTTCTGCCAGTACTCGCGGATCAGCCGGACGATCTCGGCCCGCTTCTGGGCCATCGCCATCGACGCCGGGTTGGCCCAGAGGTCGACGTATCGCTGGCGATAGCGGAGCTCGACGTCCTCCAACCCGTGGTACTTGTCCGGCGGCGGCGTGAGGGCCTTGCCGCTGAACCAGATTTGCGTCGCCCAGATCGTCACTTCGCCCTTGTTCGTCGTGCCGATCGGCCCCTCGACGGCGAGGTGGTCGCCCAAATCCAGCAGCCCGCGAATTTGCCACGCCTGATCGTCGAGCCGGCGCTTGTCGAGGGCGATCTGCAAATCGCCGCTGGCGTCGCGGAGGGTCAGGAAGCTGAGCTTGCCCATGTCCCGCTTGAGCACGATCCGCCCGGCCCCGCGGACGATCGGCCCGCCGTCGTGGCCGTGTTCCTCTTGGTAAACCGCCTTGAGTTCCGCCAGCGGCCGGGTGCCGTCGAGGCGATGGCCGTAGGGGTCGACGCCGAGGTCGCGCAGTTTCTGCAGCTTCGCCCGGCGATCGGCTTCGAGGGAGTTTTGGGGCGTCTTGGCGGCAGGGGCATCGGCCATGCGGCCAGCGTAGGGCGACGTCCCGACCGACCGGACCTCCGCCACGTGGCGGAGGGACTGCGCCCGATCCTTAACAATCTTGTAAAGCAGGCGCAGCCCCGCCGCTACGCGGCGGAGGTCCGGTCGGTCGGGCCACCGTGTGACACTGCTACCCGACGCCGATAACCTCTGCCCATGCGGCCCCTCCGGAACCTCGCCCCCCTCGCCGCCCTCGTTGGCTTGTGCTGGCTGGGCGGGTGTGCCGATGCTGGAGACGGGCCGAACGCCGATCAGCGGCAGGACGCGGCGCTGGCCGACCCGTTCGGTTACGGGCCGACCGCCGAGTCGTTGCAGACGGACGAACGCCAGCGCCAAAGCGACATCTCCGGCGGCGGCATCACCGACTTCGACCGCGACGGCTTCAAGCGTGACCTCGACACCGTCTTCAACCCGTAAGCTCGCCCCATGACCCGCCAACTGCTGAAACTCGCCACGCTGCTCATCGCCCTCGTCGTCGCCGGGTGCAACCACGGATCGGCCGTCACGCTCGACGGGGAGGCGGCGGGCGATTCGGACCTCGTCGCCGCGCCGCCGCGAATGGACGAGGCAATCGACTTACGCGATTGGCCCGTGACGCTGGCGACCTACGAGAACGGCGACACGATCGCCGGCAGTCGGGCGTTTCTGTTCGAAACCAACCCCGAGGGCACCGGCCAGCAACCGCTCAACGCCGACGGCACCCGCCCCGAAGGTCAAGGCCGCGCCGAGGCCGGCGAGGCGGTGCTGGAGCCGCTGGTGTTCCTGGCGAACGTGATCACGCTCCCGGTGGGCATTTTCATGCCGCCCCCCGGCGAGGCCGTGCGGAGCGAGGGCATGGAGCTGCCGCCGAGCTACACGCTGGTCCCGCCGGTCCCGCCCGCGGCCACGCCCTCCACGCGGCCGGCGTTCGAGCCCATCGCCCCCGCCACGCGGCCCGCGACACCGAACACCCGCCCCGTCCTCGAGATGCGGCAGGTGCCTGCCGGGCCCGACGTGGAGCCCCGCCGCGAGACCGTCCGCCCGCCCGTGACCCCAACGACGCGGCCGATGCTGAACAAGTAGCGACTTCTTCTTGGCGACGTGTCGCGGGAAGGAAGGTAGCTGCGGCCAAACCTGGCCGCAGTCCGGCCGGGCTCGGGATGCAGCCGGATACCCGCTGCCCCTCTTCACCGCTTGGCCATGATCCACAGTGTCGCCGTCAGCAGTTGCGTGAAGATCGCCGTGGCAAGAAGTTCGACGCGGGTGGCGGCATCCTCGTTCAAGTAGGCGAGGAACAAAACGGCCAGCGCCACCACCTGCGTGATGCCGGCGAGGAGTTTGGCGACGCTGAAGTCCGGCTCGTGGTGGTTCGCCCGCAGATCACGGATTGCGGCGACCAGCTCCTCCTGCGGCGAATCGACCGGCGGCGGGGCGGGGGCGGTGTCTGGCACGTCGACGATCAAGCCAAGGGCTTCGGAGAGCGATTCGGCGACGTGGTCCGGCTGCGCCGCGCCCGCGGCGGCGGGGCTGGCGGTGACGGTCGGGTCGCGGAGCAGAATCGTCCGACAACCGGCCGCCTGGCCCGCCTCGACGTCCCGCGGGGCGTCGCCGACGAGCCAGCTTCGCGGCAGATCCAGGTTCAGCTCGTCCGCCGCGGCCAGCAACATGCCGGGCTTGGGCTTGCGCAGGGCCGAGTCCTTGCGGTACTCGACGACGTCGGCCTCGGGGTGGAACGGGCAGAAGTAGTGCCGGTCGATGACGGCACCCGGATCGCCCGCCAGCAGCAGATCGTCCATCCGGGCGTCCACGGCCCGCACGTCGTCCTCCGTAATCAGCCCCCGGCCGACGCCGGATTGGTTGCTGACGGTCACGACGGCGAACCCTGCCGCCCGCGCCCCCGCCACGGCCGCCGCCGCCGCGTCGAGCAGCCGGACCTGGGCCGGGTTGCCGAGGTAGCCGTCGTTGTGGATCAGCGTGTTGTCGCGGTCGAAGAAGACGGCGGGGCGGGCCATGATGCGGCGAGTCTACCGCACTCGGGTTGGCGGCCGATTCGCGTAGTTGCTCGGATTCTGCTTACATCGGAGGCGCGGGCAACTAACGTTGCGTTGCACCGGATGCTCGTTGCGACTCAAGTTCCGCCGCTCGATGCGGGGCAACCGGCGGGTAAGCCTTGACGGGAGAAATAAGAAATCGACGACCCTCCTCGCCGCCGCGGCGGCGGCCCTTTTGGCCTCGACTGCCGCAGGTCAAACCGTGCCCAACATCCTCGAGCTCAACGTGGGCGATCCGGCCAACGTGACCCTCACCGCCACCGGGGTCGCCCCACAAACGGGCAGCACGACGGTCAGCAGCTTCGACGGCATCACGCTGTTGGACGTGTTCGCCGTAGAAACCGACGTGCCGTTCAGCGACGTCATCGGCGACCTTGCGGCTCCTGGGGCGCTGCCTTACGACCGGTTCTTTGACGTCGGCGGCGGGTTAGACCTCAATCTGTACGTCAATGACTTTGGTGCCGCCGATCAGCTTTTCAGTTCATCGTCCCCGGCCTTCACGGGTTCAAGCACGCTCGGATTCGATCTCACCGGCTTGCCGTTTCAACCGGAAGGCGGTGGCGGTTTCGTACGTACCGGCCTGAACGGCGACACCATTTTGGGTGCGTACGTTGTGGTCGTCCCCGAGCCGGCCTCGGCCGGGCTGCTGTTGGGCGCGGCCGGGTTGTTGATCCGGTGCCGCAAGTAACTCTCAATCTGTCACGCTGATGCCGGCCGCCGCACCTCGCGGGTCGAGGGGCGGCGGCCGTTTTGCGTCACTCCCGCCGCCGCTGTCGGACAAGGCTCACGGCGGACCGGCGGTGAGCCGCCGCATCGGCCACGCCAGCATCAGCGCTTTGCCGCGTCGACCCAGCGGTTTGGCGGCCGTGGGGGGCCGGCCGGCACCGGGTGCCGCGGGGAGGGGGAGGCGGTCGTCGCCTGGTTGACGCCGCCTGCGTCAAACCGCCCAACTGGCCACCATCGAACCCACCTTCCAAGCCCGCCCGCCCCAAAAGCTTCGCTCTGAATCGGTGAAAGTGGTGCGTTGCCGCACAGAAAACTTTCCAAACGCCGGACAGTGTGTATCCTGTGACACACTGCCCGATGCGTACGGCCCGCCCCATCCTCCGCCAAACGCTCGCCCGCCTGCTTGGCGGGCTGCCGTTCGTGGCGGTGTTGGCGTACGTGCTGCTGCCGGGCATGCTCGCCGTTCACGCCGCCACGGCCCATCCGGGTGGACACGCCCATGCCGTGGTTGATCCGTGCGGTGAAGGCCACACGCATCACCACGAGTCGTCGCATGACGACGAGCCGGTGTCGTGTGACCTGTGCAGCCACTTGGGCACGCTCGCCCAGTCGGCCCAACCGACCTCGCCGGCGCTGCTGGTGACCATCGACGTGAACTCGCCCGAGGTGGCGTTCACGCCGACCTTGGCCGACGTGCCGAGCGATCTCGCCGATCGGCCCGCCGCGCCTCGCGGTCCGCCGACCCTCTAACTTCGCGCCGCGTCGTCGCCGCCTGTTCGGGCGTGTGATCGCGTGGTTGTCGTGCGCCCACCGCTGAAGCGGCTTGCTCCCCGGAGCGCCGCCCGAGTGGGAGCTGACGCGTCGCCCGAGATCCCCGGGCGGCATGTACCACCGACATCCCACTTCCTCACCCGGAGCCTGCTCATGTCCCGCTCGCCAATTGCGCCTTCACGTCGCCGGAACGGCTTCACGCTCGTCGAACTGCTCGTCGTCATCGGCATCATCGCGCTGCTGCTGTCGATCCTGCTGCCGTCGCTGGCCACGGCTCGCGCCTCGGGCAGGGCGACGGTGGAGTTGAGCCAGCTTCGGCAGATGGAGATCGCCCACACGATGTACATGAACGACAACCAGTACCGCTTGGTCCAGCCCGGCCTCGGCCACGGGGCCGGCACCGACGCCGACGAGCAGGGGGCGTGGATCAACACCCTTGAGGCGTACTACGACGTGGAGCTGGTCCACCGCAGCCCGGTGGATGAAAGCCCCCACTGGGAGGGCGGCGAGCCGGTGGGCACCAACTCCGACGGGACCGACCGATTCCGCCGCACGAGCTACGGCATCAACTCTTACCTGACGAGGCTCGTGACCAATGACGACGGCCGGCCCCTGTACGAGCGCGTGACGCAGGTGCCGAGTGCCACCAGCACCGTTCATTTCCTGCTGATGGCCGAGACGGGCGACTTCGCGGCCGCCGACCACCCGCACGCCGAATCCTGGGGCGTGCCGGGGTTCAGCGACGCCCCGCTGACAACCGCCGACCGGGAGATCGCCATGGCCGCCCACGGCGGCGAACGTCAGACGTGGGACGCCAAAAGTGCCTACGGCTTCCTCGACGGCCACGCCGAGCTTCGGCGGTTTGAGCAGGTATGGAACGGCACCATTTTCACCCCGGCCAGTGACGGCGAGCTGGCCCGATACGACTTCATTAACGCTTTCGATCCCAAGACGGCCGAGCGGGTCAAGAAGTGACCTTGCCCGACCGCTCACCGTCTGTTTCTGTCCCTTTCTGTCCCCTTTTTCTTGCAACGGAGAAACCCATGCAACCCATCAAGTTGACCGCACTTCTGGCCGTCCCGGCCCTTTTGGCCACCCCGGCCCTCACCTTCGCCGGCGACGAGGGCGATATCGGTCTTCGGATCGTTAACAACAAGATCGTCACCACCATTGTCGCCGACGAGGACAACAACGGCAACGAGTTCGACGGGCCGGTCGAGCTGGTCTTCGAGGCCGACTTCGGCGAGTTCGAGGACGGCGACGCCGCCATCTTCAGCCCGCCCCCGGGCAGCTTCAGTGGCACTGAGTCGTTCATCACCAACCTGCCCGGCTTCGATACGGCTCCCGGCACGTTCGACGGCGGGGTCAATGTCGGCCTCGACATCGTCACGGCGGCGGGCGATCTGCTGTTCGGCGACAATCTGGTCCGGTACAACCCGGCCACCAACATGACCGAGCAGACTACGGCGGAGCTGCAAATCAACTTCGGCAGCCTGCTCCGTCGCACCGACGGCAGCTTCGGGTCCGACCCGCTGTTCCTGCCGGCGTTCAACGGCGGCGGCGGCGAGCAGGACGTGGGCCGCTGGCACCGCCACCTGCCGTTCGCCATCTACGACGGCCTCGACGCGGGCACCGGTGATCTGCAGGCGCCCTCCGATGGCGTTTACATCCTGCAGACCGAGCTCGTGACCGAGCAGACGGGCATCATGAACAGCGACCCGATCTTCATCGTCTTTGGTGTCAACACGCCGGAGACCCAGACCGACGCGGGCATCGACTTCGTCGAGGCCGCCATCCCCGAGCCGGCCAGCCTCGGCCTCTTGGCCGCCGCCGGCCTCGGGCTGATCCGTCGCCGGTAACGCCAACTTCCATCTTCCGTACCAAAAGCCGCCCGCAGTTCAAATGAACTGCGGGCGGTTGGTCCGGCGGCCGTGATCCCGCGAAGAAACAGCGGCCGTCATCCCACACACCCCGCCGAGGCGGGCGGGGGCAAGCGTACCACACGTCACACCCCCGGCCCAGCCCGGCACTGCCGGAGAACTTTGCAAATGTCTTTGTTTCAAGCCGCCATCAGGCGGAAACTACTCCTCGCCTGCTGCGCTTGCGTCACCCCGATGCTGGCCACCGCCGCCTCGGCGGGCACGTTGTTCGCCAGCGGGCAGCTGCTCATCCCGGGCGACCCGGCCATCCCGCCGGGCCAGCCGGGCCATGACGACTCGCGTGAGAACTACGTGTTCGAGATCGACACCGAGACGGGCCTCGCCACGCCGATCAGCCCCGTGACCTCCGGGCTGCCGGCAGGCCTTGGCGCGACGGCCGACACGCTGTACGGTTGGTCGGGCAACACGCTGCAAATCGTTGACCCGATGACCGGCACCACGACCGCCGCCGGTTCAGCCACGGCGTTCGGGGCTACCGCCTTCGACGTGACTTCCGACGGCGTCGGGTTCGGCATGACCAACGGCGACGACCAGTTGTTCCAAGTCGACCTCGCCACCGGTCAGGCCACCGCCGTCGGGGCCGCCGGGCTCGTCAATACCGCGCTGGCGGACGCCGGCGTGACGGATCCGAACGCCTTCATCATCTCACTCGGAAGCGTCGGCGACGCGCTCTACGGCATTGATCTTTCGACCGATTCGCTCATCCAAATCGATCCGGGCACCGGCTCGGCGTCGGTCATCGGCACGCTCGGTGCCGTGGATGAAGTCGGGGCCGGCATCTTCGGCGGCTACGCCGGGTTGACCGGCGTCGACGAGGACGAGGATGGCACCTATGACGCGCTGCTGGGGGTCGTGAACTTCGTCAACCCCAGCGGCGACGAAGGCTCAGTTCGGCTGGGCGGCATTGCCCGGTTTGATCTGGGCGACGCCAGTTGGGACCTGATCGGGCTCAACGAGCGGACGATCTTCTTCGGCCTGGCGTCGCCGCCGGTGCCGGAGCCGGCGACGTTGTCGCTGTTGGCGGCGGGCGGCGTGATGCTGCTCCGCCGGCGGCAGGACGCGGCGAACGGTTGAGAATGAGCCCGTCGCAGCTTGACGGTTGCGGCGGGTTTTGTTGGCCAAACGTGTCGGATGGTTCAGGTTCCTAACGAACGATGACCTTGTCGCTGCCCCAACCCGTTGCCGTCGACCGCCGGGTGGTGGGCGCGCTCGGGGCGGCGTTGGCGGCGGGAATTTTGTGCGGCATCTTCGTCCATACCAACGCGTTCGTGTGGGTGGTGGCGGTCGGGCTGGTGCTGGGGCTTGGGGTGACTTGGCCTTGGCTGGTGGTTCGGTTGACCACCGCGACGCTGCGGCTGCCGCGGAATCGGGGGCGGGAGGGGGAGACGGTCGAGGCGGTCCTGACCGTCACGTCGCGGCTGCCGTGGCGCATCAAGCTGCGGCTGGAGGGCATCGGCGACGGGCGGGACGTGGCAACCGGGGAGACGGCGCTGCGGTGGGTGCCGGGGCGGTTCGGCGCGGTGCCGGGCGGGGTGCGATTGGCGTGTGATCGGCCGTTCGGGTTGTGGACCGCGCGGCGGGCGGTGGCGGTGGCGAAGCCGATGATCGTCTGGCCGGCAACGCATCCGGTCGGGCCGGTGCCGGACGTGGGCGGCGAGTCAACCGGCATTCACGCCGGGCGGCGGGTTGGCGTCGGCGGCGAGATGTGCGGCGTCCGCGACTTCCGGCCCGGCGACCGTTTGCGGCTGATGCACTGGGCCCAATCGGCCAAGCACAACCGGCTGATCGTCCGCGAAACCCTCGCCGACGCGACGCCCACGGTGAAGATTGGGTTGAAGCTGGCGCGGCAGGATCACGCCGACGCCGAGGCGTTCGATCAGGCGATCCGCCACGCGGCGTCGATGGTCGAGGGCTGGACCAAGGCCGGCTCGACGGTGGAGTTGGTGCTCGGCGACCGGCGGATCGGTTGCCCGCCGAACGCGGTGCCGCGGGCGGCGGTCGACGCGCTGGCGGTGCTGAAGTGGGAGGAGTTGCCGGAGTCGGCGTCGGTGGCGGGTGGCGTCGATGTTTGGGCACACGACCTGCGGCACGTGGTGCCGCGGCTACCGCCATCAGAATCCACGGACGCTCACAGCGGTAGCCGCGACGCCACGCGTCGCAGGTTCGACTTGGGAGGCGCAGCATGACCAACGAACAACACCAACCCAACGTCCTCGCCTTCCTCGCCGTCGCCGTGGCCGTGCTGGCGGTGGAGCTCGCCAACTGGGGCGGACAGCCGACGTACCTGGTCTTTGGCCGGGCGGCGTTGATCGTCGGCACCGCGCTGGTGGTGCGGCTCGCCATCGGCAAGTGGCAAGGCGACGTGTCGCGGAAGATTTGGGAGCGGGCGACGGTCGCCGCCGTCGGGGCGGGGCTGGTGTGGCGGCTCGGGTTCGATCCGGTGCCCAGCGAGTGGCTGGCTGTCGAGGCGTTGCGGAACGCGGCGGTGGCGGTGGTCGCAGTGCCGGCCGTGGGCGCGGCCGGGGCGGCGGTGGGGGTGGGGCTGTTCCTGGTGCTGGCGTGCAGCGTGCTCGGCGGGTCGGCGGCGACCATCACGGCGGCCGCCGTGTTCTGCATCGTTGGGGCGGCGTGGCTGGCGAAGCGGAACGGCGTGGTGCCGTGGGGGGCGCTGGCCACCGTCGGCCTCGGCACCGCGGCGGCGGCAATCATGCTCCACGGCGGCGTGGCGGCTCATCTCGCCGGGGCGCTGCCGGGCTGGGTCGCCAGCAGCGGCGGCGAGGGTACCGGCGACGAGTTGGCCCGTTCCGGCGTCGGCGACGGCCCCGATCAGCTCGGCGGCCCCAACGGCGACGCCGGGTTCGACCGCAGCGACTTCTACTGCGAAACCGACGGCCAATGCCTGTACGACGCCTTCATCGAGAGCTACGGCGACCCGGTGCAGCCCTCGGCCGACAAGGCCCAGTGGCTGAGTTTGCCCGAAGAACAGATTGCCGGACACCGCGGCACCGACCTCCGCAACGGCCGGCAACACGAACCCCGCGGCAACACCTTCGCCCTCCGTCGTGACCGGCCGAGCAAAAATGTCGCCGCCGACGCGGTGCTGTGGGTGGAGGCCGACGAGGCGAGTTACCCGCTGCGGCTGCCGGTTCTGGCGTTCGGCCACTACCACGGCGGCCACTGGCACGAGGCCGAGGACCAAGCCGTGGCCAGCGCGATCCCGCACCCGGATGCCGCCGGCTACTTCGTCCCGGTGGACCAGCCGGCCGGCGAAGTCTGGGGCCGGGAGCGGGAGCTGGTCGTCCGCACCGGCACCTACGACGCCAACGTTTTGCCCATGCCCAACGGTCTGACGCGGTTCCGCCTCGGCCAAGTCCGCAAGCCGGAGCTGATCGGCAGCGCCGCCGAGCCGATGCTGCGGCTCAACCGCACGAGCATTCCTGCCGGCAGCGCTCTAGATGTCGCGCACCGCCCGCCGCTGCGTCGGCTGCTCCTCGACGAACCGCTGGCCGAGATTGATCCGACGTCCGATCCGCATCACCCGGCCGCCGCCGCTTTGGCCGACGAGTGGGCCGGGCATCTGCCGCGGGGCTTCGGGCAGGTTGAGGCGATCATCGAGAACCTCCGGCAACACGCTCGATTCGACGCCGACTTTCGTGCCCCGCCCGACACCCACGGCCACAACTGCCCGGTCGAGCAATTTCTGTGCGACACCCGCCGCGGCGAAGCCCACCTGTTCGCCTCCTCGGCCGTGCTGATGCTGCAGAGCCTTGGCTACGACGCCCGCCTCGCCGGCGGCTACCAGGTGTCCGCCGACGACCTCGACCCGGCCAGCGGCCAAGCGATCATCACCAAGCAGCACGCCCACGTCTGGCCGCAAATTCGCCTCGCTGTCGAGGCCGGGTACGTCAGCAGCCGCGACGACAAGCAGGTCGGCATCGCCCGCGGCGGCCAATGGATCGACCTCGAGCCCACCCCCGGCTTCGCCCTTGCCGACGGCGAGCCGACGCTGTGGCAGCAGGCCGACGAGGCCGGCCAGAAGCTCGCCGACTGGCTCGCCGACCACTGGCTCAAGGGCCTCGCCCTGGCCCTGCTCGCCCTCGGCCTCTGGCTGCTCCGCCGGCAGATCGTCGGCACCCTCGACGTCGCCCTCTGGCACCTCCGCCCGGCGCGAAGCGACCGCCAACTCGTACGACGCACCCTCCGCCTGCTCGACCGCCGGGCCATCCGCCACGGCACCCCCCGGCCGCCGCACCAAACCTTCGCCGCCTGGCTCGACTGCCCGGCATTATCAGTCGCCGCCGATTGGGCCCTGCACGCCCCGACCGACGTCCCCGCGCCGCCCGGCGTGCAAGCCACCTGCCGCGCCGCCGCTCGGAATGCCGGCCGATTCGGGGCGAATGAACTGCCATTCTCTCCACACGCCCCGACGGTTGCGATGAACGTCCCGACATTTAAGGCGATCGCGCCAACACTTGAAACGAACGAACCGACGTCTGGGTCGAACGAACGGGCGTTCGCGGCAAACCTCACCACGTTCACGCCGAACAAAGCGACGTTGCGCACGGCAGGCGTCGTTTCGTCAGTGAACCCGACAGGAGGTGCGGGCATCACTGAAGCCCCCACCGCCGCGTAGCGGCGGGGCTACGCCCGGTCTCGATGCTGCCCCTGCTCGCGGCGTTCGCGACCACGCTGATGAACCTTTCCTTGATGCGGCCATCGCTGAAACCCCCTCCGCCGTGTGACGGCGGGGCTACGGCCGGTATCGACGCTGTTCCCGCTCGTCGCGTTCCTGATGACACTGATGGATCTACTTCCCGATGCGGGCGACGGAACTACGTCCATCTTCATGACTTGCACCATTACCAGCGACTCCGACTGTGGGCGTAGCCCCGCCGTTACCACGGCGGTGGGGGTTTCGGCGATGATCGATTTGCTGGTAACGTTTTGTCCTCCCGCACGTTCCCCCCCGATGACTAACACGACCTCTTCATCCTCCATCCCCGCCGTGCGGCGGCGGCTTTCGGCGGCGTTGCTTGGCAAGGACGGCGTCGTCGGGCACGTGCTGTGTTGCGTGCTGGCCGGGGCGCACGTGCTGTTGGAGGATCTGCCGGGGACGGGGAAGACGACGCTGGCCAAGGCGCTCGCGGCGGCGGTGGGCGGGCGGTTCGGGCGGTTGCAGTGTACGCCGGATCTGCTGCCGGGGGATGTGACGGGGTTCAGCGTGTTTAACCAGAAGTCGCGGGAGTTCGAGTTCCTGCCCGGCCCGGCGTTCAGCGACGTGCTGCTGGTCGACGAGGTGAACCGGGCGACACCGCGGACGCAGTCGGCGCTGTTGGAGGCGATGGCCGAGGGGCAGGTGACGGCCGACAACGTGCGGCGGGCGTTGTCGCCGACGTTCTTCGTCATCGCCACGCAGAACCCGGTCGACCACGCCGGGACCTACCCGCTGCCCGAGGCGCAGCTCGATCGGTTCGGCATGAAGCTGAGCGTCGGCTACCCCGCGGCCGAGCACGAGCTGGCGATGCTGGGGGCGGCCACCGGCGAGCGAAGTGACCGTGTCGGATTCCTGCCCTTGCACTATCACCGGCGCGCGGTGCTGGGGGAGGGCGAGCTTCTGACGCTGCAGAAGCAGGTCGCACGAACGCCCTGCGGCGAGGCGGTGCGGCGGTACCTCGTGGAGCTGGCGGCGGCGTCGCGACGGCACGACCGGGTGACGCTCGGCGTGAGCCCGCGGGGGCTCCTGACTTGGCAGCGGTTGGCCCAGGCGCGGGCAACGATCGCCGGGCGGGGATTCGTGACGGCGGACGACGTGCAGGCGGTGGCCGGGCCGTGTTTGGCGGTGCGGCTGGGGACCGGCGGCGAGCCGGTGGGGCTGGTGATCGAGGAGATTCTGGGCGGCGTCGCGGTGCCGGGGGGCGTGTGATGATTCTGGCCCACGCGGACCATGACGTGGCGACGTTTGATGCCGCCTGGGCGGCCGGCACGTTCGTGCTGCGGCTGGGCGAGGCGTTGCTAGCGGCGTTGCCGGAGTTGCTGGTGGGCGTGGTGGTGGCGGGATTGATGCGGCACTTCTTGGGCGACGGGCGGTTGCGGCAATGGCTTGGGCGGTGGTGGTCGGCGGCGGCGGTGTGCGTGGCGTTGCCAATAGGGGCGGCGGGGGCGTTGCCAATGGCGGTGATGGCGTGGCGGGCCGGGGTGCGGCCGGCGGGGGTGGCGGCGGTGCTGCTGCTTGGCGGGGCGGTGGGGCCGTTGTCGTTGGCGTATTTGCCCGACCGCATCGGCATCCCGGTGACGGCGGCGGCCGTGGCGATGGTCGCGGCGGGGGTGGCGGCGTTGTTCCTGGTCGTGCGGTCGCGGACCGAAGGTGGCAGCGTGGGTGACGACGACGCCGGTCTGCTGCCGGCGCTTGGTGAGGCGCGGCCGTTGATCGGGCGGAGCGTGGTGCCGCTGGTGATCGGGCTCATCGGCTTCGCGACGACCGCGGGCGTCCTGCCGCCGAGCTACGTCGGCGGGGCGGTGATCGACTGGTCGCCCGGCCACGTCGTTGGCGGGGCGGCGGTGCCGCTCGTGAGCTTCTATACACCGTCAAACGCCGCGTTGTTCGCCGGCGAAGCCTCCACCGGCGTCTACCGCGGCGCGGCGTGGGCCATGCTCCTCGGCGGCGGCGTGACGCTTGGCACCGCGTGGCTGCTCATCCGCCTCGTCGGCTGGCGGTCGGCCCTGATCGGCGGCGGGACGTTCCTCGCGGTCGTCGCCCTCGGCATCCTGGCGTGGCAGGTTGGGCCGCGGGCGGTGGCATTCTCGCCGGAAGATTCGCACGGCTTCGACGGCCTCAGCCAGCCGTACCACGTCCTCGATCACCCCGACGGCACGCTCGCCGGCCTGACCAACCAGTGGGCCAAAATCGCCGGCCCCGGCACGCTCGCTTCGGCGATTGGGCTCGCCGTCCTGCTCCTCCTGCCGCGCCGCGAGAGCGTTGGCCGCCAACACCTTTCGACCGGGACGCTCCGCTGGCTGATTCCCGCCGGCGTCGCCGCGTGGCTGGTCGGGGCGGCCTACATCTACTACCCCTCGGCCCCCGCCACCCTCGACCGCATCCGCAGCCTCGAAGGCGACCTCGCCTCCGCCACCGCCACCCGCGACCAGGTCGCGGCCACACGGGCGATCCACGACATCCATACCCTCGCCGCCCGCGGCAGCATTGGCGCCCGCCTCCGCCTCAACCCGCCGGCCGCCGACGCCTTCGCCGAGGTTCGCCAAGTCGCCGCGTCGGTCGAACCCGCCGCCGAACATTGGCAACTCGACGACGTCCGCCCCCTGCTGACCGCCTCCCGCGCGGTGCCGCGGGAGTAGGAGGCGTGTTCGGTTCTGGGGTAGCCGTCGAGCTTGCTCGGCGCGTCCGACCG
>CAYLSV010000048.1:0-19590 GCA_964386435.1 uncultured Tepidisphaerales bacterium
CCGGCTGCGCCGGCTCCGCTTCCTCACGGGCGCGGCTCTGTGTGGGCGCACCTTGATGATCGTGGAGGATGCCGATGACCACCACCACCCAACGCCCCACGCTCCCGCCGCAGCCGGTGGGGACGGTTGCCACCGGCGTCAACGAGGTCGCCGAGTACGAGCCGTCGTTGCCGGGGGAGGCGGAGAAGAAGCCGTTCGACTTCGCCCGGCTCGTCGTCTGGATCCTGCTGATTGCCGGGAGTTTGTTGCTGCTGGTGCCGTTCACGTGGATGGTGAAAAGCTCGCTGTCGACCAACGCCGTCGTGCAGTCGGGCGAGCTCATCACCGGCTTCGGCACCGAGGTCATCAGCGACGACGAGGTCCGCCAGCTCGGGCCGCAGTGGCAGAACTACCCCGAGGCCCTCCGGCAAATGGACTTCGCCGACGCCTTGGCGAACACGGTGTTCGTCACCGTGCTGTCGGTCGTCGGGCAGATCCTCAGCAGCAGTTTGGTCGGGTTCGGGTTCGCCCGGTTCCGGTTCCGCGGGCGGGGGCCGTTGTTCATCTTGATGCTCAGCACGCTGATGCTGCCGCCGCAGGTGACGATGATCCCGGTGTTCGTGCTGTTCCGCAGCCTGGGCATGATCGACAGCTTCTGGCCGCTGATCTTGCCGATGTGGTTGGCGAGCCCGTTCTTCGTGTTTATGTTCCGGCAGTTCTTCAGCCAGATCCCCGAGGAGCTGATGGAGGCCGCCCGCATCGACGGGGCGAGCGCGTTCACGATCTACTGGCGGCTCATGCTGCCGCTGTCGCTGCCGGTGATCGCCATCGTCGCCATCTACACGTTCATGACGGCGTGGAACGACTTCCTCGCCCCGCTCATCTACCTCAACAGCCCCGACAACCGCACGCTCGCGCTGGCCCTCAACGCCTTCAAGGGGCAGTACGCGACCAACAACGTGAACCTGCTGATGGCCGCCAGCTTCGTCTGCATGCTGCCGTGCGTGCTGCTGTTCTTCGCCGCCCAACGATACTTCGTGGAGAACGTGGCGACGAGTGGGCTCAAAGGTTGATTTGTCCTTTGTTCTTTGTCATTGATCTATCGCCGCTTCGGCAAAGGACCAAGAACAAAGGACCAACAACAACTCACACCAACAACCTCGCCATCGCCGCCCGGGTAGCCGGGTGGTCCACGCCGCCGCGGCGGTAGATTCGGCCGATGGGGCCGGCGTCCTCGACGGCCTGCTCGAACAGGAGGGCGAGGTCGTCGGCCGACAGGTTGGCGAGGGCGGCGTCGACGGCGGCTTGGTCGGCGTCGGCCGTGCGGCGGGTGGTGGCGAGTTCGCGGCGGGTCATCGCCTCCCGCTGCTTGGCCGCCTCGGCACGGCGGGGGGCGTCGCGCTCGTCCTTCGCCTTGGCCAGCATCTTCGGCGACGGACGCCAGCCCATCCGCAGAAACTTCACCACGTACGCCGGCACGTCCCGCACGTCCGGCTTCGCCTGCGCCGTCAACACCACCGCCCGGATGTGCAGCGGATCGACGTGGGCGAACTCCAGCGCCGCGGCATCGGCAACCCCCTCCTCCCGCAACAACACCACGCTCTCGGCCAGCTCCTGCTCGCGGGTTTGTGGGGTTTCGTGAGGCTTGGGCTCTTGTTTGTGGCGCGTGGCGCGCCCCCCGGCTGCCGAGCGGCGCGCCGGGGAGGTGGCTCGCGGCGCGACGGCGGGCCGGTCAGTGGTTGACGCCCCCGGCTGGTCGGCGGTGGCCCAGGGGGCTGGTGCGCCACGGACCAGGGCCACATCCGCCGCGTCGGCCTCGGTGGGCACCAGCAGCCGGCACATCGCCGGGATGCCCTGCCCGTCCCGCCCCGGCCGGGCGGGCTGCTCGACGGCCATGAGGCCGTGCTTGGCCAGCGCATCCAGCCCGCCCCGCACCGTCGGCCGGGCAGCGCCGGTCAGCCGGGCGAGGGTGGCGACGCCGACCTGAAACCGGTGGTCGTTGGCCGGGTCGGCGAAGTACGTCAGATACGGGTAAAGCCGCTGCGCCGCCGCCCCGGCCTGCGTGAGCCGCCCGGACCGCACGGCCCGATTGATCATCTGGCTGAAGCCCCCCGGCACGGTCGACCGCCGCCCCTCGGCGACGTCCGACCCCTGATTTGCAGCATTCTCAACGGCCATGAAGTCTCCTCCACCCGGCGAAGTCTGTGCCAACCGTCGCGGCGACGGCCCAAACCGGCACAACATGTGGGGTGGTCGACCACCTTCCCGCGCCGCCCGTTGCGCGGCAAGGACTTCACCCCGCGGCGCCAGCGCGGTGTCATATGTTTGTGTAAACCAAACATTGTCCAAACAAACGGCGGTGCGTGCATTTCATCCTGACCTGCGGCACGTGGTGCCGCGGCTACCGCGGGCAGACCATGGGCGCATGCTGCGGTAGCCGCGGCACCACGTGCCGCAGGTCAGGCGCTCGGAAACCAAGCGCGGCTCAGTACTCCTTCACCGGCACGGCCGCGTCGGCGTCGGTGAGTTTGATGTCGGGCAAATCGCTCGCATCGCCGCCAAGGGCTTCGACGATGGCGGCGAGGTCGTCGGCCACGGGCACCGGCATGTTGCTCAGCTTGCCGTGCGGCTCGGACCGCGGGGCGTGGTCCTGGGCGGCCTTCATGTCGATGCCGGTGTGGTACATGACCGTCGCGTTGGCGTCCTTCAGCTCGTGGCCGGTGAGGATGCAGACGACGTCCTCGTCCGCGCCGATCACGTTCTCGCCGCGCAGCACTTGCAGTCCGGCGACGCTGGCGGCGCTGGCGGGTTCGCAGCCGAAGCCGTAGCGGGCGACCATGGCCCGGCATTCGAGGATGTGGTCGTCGTCGACGTCGCGGACCACGCCGTCCATCGCGTCGAGCGCCCGCAGCGCCTTGGGCAAATTGACTGGCCGGCCGATCTCGATGGCGCTGGCGACGGTCGCCGCCCGCCGGCCTTCGGCGTCCATGGTGCCGTAGAACCGCTCAACCGCCCCGGCGTCGTGCCGACCCTCGGTCCACGTCAGGCCGTCGTGGTTGACGAGCCGGCTGAGCGTGTCGGCCCCGGTTGCGTTGATGACGGCCAGCCGCGGGATCTTCTCGATGAGCCCCAGTTCCTTGAGTTCGATGAACGCCTTGCCGAACGCGCTGCAGTTGCCCAAATTGCCGCCGGGCACGATGACCCAGTCCGGCGGCTGCCAGTCGCGGGCCTCGAGGATGCGGTACATGATCGACTTCTGCCCCTCGAGGCGGAACGGGTTGACGCTGTTCATCAGGTAGATGCCCAGCGCCGGCACGTCCTTGGCCACCTGCCGCACCCGCCGCAGGCAGGCGTCGAAGTCGCCCTGGATTTGCAGCGTCGTCGCGCCGTAATCGAGTGCCTGGCTCAGCTTGCCGAAGGCGATCTTGCCCGAGCCGATGAAGACGATGCCGTGCATCTCGGCGTGGCTGGCGAACATGGCGAGCGACGCCGAGGTGTTGCCGGTGCTGGCGCAGGCGACCTTGTGGGCCCCAACCATGTTGGCGTGGGTGAACGCCGCGGTCATGCCGTTGTCCTTGAAGCTGCCGGACGGGTTGAGCCCCTCGTACTGAAGCTGAAGGTGCCCCCGCTTCATGCCGACGTGGTCGGCCAGGAGGTCGGCCGTTTGTAGGATCGTCCGGCCCTCGCCGATGGAGACGATGTCTTCGTCGGTGTTGAAAAACGGCAGCAGTTCGCGGAACCGCCAGACGCCGGAGAAGTCGAGTTTGCCGGTGGTGTGCGTCCCCTTGCTGGCCCAGCGGTGCTCGAAGTAGGCCATCGACTTGGGCAGCGGCAGCCGGTCCCAGTCGTACCGGACGTCGAGCAAGCTGCCGCAATCGCACAGCAGCTTGACCTGGTCGGTGCCGAAGGTCTTGCCGCAAACGGGGTCGATGCACTGCTGATAGGCGCGGCCGGTGGTCACGAGGACAATCTACCCGACGCCGCCCGTTCATTCCTGCCGAAATCAGCCGTCGCCTTCTTCGTCCTCGTCCGGCGGTAGTGTGGCCAACATCTTCTCCACGTCGGGTCGTAGTGCCGGGGCATGCGTTGTCGCCGCCCGCCACACGACCTCCCAATCGATGTCGAAGTAGTCGTGGACCATGATGTGCCGCATGCTCTGGATCTGCCGCCATGGCACCTGTGGGTGGGCCTCCTTGAGCGGCTTCGATACCTTCCACATCGCCTCGCCGACGATCTGCAGGTGGCGGTAGAGGTGCGATTGCAGCGGCTCATCGGCATCAAATGTCGCACGATCCGGCGGCAGGTATGCCGCGATCACATCGAGCGAGTCCCGGACGTCGAGCAGGCGCAGGCGGTCACTCCTCAAGGGGCACCGCCTCCCGTCGAATCTTCCGGCCGAACCGGCCCCGGAGCGCGCCTTCGGAAACCACATCGACGTGGACGCCCAGCATGTCCATGAGGTCGAGGGCGATGCCGCCTTGGTCGTAGATCGAGCAATCGGGTCCGAGGCGGACCAGGAAGTCGACGTCAGACTTTTCGTCGGCTTCGTCGCGGGCGACGGAGCCGATGAGCCAGGTTTTCGTCGCGCCGTGTCGCCGGGCGATTTCGAGGATCGGCTCGCGCTGATCGAGAATGCTCTGACGCGTCAGCACGGCGGCATTTTATGACGGGGTGCGGCGGACGTCACGCGAAGTTTTCGATGCCGGACGCGAAAACGCCGTCGTTGGAGCCGTCGTCGTCGGAGTAGAGGGTGTCGAAGCCGTCGCCGCCCTGGATCGTGTCGAAGTCGGTGTCGCTCCACAGAACGTCGTTGCCGTCGCCGCCGATTAGGGTGCTGCCGCCGTACCCGCCGGTGAGGGTGTCGTTGCCCTCGTCGCCCCAAAGGGTGCCGTAGGCGGTGATCGTGAGGGTGTCGTCGCCATAGTGGCCGCGGAGTTCGTCGGTGCCGTCGCCGCCGTTGAGGGAGTCGTCGTCGAAGCCGCCGCGGAGGGTGTCGTTGCCGGCACCACTGGTGACGGTGTCGTTGCCGTTGTCGGCGAAGACGCTGTTGTTGCCGTGGCCCACGTCGATCGTGTCGTGGCCGTCGCCGCCGTAGACCCGGTCGTCGCCGTCGGGCTGGCCGGGCAGGTCCTCGGTCGTGCTGACGTGGTCGTTCCCCGCGTCGGCGGTCACCAGGTCGTCGCCGGCGCCGGTCTGGATCGTGTCGTTGCCCGTCCCGCCGACGACGGTGACGGGCAAACTCCCGACGCCGGCGGTCAGGGTGTCGTCGCCGCCCATGCCCATGACGCGCACGTCGGTGGCGCGCAGCAGCAGCTCGAGGCCGCTGGTGGCGTTGGCGACGGTCACGCAGTGCGCCACGCCGGTGACGCCGGCCAGCGGGACGTGGCGGTGGTCGCCGTCGCGGGTGATGCGAATCTGGTCGCCGAACTTGCGGACCTGGATCGACTCCGCCTGCGGCCGGCCGGCGACGTGGAGCACGCCGTCCTCGACCTCCGCCACCGGCACGCGGAAGGCGAGGGCGAGCGTCGCCGTCGTCGTCTTCGTCCCGTCGGACACCTGAAGGTCGATCGGCATTGACCCGCCCTGGTGCGGCGGCGTGCCGGCGAGGCTGGCGGTGCCGTCGCCGTGGTCGGTCAGGGTGAGCCAGCCCGGCAGGTTCGTGGCGGTGAGGGCCAGCGTGTCGCCGGCGTCCGGGTCGACGGCGGCGACGGTGGCGGCGTAGTCGCGGCCGACGTTGATCGGCGGCAGCGTCGTCGTGCTGAACGCCGGCGGCGAGTCGACGAACGTGTACTCGAAGGCCCCAATGTCGGGCCCGCCCTGCCGGGCGACGCCGCGCTGGTCGGCGGCCGAGGCGGGGCTGTAGCCGGCGTTGATGGCCGGGCTGAAGGGCAACAGCGGCACGGTCGGCGTCGGCCCGCCATGGTCGCCCACCGCCCCGACCTTGACATCGGCCAGATTCACGCCGACCTGGTTGCCATCGACGCCGTCGACGATCAGCGGCGGGTTGCTGGCGAAGACGAACCCGCCCATGTCCGGGTTGTAGACGGAGTGCATGTAGCGGCCGACGACGTTGTGGCCGTGGCCGCCGATTTGGGTCAGGTTGGGGTCGTGCCGACTGCTGCCGGTGACCGGCGAACCGTTGATGGTCAAAAAGTCCCCGGCGAGCAGGTTGTTGGTCATCGCCAGCGACCCGGTGAACGACTGTGCCCCCTCCGACCAGCCGGTCATGATGCCCCGGTCGTTGCCGGCGAAGGTGTTGTTGGTCAGCGTGGCGGCGACCTGGTGGGACACGACGACGCCGCCGGTGGTGATGCCGTAGGTATCGCGGCCCAAGCCGTTCTTGGTGAAGGTCGAGTTGCTGACGACGAGCGTCACCGAGTCCTGGGCGAGCACGCCGGTGCGGTTGTTGTCCGCGATCCACGAGTCGGTGATCGTCACGTCGACGCCGTGGTACGCGCTCAGGCCGACGCCGTGCTTGGTCAGCGCGACCTGCGAGAGGCTCACCGTCCCGCCGGTGGCGAGCCAGCCTTGGGCAGTTGCCCCGCTCAGGGTCAGGCCGGACACCGCGACGTCGCCGTTGGTTTGGTTGAACAGCGGATCGAGATAGCTCACGTAGCGGCCGTCGATGGTGAGCTGCTTCGCGCCGGGGCCGAGGAGGGTGAGGTCGCGGCTGACCTCGAAGGCGCTGCCCACCGTGATGGTGCCGGCGAGGCCGGTCAGGTCGAGCGTGTCGCCCGCCGCCGCGTCGTGGATCGCCTCGCGGAGGGTGGTCACGCCATCGTTGGCGTCGACCTTGTCCAGCAGCGAGTCGACCGTGATCGTCGCCAGCAGCCGGCGGGTTTCCAACGGCTCGATCAGGCACGGGCGGCGGCAATGGGTGGGCATCATGTTCCTTAGTTCGGCACCGTCGCCGCACGCCTTGACCGTTGTTGATGCCACGATGTCTGGCCCGATTCAGCTGAACTGCTCGATGCCGGTGAGCACGTCGCGGTCGTCGCGGTCGGCGGTGTCGGTGCCGTCGCCGCCGTGGAGGACGTCGCGGCTGCCGCGGGCGAAGATGTGATCGTTGCCGTCGTGGCCGGCGAACCAGTCGGCGCTGTTGCCGCCGGTCATGGTGTCGTGGCCCGCCCCGCCCCAAAACTTGCCGCGGCCGGTGAGGGCGGTGAGCGTGTCGTGGCCGTCGTGGCCACGCAGCTCGTTGGTCCCGCCGCCGGCGTGCAACTCGTCGTCGCCGGCCGCGCCCCGCAGCACGTCGTCGCCGTCGCCGGCCATCACCGTGTCGTTGCCCGCACCGGCAAAGACGTGGTTCGCGCCGTTGCCGACATCGATCGTATCGGCCCCGTCGCCGGCATAGATGCGGTCGTCGCCGGCGCCGGTCACGATGTCGTCGTCGCCGGTCCCGGCGATGACGGTGACGGGTTGTTGCCCGACCTCGGCGCGGATCGTGTCGCCGCCGCCCATGCCGCTGATGCGGATGCCGCTGAAGCTGGTCGGGTCGAAGTCGCGTTGCTCGTTGCCGCGGGTCACGCGGACTTGGCCGCGGTGCTCCAAGACGCTGATGTCCTCGGCGAAGGGCCGGCCCAGCACGTACAGCACGTCGTCCACCACCTCGGCGATCGGCAGGCGGAAAGCGAGGCTCATCGTCGTGTCAACCGTCGCCCGGCCGTCGCTGACGCGGAGCTGGATCGACTGCGCATCGCCCCTGTGCGGCGGCGTGCCGACGAGGGTGGCCGTGCCGTCGCCGTGGTCTTCGAGCGTCAGCCAGTCGGGCAGGTTCTGCCCGACCAGGCTCAGCGTGTCGCCGAGGTCGGCGTCGGTGGCAACGATCTGGGTCTTGTACTTCTGCCCCACCGTCACCACCGGCAGCGCCGTGGTGCCGAACGTCGGCAGGACGTTGGGCGTGACGTACTCGAACGCCCCGATATCCGGCACGCCCTGGCGGCTTTGGCCCCGCTGGTCGGTCGCCGAGGCCGAACTATGCGCCGCGTTGATCGCCGGGCTGCCGACGAGCAACGGCACGGTTTGGGTCGCCCCGCCGTGATCGCCCAGCGTCCCGAGCTTGGCATCAGCCAGCGTCACGCCGACCTGGTTGCCGTCGACGCCGTCGATGAGCAACGCCCCGCCGGCCGCGTCGGCCATGTTGGTGTTGAAGACGTCGCCGTTTGCGATGTATTGACCGTGCGTGCCGATCAGATTGTGCCCGTCGCCGCCGATGGCCGTGATGTTGGAGACGTTGCCGCCCTGGTCTGCCCCGACGACCTCGACGTCGTCGCCGAAGGTGTTGCCGACGACGAGGTTGTTCGTCATCGAGAGGCTGCCCTGGAAGGGGTCGACGTGGTTGCCCACCTGCACGCCGCCGCCGCGGTTGGCGGTGATGGTGTTGTTGGTCAGCGTGACGTCCGCCGAACCACTGGCCGTGACGCCGGCACCGAGGGAGACGGTGTCAACGGCGTTGTTGATGAGCGTCGAGTTGCGCAAATGCAACGTCGACGTTCCCGAGGCATCAATCCCGGCCGACGTGTTATCGGCCAGCAGGGAATCGACCACCGTGACGACGGCGGTCCCCTGAATCATGATTCCCGCGCTGTCGTTCCCGATTACCGCGACGCCGGTCAGCGTGGCCGAGCCCGCGATGGAAATTAAGCCTTGATTGGTGCCGGTCAGCGTGAGGCCCGACACCGCAAAATCGCCCGCGAGGTGGAGGAGAAGCCGGGTCGCCACGCCGTTGCCGTCGATGGTGAGCTGGTCGGCGCCTGGGCCGAGAACCGTCAGGTCGCTCGAGAACCTGAACGGCTGCTCGACCTCGATCGTGCCGTTGAGGCCGGTGGCGTCAATCGTGTCGCCGGGGGCGGCGTTGGCGACGGCTTCGCGGAACGTGGTCTCGTTGTCGGTCGCATCCACCGTGTCCAGCAGCGAGTCGACCACGAGGGTGCGGGGCGCGAACTCGAACGCGCCGGCGTCGGGCGCGTTGTTGCGCAGCGAGCCGCGTTGGTCGGTCGGGCTGGCCGAGGCGTGGCCGACGTCAATGGCGACGCTGCCCGGCTGCAACGGGATGACCGGCAGGCTGCCGCCGTAGAGGCCCAAATCGTGGAACTTCACGTCGGCGGTGGTCGCGCCGAGCTGGTTGCCGTCGACGCCGTCGGTCATCAGCGGCCCGCCGGCCGCCGCGACGCTGGGGTGGCCGGTCATGTCGTTCACGAAGTGGAGCAGCGTGCCCAGCACGTTGTGCCCGGCGCCGCCGATGGCCGCGAGGCTCGACACCTGGCTGCCTTGGTCCCTGGCGACGATCTCGAAGCCGGGGCCGTTGGTGTTGCCGACGATCAGGTTGTTCGTCATCGACAGCTCGCCGGTGAACACGTCGTCGCGGTAGCCTAGTTGCACGCCGCCGCCGTCGTTGGCGGTGATCGTGTTGTTGACGAGCGTGAGGTCGACGTCGCCGCGGGCGGTGATGCCGCCGCCCTTGAAGGTGATGTTGTCGGTCGTGTTGTTGGCAAACGTGCTGTTGGCCACCGTGGCCGAAGCGCTGCCAAAGAGGGACAACCCGCTCACGCCGTTGCCGATCAGGCTGACGCCGTCGAGCTCCAGCGCGCCGCCGCTTGGGCCGGCGACGACGCCGGCTTCGTCCGAGCCGGTGATGACCAACTGCCGCAGCGTCGTGTCGCCGCTGCTGATAAACCACCCGCTCGCCCCAGAGTCGCGGAGGGTGAAGCCGCTGGCGGTGACGTCGCCGGCCGTCTGCACGATCATCGAGAGGGCCCCGCCGCCGGTGATCGCCAGTTGATCCGCTCCGGGGCCGGTGAGCGTCAGGTCCTTGTCGAGGTCGATCGTGCTGCCAAGCGTGATCGTCCCGGCGAGGCCGGTGAGGTCAATGGTGTCCCCCGCCGCCGCGTCGGCGACGGCCTCGCGGAAGGTCGTCACGTTGTCGTTCGGGTCCACCGTGTCCAGCAGCGAATCGACGGCAATCACCGCCAACAACCGCCGGCCCTCCAGCGGCTCGAGCAGGGTGGGAACGGCGGAGGAGGGGCACGACTGGTTGGACTTCACCATGCCCGTCGCATCGGCTACGACACTTTGCAGCTTGACTTTCGGGCGGACGAAATCAGCCGCCCCGGCGCTTGGCGGTGGCGTCTTCCAGGACGCGGCGCTCGCTTTTGCTCAGCGAGTCCAAGCCGCTCGCGCCGACCTTGGCCAGCACGCGGTCCAGCTCCTCGGCCTCGGCCGCCTCGATGGCGCGGCGCTTGGCCTCGGCCCGCTCCTCCCGCCGCTGCTGCCGCAGCTCGGCCCGGGTCGGCTTGTCGTCGTAGTCGTCCCGCAAACTCGCGGCGTAATCCGGCTCTTCCATCTCGGAAAACGCCCACTCCCCCTCGGCCTTCAATTGGCGGCGAAGCTGGAAACTCGTCAAGAACACCGGCGTGATGCCGATCAGCGCCACCAGCAAGCTCGCCGAGGCGATGCCGTACATGACCATCAAGACGCCGCCCACCATGCCGAGCGCCGTGGCGAACAGCGTCGCCCGGAACCACCCGACGTACCGCCAGCCAATGCCCTGCACGAGCTGCCCGCCGTCGAGCGGGAAGAACGGCAGCAAATTGAACAGCAGCAGGAAGTAGCTGATCGAGTAGACGTAGTACGCGTAGAACGCCACGTTGCCGATGGAGGCGGCGAACCACGCCGGCCGCTCGGTGTCGTTGCCCCAATCAAAGAAAAAGCTGAACGGCCCCAGCGGGAAAAACCCGACGCTCAGCAGCAGGATGACCGCACACACCAGGCAGATCACCACGTTCACCAACGGCCCGCCGGCCACGGTGACGGTGTGCCGCCACCACCCCTTGCCCGGCATGACCAGCGCCAACCCGCCCAGCGGCGTCAGCTCGATCTCACTCGCCGACCCGCCCGACCACCGCGCCGCAAACGCGTGCCCGAACTCGTGCAGCAGCACCACGCCGAACAGCACGATCACGAACGTCAGCCGGTCGAGCACCGTCGTCCCGAACGGCGTGCCGAACAGCAGCACCAGCACGCTGATGACGAGCATCGACGCGTGCGCCACCACCCGGATGCCGAACACCTCGAACAACGGCACCCGCCCGGCGATCAGCCACAGGAACGGGTTGCTGCCGAAGTTCGAGTTGTTGTCACGCGGCGCGTAGTCGCGGTCTTCCCACGCCATGATTTACTCCTTGCCAACGGCTCGCTGCTGCCGCTCGTATCGTAACAGCGCCACCATCGTCTTGCCGTCCACAATCTCGCCCCGCTCGATCATTTCAAGACATTCGACCAGCGGCGTCGGGTGGACCGTGATCTCTTCGCCCTCCTCCAGCGCCTGCTCGCCGGCCTCCAAGCCGGTCGCCACGAAGGCGTGCATCTTCTCCGTCAGGATGCCCGGCGAGGTGTAGAACCAGCCCATCGGCTCCACGCGGTCGGCCAGGTAGCCCGTCTCCTCCTGCAGCTCGCGGCCGGCGCAGTTCCGCGGATCTTCGCCGGGCTCCAGCGTGCCGGCGGGCAGCTCCCACAGCGCCTTCCCTGCCGGGTAGCGGTGGACCTTGATGAGCAGCACCTCGCCGTTGTCGGTCAAACCGAGGACGATGACCGCGCCGTGGTGTTTGACGACTTCACGCTCGTGCTTCTTGCCGTCGTCGTCGATGAGCGTGTGGAGCTCCAGGTCGACCTTCTTGCCGCTGAACACCGTCCGCTTGTCGCGCAGCGTGTAGCCCATGCCCGTAGTCTACGGCCGTCATGGAGTACCGCATGCTCGCGCTCGACCTCGACGGCACCACGCTCGCCCCCGACGGCCGCACCGTCCCGCCGCGGACCCGCCGCGCCCTGGACGCCGCCCGATCGGCGGGGTGGCTGGTCACCTTCGCCACCGGCCGCAGCTACACCGAGAGCCGCCGCGTGATGGACGCCGCCGGCCACGAGGGGCCGGGCGTGTTCGCCAACGGGGCGCTCGTCAGCCACCACCCGACCGGCGAGACGATTATCCGCGGCCACATGCCGCCGACCATCGCCGCCGCGGTCTGCCGCCACGTTCTCGTCCACAACATCCCGCCGGCCGCGCTGCAAGACCCGACCAGCACCGGCGGCGACTACCTCGTGCCGAGCACGCCGACGATGGACCCGGCCCGCACCGCGTGGTGGGCGAGCATGGGCGCCGTCGTCGCCGACACGCCGGATTTGACCGACCCGGCCGTCCACGAACACACCCTGCGCATCAACGCCCTGGGCCAGCACGCCCAGATGGCCGCCTTCGTCGCCAACCTCCGGCAGGAACTCGGCGATCAAATCTACCTCCACCAGATCACCGTCCGCGACCTCGGCACCACGCTCGTCGAAATCTTCGCCAACGGCGTCAGCAAATGGGGCGGCATCCAGCACATCGCCGACCAAGCCGACATCCGAGGCGAGCAGATCGTCGCCGTCGGCGACGACCACAACGACCGCCACATGATCGAACACGCCGGCCTCGGCGTCGCGATGGGCGACGCGCCGCCGGAGATCAAACAACTTGCCAAACGAACCATCGGCACGAACGAGGAAGAGGCGCTGGCGGGGTTGATCGAGGAGTTGGTGAGTGGACCTTAGTTCTTTGTCACTTGTTCTTGGTCACGCGCCCGTCACCCAATTGCCTTCGTCGGCGAAATTCACAACATGGCCGCAACCCGTTGTCCGTCCACAGCTAACAACCAAGGACAAAGGACAAACAACAAAGGACACCCCTTGACCGCCTCCGCCCAACCCGCCCCCCGCGCCAGCAAGCTGCCGCCGTTGCGGCTCGACCCCGGCTTCATGGCCAAGCTCGACCGGCTCGACGTCGTCAGCCGCAAGATCCTCCAAGGCAAGATGAAGGGCGAACGCCGCAGCAAACGCCGCGGCCAATCCGTCGAATTCGCCGATTACCGCAACTATGTCGTCGGCGACGACCTCCGCTTCATCGACTGGAACATCTACGCCCGCCTCGACAAACTGTTCCTCAAGCTGTTCCTGGAAGAAGAGGACATGGCCTTGTACATTTTAGTCGACACCAGCGGCAGCACCGACTACGGCGAACCGAACAAGGCGTTCTACAATAAACAACTCGCCGCCGCCCTGGCGTATGTCGGCCTCGTGAACTACAATCGCGTGACTATTGGTGCCCTCGCCGACGGCCTCGTCGCCGACAGCGGCCACTTGCGGGGGCGGCGGAAGGTGCGGCAGGCGATCGACTTCCTCGACAAGCTGCCCGTGGGCGGTTCCAGCGACTTCGACGCCGGCTGCCGGCGGTTCGCGCTCAAGAACCGGGCCAAGGGCATTTGCGTCGTGGTCAGCGACTTCTTCGACAAAAGCGGCTTCGAGAACGGCCTCCGCTACCTCGCCGGCGGCCGGTACGATTTGTTCGCCGTCCAGGTGCTCAGCCCGCAGGAGATCAACCCCGACCTCAAGGGCGACCTCAAACTCGTCGACCTCGAAGACGCCGACACCGCCGAGGTGAGCGTCACCGGCCCCTTGATCAAAAAGTACAAGCAGAACCTCAACGCCTACTGCCTGCAACTCAAGAACTACATCAGCCGCCGCGGCGGGACTTACATGTTCGCCGGCACCGATGTGCCGTTCGAGACGGTGGTGCTCAACTACCTCCGCCAACGCGGCTTACTCGGGTGAACTCGAATGTTATGCAACATCGCTGAAACCCCCACCGCCGCGTAGCGGCGGGGCTACACACGCTTCTCAACTCACTTAGGCAACGGGCGTAGCCCCGCCGCTACGTGGCGGTGGGGGTGCCAGCGACGTTGCCGACTATCAAAGTCTCACCGCGGCAACACCACGACCGACACGAGCGCCCCCGCCTCCCGTGGCAAATCGTCGGCCGGGCGGACCAGCAGCCCGTCAGCGTCGGCGAGGGTGAAGACGTCGGCGCTGCCCACCCACCGCAGCGGCACCACGCCGCCGGGCGTCAGGCGGCACGGTTGGTAAAACAGCCGCGGCCCGTTCGCCTTCGTCAGCGGTTCGGCCAGCGGCATTGCCACCTCCGGCGCGGCCGACTCGGGCGACGCCCCGGCCAGCCGCATGAGCAGTCGCCCGGTCAGCACCAGCGTGCAGACGAACCCGCTCACCGGGTTGCCCGGCAAGCCGACAACGAACTGACCGCCCCGCTTGGCCAGCAGAAACGGCTTGCCCGGCCGCATCCGCAGCTTCGTGATGATCGGCTCGAAACCGAGTTTTTCCAGCACATTCGGCACGTGGTCCCGCCCGCCCATGCTCACCCCGCCGGCAATGAAGATCACGTTGGCCGTGACCGCCTCGATCGTCGACCGCAGCGCCGCCGGATCGTCCGGCACCCGCGGATGCCGCCCCACCACCTCGCACCCCAGCGGCCCGGCCAGCAAATCGGCGAGCATGTCGAACGACGTGTCCCGAATTTGCGGCCCGCTCGGCTCAACGTCCGGCGGCACGAGTTCGTCGCCCGTGGTCAGAAGCGCCACCGTGGGCCGGGCGTAGGTCGGCAAGTCGTTGCCGAGGTGGGCCAGCGCCGCCCGCCGGGCCGGGGTGAGCCGCGTGCCCTGCCGCAGCACGACGTCGCCCGCCCGCCGATCGCTGCCGCGTTTGGCCACGGCGTGCCCGACCGGCACCGGGCGGTCCACGCTCACCCGATCGCCAACCACGGCGCACCATTCGATCGGCACCACCGCGTCGGCCCCGCCGGGCAACGGCGCCCCGGTCATCGCCGCCACGGCCCGCCCCGCTCGCACCGTGCCGCCGTCGTGTCCCGCCGCCGCTTCGCCGGTGATGGTGAGCGCACCGGGCAAGTCGCTCGCCCGCACGGCGAAGCCGTCCATCAGGCACTTGTCCCAAGGCGGCGCGTCAACCGGGCAAGCCGCATCAACCGCCAGCACCTCGCCCGCCCCCAGCCTCGGCGGCCCGATCGCCACCGCGTCCACCCGCCGCTTCGCCTCGGCGACATCGATCAACCCCGCCACCGGCACGGCGTCCTGCATGATTCATTGTTGGACGCGCAACCCGCCAGAACCTGGCAACGTGGATCGCCGGCGAAGCCGTGTCGTCACCGCAGCGGTGGGGAATCCTGGGTGGTTCGCGTTGCCAAACCGTCGCTTCGGAGAACGTCGCTGAAACCCCCACCGCTGCGTGGGCAGCGGGGCTACGCACGGGAGTGATGCCTCGTCAAACGTGCGATGTGCGGAGGCCCGGCGAACTGGACCGCGTGCGTAGCCCCGCCGTTACCACGGCGGTGGGGGTTTCAGCGACGCACGCGAGGGCGACGGTAGAGCCGCGGTGCTGCGCCTGCGGTGCGAGCGGGTGTCGGTGCGGTCGTCTTCAGATTCACCCGCCGGGTACGCGTTGCTGTGGCGAAGCGTCGCGGAACCTGCGGCTTGTTTGCGGCGAATGATTCGATGTGAAGCGGCGTGGTGCGATGCTCGCGAAGACGATGGGCGCGGTGGCCGTGCTCGGGGTGGTGGGCGTGGTGGCGCTGATCCTCGGGGCCGGGTCGGGCGGCGACGATTTGGCCGATTACCGATTGCCCGATGGCAAGCTCGACATGCCGCGGCTGGGGGCCGATGTGTACGTGGAGAACTGCCTGATCTGCCACGCCGCCGACGGCCAGGGCGACCCGCCGGCCTACCCGCCGCTGGCGCAGACCAAGTGGGTCAACCGCGACAAGCAGACGCCCATCCGCATCCTCCTCGGCGGCCTCCACGGTCCGATCGTCGTCCGCGGCCGCACGTACCTCAACCAAATGCCCAGCCACCGCCAGCTCTCCGACGAGCAACTCGCCGCCGTGCTGACCTACGTCCGCAGCCACTTCGGCAACAACAGCCCGCCAATCGAGCCCGGCGACGTACGCGCCCTGCGGACCGAACCCGTCCCCCCCGGCGGCTGGACCGCCGCGAAGCTGCGGGCAAAGTGGGAGTGAGGTGGTTGGTCCTTGGTTCTTTGTCCTTTGTTCTTGATTACGAAGGACAAAGGACAAAGAACAAAGGACCAACAACCCTTCACGCCCGGTTGACGTTCTCGCCCTGCACGACGTTGGGCTTGGTCGGGGCGGCGTTGTCCTCGAGGTTGACTTTTTGCTCCTGCGCCGCCTTGTCGTCCGGCGGGGGGCCGTCCTGCTGCTGGCTTTGTTGGAGCTCGGCGGGTTTCTCGGGCGGCGTGCGGGGGTCGTCGGTCGGGGTGGTGTCGGCCATGCCGGGCGGGTGGCAAATCCGGTGCCGCGTTGTTACGGTCGCGGCGTAATGCACCCGATCTTGGCACTCGTGTGGCTCGTCTGGCTGGTGATGCCGCGGCCGGGCGCCGCCGATCCTGGGCCGCCGTGGCCGGTGCCGGAGGCGGGCAGCCGCACGGAGTTCCGGCTCACCGAGACGCGGACCGAGATTCGGTTCGGCGAGGAGACGACGCTGACCGGCGAGGTGCGGATCGAAGTGGAGATGCACCCCCCGCCGCCGGGTGAGGCGGGGTGGGTGGTGCGATGGACGCGGGGCCCGCTGCGGCTGGTGCGGTTGGAGCAGCCGGGCCGCTCACGCGAGCAAAACGAGCGGGCGCTGCGGGCAATGCGGCCCCACGTAATGCCGATGGTGCGGGCGGCCGATGGTCTGCAGTTCGATCTGCATTACGCCGTTGATGGCAAGCTGATCGGGCTCCTCAACGAGGACGCGGTTCGCCAACAGATAGACGTGGCAATCGACAAGGCGTCTACTCCGAAGGAGGCCGCCGAGCTGCGGGCAGCCGTCGACGGGTCGGCGATTCACCGCGTGGCCGAGCGGGCAACGCTGCTGCTCCGGGCCTACGCCCTCAACGTGAAGCCGGACGAGTCAACCGTGATGCGGAGTCGGCTCTCGATCCCGCTGAACCTGCCACAGCTTCCACGAATCGAAATTGATGTGGAGCGCGACGTGGAGGCCGTGGTCGATGGGGCTGGCGTCGTGACGCTCATCGACGTGATGCGCGATCCCGACCGTAACGACCTCGAACAGGCCGTGCGGGCAAGTCTCGATCTCGATGAGGACCAGCCGCTGGGCGTCGGCGTCGCCGACGTGGTGGCAAACGTCGAGGTAGCCCGCGAGGCAACCTGGGAACTCGACCCGCACGACCGCTGGCCGGTGAAAGCGCAGATCGGCAGCGAACACCTCACCGGCGGCGAGTTAAGCCGCACGATCTACGAGTTTCGGCGCTGGTGAGCGTCGCGGCACGCCGCTCGTAGCATGGGTTGCCCATGCCCTTGCCCGCCCTGCTGCTGTCGATGCTTCTGCTCGCCCCGACGTCTCAACCGGGGCCGGTTTATGAGTATGTCGAGCCGAGTCGGGACGGGATCGGCAAGGTGTACATGGGCCGGGAGATCAGCCGGGTGATGGGGCACCTGGGGGCCGGGTGGTTGGAGCGGCCGGGGCGGGAGGCCGAGGAGAAGCCGGCGCTGCTCATCGACAACCTTGGGCTCGAGCCGGATCACGTCGTCGCCGACATTGGCGCGGGGACGGGATACTTCACGTTCCGCCTTGCCCCACGGGTGCCCGAGGGGCGGGTGTTGGCGGTGGACATCCAGCCGGAGATGCTGGCGATCCTCGACCGCCGCGAACGCGAGTTGGGCCTGACCAACGTCGAGCCGATCCTCGGCCAGATCGACGACCCGAAGCTGCCGGCGGGCGCGGTGGACCTGGTGCTGATGGTCGACGCCTACCACGAGTTCAGCCACCCCGCCGAGATGATGACCGGCATCGTGAACGGCCTCAAGCCCGGCGGCCGGGTGGCGCTGATCGAGTACCGCGCCGAAGACCCCGCCGTCCGCATCAAGCCGCTGCACAAGATGACCGAGCGGCAGGCGATCAAAGAAATGACCGCCGCCGGCCTGATTCACGTCGAGACGCTGGACGTGCTGCCGCAACAGCATTTGATGTTCTTCGAGAAGCCGGCGGTTGAGCGGTGAATAGGATCGTCCGATGGCCACCCTGCACGAGAGCGATGTGCTGCGGCGCGTGATCGAGTCGGACGGGCCGATGTCCCACGCGGAGGCGACGGCGGTGATGCGGTGGTCGTTGCCGTCGGCGGACGAGGCGCGGGTGCGGGCGCTCAACGAACGGGCCGAGCTGGGCGAACTGGGCGTGGGCGAGCGGGAGGAATTGGAGGCGTACCTGCGCGTCGGCCACGTCTTGGCACGGCTGCGGGTGAAGGCGCTGGCGACGCTCAACGCACAAGCTCCGGCCGGGGCGGCGGGGTGAGCGTTCGGCCCATGACACGCCGAGCCGTGATCGAGCGGGCCGGCGAGCGATGCGAATACTGCCGGCTGCCGCAGCTCGTCTTCCCGGTGCCGTTCCACGTCGAGCACATCCGCGCCACCCAGCACGGCGGCGGCGACGAACTCGACAACCTGGCATGGGCGTGCCCGACGTGCAACCTGCACAAAGGCCCGAACCTCACCGGCATCGACCGCCAAACCGACCGGATCGAGCCGCTGTTCGACCCGCGCCGCCAGCGATGGCCGGATCACTTCACTCTCGCCGCCGACGGCCATCTCACCGGCCGCACGCCGACCGGCCGCACCACGGTCATCACGCTCGCCATGAACACCCACGACCAAGTGAGCCTTCGCCGGCTCATGCTGGGTCACAAACTTGAGCTAGGATGACCGCTGCCATGGCCCTCCTCGACGCCCCACCGAAGACGCTGACCCTCGCCGAGTTCGTGCGGCTGCCGAGGGCGGAGCGCATGGAATTAATTGATGGCGTGCCGGTGGAGAAGGAACCCATGGCTTGGCGAGAACGCGTGACGCAGAACAAGGTTGGCCGCTTCCTTGATGAATCGCAGGAGGACGATCCGATCGGCATCGTCGGCGTCGAGGGGCTGATCAAGATCAACCCTGATGAGCCCCGTCGCGGGCGGCGGCCCGACGTGTCGTTCGTCACCTTCGCCCGGCTCGGCGGGCGGGAGCTGACCGATGACTGGTTCGACGTTTGCCCGGACCTGTGCGTCGAAATCGTCTCGCCGACGGACACGGCGTTCGACATCGACCGCAAAATCGCCGAGTACCTTGATGCCGGGGCGCGGCTGGTGTGGGAGGTCCAGCCCGAGGCGCGGGCGGTCGTCGTCCACCACCCCGACCGCACCACCTACCGCGTGGCCGGCGAGCAGACGCTGCGGGCCGAGAACGTGCTGCCCCACTTCGCCGTGGCGGTGAATCGGCTTTTTCCGTGAAGATTGGCGAGGTTCGCCGTGTCCGCCCGCCCGGCGGGTGAGGAGCGATCACCCGAGACGCGTCGAGATCCGTGCGGACACGGTTGTAGCTGCGGATCGGCGATCCGCAGTGACGACGCCGTTTGCCCGGTCATGATCCGCGTGGCACCCCACGCGACGATCGAGCGACTCTCAATCGGTCCCTCGTCGTGAAGCCCCGCCTCCACGAGGCGGAGGGGGTTTTGGCGACGCACGCGAAGGCGACGGTCGAGCAGGGCGAACGCGCGAGGGGCCCCCACCGCCGTGGTAACGGCGGGGCTACGGCCGGATCGGTAATCGCTCACAGCAGCTTGCACCCTCGTCTGCCTCGATCTTCGGGCGTCGCTGAAACCGCCTCCGCCTCGTGGAGGCGGGGCTTCACGGACGGGGGCAGCACCGCACTGCGGGTGAAGCCCC
>CAYLSV010000048.1:19600-20529 GCA_964386435.1 uncultured Tepidisphaerales bacterium
AGGCGGAGGGGGTTTCGGCGGGGTTGAGGCGTCAGCGATGTCACCGCGATCGTGCTGCCGTTGGGCGGCCGCGGCGCTTGTGGTGGACAAGGGCCGGGTGGAGGGTGGCGAGGGTGGCGTCGGCGGTTTCTTGGTTGACGAAACGGAAGTACATGTTCGCCATCGACTCGACTTCCTCGCGGGAGCGCCAGCGGTGCAGATCGGCGCGGGCTGCGGGGTGGCTGGCGAGATGTTCGTAGAAGCCGTACGCCACGGCCGTCCACGGGTCGCGGCTGGGCTCGCTATTGCGTGGGGCTGACTCGCACCAGCGGGCGAAGTCGTAGATGCCGCGAATCAGTCCCTCGTCGGGCGGGTTCCGCTCGTAAGCTTCGTTGAATGCAGCGTGGAGATCGATCCACAGTGACATCAGACTCGATGCCCACGCCACCACATCCCGAAGGCGCGGGACGCATCGGATGGCTTCGCGTCGCCACACGGCCATCAGAACCTCCCGGGCTCACAAATGAATCGCCCGGCCGTCGGCGACGCCGGCGGCTTCCATGACGGCTTCGCTTAGCGTCGGGTGGGGGTGCATGGCCTCGATGATCTCGGCTTCGGTGGCTTCGAGCTTGCGGGCCATGACCAACTCGGCCAGGAGTTCGGTGACGTTTTCGCCGACCATGTGGACGCCCAGCAGTTCGCCGGTGGGCTTGTCGAAGATGAGTTTGACGAAGCCGTCGGTTTCGCCGGCGGCCAGGGCGCGGCCGCTGGCGCTGAATGGGAACTTGCCGACCTTCATTTCTTTCCCGGATTCTCGCGCTTTTTCTTCGGTCAGGCCGAGGCTGGCGACCTGGGGGTGGGTGTAGGTGCAGCCGGGGATGGTGGTGTAATCGACGGTGTGCTCGCCGTGGCCGAACATCCGCTCGACGCAGAACACGGCCTCGTGGTGG
>CAYLSV010000048.1:20607-24428 GCA_964386435.1 uncultured Tepidisphaerales bacterium
CCAGCCACGGCGGGCCGATCACGTCGCCCACGGCCCACACGCTCTCGACGTTCGTCCGGTACGCCGTGTCGACCTTGACGTGGCCCTTCTCGATCTCGACGGGCGCTTTTTCCCCGAACAACCCGTCGATGTTGCCCGTGACGCCCACCGCCAGCAGGCACAAATCGGCCTCGACCTTTTTCGCCTCGCCTCCGTCTCTTGGCTCCACCGTGAGCACGACGCCCTTGCCGTCGGTCTTCACGGCGGTGGTTTTGCTCTTGGTCATCAGTTGGATGCCGCGCTTTTTGAACGCCCGCTCCAGCGCCACGCTGGCGTCCTTGTCCTCGTTGGGCAGAAGGTGGTCGAGGTACTCGACGATCGTCACGTCGGTGCCCATCGAGTTGTAGAAGTCGGCGAACTCGCACCCGATCGCGCCGGCGCCGATGATGGCCAGCCGCCCCGGCCGCTCGCCGAGCGTCATCGCCTCGCGGCTGCTGATGATTTTCTTGCCGTCAAGCTCGATGCCCGGCAAGCTTTTGGGTGACGCGCCGGTGGCGATCATGATGTGTTCGGCCTGAACTTCCTGACGTTTGCCGTCTTTCTCGAAGCTCACCACGTGCGGCCCCTCGACGCGGGCCGTGGCCAGCTCGTGCTTGACGTTGTACTTGCTGAACAGGTGGGCGATGCCTTTGTTGAGCTTTTGGGCGATGCCGCGTGACCGCTTGATGGGCACGTCGAAGTCGACTTTGAGGTTGTCGAAGCTGATGCCGAAGTCGCCGGCCTCGTGCTGCATTTTGCGGACGAACGCCCCGGCGTCGAGCAGCGCCTTGGTCGGGATGCAGCCCCAGTTCAGGCACGTGCCGCCGAGGTTTTCCTTCTCCAGACAAAGCACCCGCTTGCCCAGCTGCCCGGCCCGGATCGCCGCGGCATACCCGGCCGGCCCGCCGCCGATGACGACGAGCTCGTATTTGTAGTACTTCTTGTCGGTGGAACCGTGGGTCTGTCCGTGGGTCTGTCCGTTGGTCTGTCCGTTGATCGCCATGAGCCGGCGATGATAGGACCGGCGGCCACCCGACTACGCCCCACGCACGCGACCAACAGACACGCCCCACCCGCCGAACCGAGCGTCGAGCGTCGGGCGAGTGAACCGAGCGTCGGGCGTCGGGCGAGTGAACCGAGTGAACCGAGTGTCGAGCGTCAGGCGAGTGAACCGAGTGAACCGAGCGTCGAGCGTCGGGCGAGTGAACCGGGTGAACCGAGCGTCGAGCGTCGGGCGAGTGAACCGAGTGAACCGAGCGTCGAGCGTCGGGCGAGTGAACCGAGTGGCCGGCGTGTTTTCGGCGGGAGTCGGCCAATTTGTCCCGATGGTGCGCCGGGGGTCGCCGTTGGCGCAACGTCGGCGGTGGGGTGTATGGCTTATTCAGATTCTGCACCGTGCGTCGAGCCCGACGCGTTCTCGCCCGCCACGTTTCAACCGGCCACCGACCCGGCCACCGACCCGGCCACCGACCCGGCCACCGACCCGGCCGGGTCGAATCTGTCGTTTCCTGCGCCCATGGACGCCGCGGCGTTTGACGGGTTGGCCGGGGAGATTATCGCGGCGCTTTCGCCGCACACCGAGGCCGCGCCCGAGGCGCTCTTGGTGCGGTTGCTCTCGGCCGTCGGCTGCGTCGCGGGGCGGGGGCCGCACTTCGAGGTCGGGGGCAACCAGCACCCGGCGCTCATTTACCCGATCCTGGTCGGCCCGACCAAAACCGGTTGCAAGGGGCAAAGCCGCAAGGACGTGTTCCGCTTCCTCAAGCTCGCCTTCGGCGAGTTCATGCAAGCCAACCTCGCCAACGGGTTGTCCACCGGGCAGGGGCTGGCCTTCGCGGTCCGCGACCCGATCCGCGGCTTCGCGGCCAAACCCTCGCCGCTGCAACAGGAAGAGATGGACAGCTCCGAGGACGGCCAGTGCATCCTCGACCCCGGCGTGCCGGACAAGCGGCTGCTCGTGTGTGAGCCCGAACTCGCCGACGTGCTGGCCGCCGGCGGACGCGACACGAACAACCTGACCGGCACCATCCGCCAGGCGTGGGACGGCGACACGCTGCGGTCGCTGGTCCGCAAGGACGCGTACTGCGCCACCGACCCGCACATCACCATCCAAGCCGACGTCACCCCGCAGGAACTGGTCCGCCGACTGGCCACCGGCGACCGGACCAACGGCTTTGCCAACCGGTTTCTCTACATCGCCACCCGTCAAAGCAAACTGCTCCCCGAGGGCGGCGCGTGGGACGACCGGGCGCTGCAACCGCTGGCCAACACGCTCCGCGCGGTCGTCGAGCCGCACATCACCGCGGGCACCCAACCGGGCGTTGGCCATCGTTTTCGGTTCACGCCCCAAGCCCGCGAGCTTTGGCACCAGCGCTACCCGATGATGAACGCCGAGCCCGGCGGCGAGGCCGCGGCCGTCGCCCCGCTGCTGGCCCGGCGGGTGCCGTACACCCGGCGGTTGGCGATGATCTACGCGCTGCTCGACGCCGAGTCGCACATCGACGTGTCCCACCTCGACGCCGCCGCGGCCGTGTGGGACTACGCCCAACGCTCCGCCGCATGGGCCTTCGCCCACCAAGTCGAGCCGGTTGACCGATCCGCCCGCCGGCCCGGCGCGGTGTTCGCCCGAGCCAGCCAGGACGTGCCCGAGATCGACCCGGACCAGCGCCTGCTCGAATGGGTCCGCGGCCAAGGCGGCACCGCCACGGCCCGCAAAATCTACCGCCACCTCGACCAATTCAACAATGACCCCAACGCCGTCGTCGCCACCCTCGAACGCCTCACCGACCAAGGCGCCGGCTTCCTCCGCCACCAATCCCCACCCACCGGCGGCCACCCCACCCTCACCTTCCACCTGTACCCCAACCCCGACGAAAATTCCAACCACGACGAAGACCATGACCCCGACGAAGACCCCAACCAAGACGAACACCCCGACCACGCCATCAGCCCCTTCTAAACCGAACACGCCCGACGCTCGGTTCACTCGACTGACGCCCGACACTCGGTTCACTCGACTGACGCTCGACGCTCGGGGGCGGTTGGGGAACAATGCGCCAATGCCCACGCTCACGCTCGATTTGCCCGAACCGTTGGCCGGCCAGCTGCGGGACCGCGCCGACCGCGCCGGCCGCGACGCGACGGCGCTGGCCACCGCGCTGCTCACCGACGCCCTCTCGGGCGAAGCCGACGGCGGTGACGCCTGGTTCGACGCCTTCATCACCGCCGGCCGCCAAAGCCCCGCCCGGCCCCTGACTCCCGAGCAGTTCGAGCAACGTCGCCAAGCGCTGCGCCGCCAAGCGCTGCGCCGCCAAGCGCCGCGACGCCAAGATTGAGTCAAGGGATGACGTATCGGATCATCATCACCGACCGGGCATGGCAAGACATCGACCGCCGGGTGGCATGGCTCGTCGATCACGCGCAGGCCATCGACATCGGCTTGCGGTTCCTCGACGCCGTCGAAACAACCACGGCAAGCCTAACCCAAGCGCCCCAGCGTCGGCCGCTCTCGATCCATCGCGTCCGCGACGCCGACCCGCTGCGCCACGTCAAAATCGTCGGGTTCCCCAACGACTTACTGTTCTACGAAATCGGCACCACCGCCGTCCACGTCCTGCGGCACTTTCACGGCGCGATGAACATCCGCCAGCAACTGCAAAAGGACCAGCCCGGTCCCACGTGAGCACGCCCGACGCTCGGTTCACTCGCCCGACGCTCGACGCTCGGTTCACTCGCCCGACGCCCGACGCTCGTTCACTCGCCCGACGCCCGACGCTCGGTTCACTCGCCCGACGCCCGACGCTCGG
>CAYLSV010000049.1:0-23669 GCA_964386435.1 uncultured Tepidisphaerales bacterium
CCCCGCCGCTACGCGGCGGTGGGGGAGCCAGCGGCGTTCGGCCGTCCGAACTCGCCTCAACCTCGCTCAAACCGTCAGTCGCGTGGAGTCCGAAAGAACCTCGTATATCCACCGCGTGCGTAGCCCCGCCGTCACACGGCGGTGGGGGCTTCAGCGACGACCGCTTGTTACCACCGTCGCCAAGCACCGGCAGGCTCACCGCCTCTTTCCGTGCAGCCCGCCCGCGCGACCGCTCGATCGCTTCGTCGTAAATCTCCCGGAGTCGGGCGTAGTTTTGCGCGCCGGTGAATCTCTCCTCGTAAACCGCCCGCGCGGCCCGGCCGATCGCCGCCCGGCGATTGTCGTCGGCGAGCAGGGGCCCGACGGCCGCGGCCAGCGCCTGCGGGTTCTTCGGCTCGAACAGCACGCCGCTGCGGCCGTGGTCGACGAGCTCGGCCATCGCGCCAAGGTCCGACGCCACCACCGGCGTGCCGCGGGCGAACGCCTCCATCGTGGTGCGGCCGAACGTCTCGTACCACTCCGAAGGCATGACCAAGCACGCCGCCCGCCCGATCTCGCGCATCGCCCGCTCGGGCGGCAGGTGGCCGGCGTGGACGATCCGTTCGTCGGCCGCCGCCGCCTGCCGGACCTCGGCCATCAGTGGGCCGGTGCCGACGATCGTGAGCCGCGCCGCACTCGGCACGTGTCGCCAAGCCCGCAGCAGTGTCCGCACTCCCTTCTCCGGCGTGAGCCGACCGACGAACACCGCCCCCGCCCGCGCCGCCGCCGGCTCGCCCAACCCCGGATCGGGGTCGACGAAGTTCGGCTTGATGCGAACGCGCTGGGGATCAAACCCCGCCGCCTTGCCCGCCGCCAGAAACTGCTGCCGCGAGCTTCGCGTGAGCGTGTAAAAGACGTCGACCCACTTGAGCAGACCTCGCGTGCGGTTAAGCGTTGTCGCCGCCGCCAGCGTGGCCGTGGCACCGATGCTGCCGCGGTAGCAGCCGCGGACGATGCCGGGCGTGGCAATCGGCTTGCCGACGCAGCGGGTGCAGATCGAGCCGTCGTGGAACAGCGTCGCCGCCGGGCAGATCAGCCGGTAATTCCGCAGCGCCTGCACCACGGCCGCGCCCTGCTCGGCGGCGGTCCGGTAAATCGTCTTCGGGATCAGCGGGAAGAGGTTTGTGCAGTGCATCACCTCGGGCCGCACCCGCTTGATCGTGTGCTCCAAATCTTGCCGCATCGGCTCGTTGAACAACGTCCGCCGCGCCAGTTGCAGCCGCGGGATGTCGGCCGCCTCGCTGTTGAGGATCGTGTACCGCGTGACCTCGTGGCCGTGTTGCTCGAGCAAATCACACTCGGCCTCGAACGACAAATCCTCGCCGCCCAGCTGGCGGTAGTAGGCATGGACCGCCAGCACGCGCATGAAGCTCCCACGTCACTCAAACCCGGCCGCCGCGGGCCGTGCCCGATGAGTATCGGCCCGCCGACCCGATCGGTTGATCAGCCGTGCTCCACGTACCCACGCAGGTTCCGGGCGAGCCATTCATCCTGATCGCCGGCCCAGCCCTCGCTGCTGAACACCTCGACCTCGTTGAGCCCGCGAAAGCCGGCCGCTTCGCACATCCGGCGGATGCCGGCGACGTCGATGCACCCCTGGCCAACCACGCCGCGGTCGAGCAGAAAGTCCCGTGTCGGCACCCGCCAGTCGCACGCGTGGAACGCGAACAAGCGACCGAGTTCGCCGCACCGGGCGATCTCCGCTGGCAAATCCGGGTCCCACCAGACGTGGTACACGTCCAGCGCCACGCCGACGCACGGATCGCCCACCGCCTCGGCGATGTCGGTTGCCTCTTTCATCCGGTTCACGCACGACCGCGCGTCGGCGTACATCGGGTGCAGCGGCTCGATCGCCAGCTGCACGCCACTCGCCGCCGCGTGGGGCGCAACGGCCGCGATGCCGTCGGCGACACGCTTGCGCTGCTCGACCAGCGGGACGCCCGGGTCGGCTCCAACGACCAGCACGACCATCGCCGCCCCAATCGCCGCCGCTTCGTCGATGCACGCCCGGTTCACCTCGTTCGCGTCCGGCTCATGAAAGAACCCGCCCCGCACCAGCGCCGGCACCGCCAGCCCGCTGCCGCGCACGATGCGCGCCGCCTCGTCGACGCCGACCTCCTCGATCTTGTCCCGCCACACGCTCACCCCGCCGCAGCCCGCCGCCGCGAACTTCTCGCAGCACGCGCTCAGCGACCACGGCTTGCACGTGACGGTGTGCGGCGCGCAATTGGCAAGCTCAGCCACGAACCCGCCCCGCCCGCTCGTTGAGCGCCTCGACGGCCGCAATGGTCTCCGGCGTGTCCAGCGCGTCCTTGGCATCCAACGCCGCGATCACCTCGGACCCATCGACGTCGCGCGGCCCGTGCTCGTCCCGGATCGCCATCTTCACGCCCTTGAACTGGCTGAACTTCGCCGCCTCCCGCACCGCCTGCCGGGCCATCCGCTCGCAGACGGCGGCGGGGATGCGGGACGGTTCATCGATCCACGCTTGTGGAAGGGCGTTCTGCCGATCTTCATTTCGCATAAATGCTCCTTAGTCGATCCCATTCTACCGGATCGGCCACGTTGATGCTGCCATCCTCTTCCCGCGCGACGATCAACTTGTGCGCGATCGCGCCGCTGTTCTCGTAGATCCGCCACGTCTCCACCACCGGCAGGTAAACCTGAAACAGATTCGCCAACGCCCGCCCGTGCCGCCGGCGGATGTCGGCCTCCGGGATGTCGTGCCCGCCCTCGGCCACCCGCTTGGCCACACGCCGCACGTTGTCATCGGCCGATCGCAGGTACACGAACGCCAAGTGCGTCCGGTAACCACGCTGCCGCAGATCGGCCACCCGCTTGGCCCACGCGCGGCCGCTGAGCGTCGTCTCGGCGGCGAAGCTCTCGCCCGCCGCCACCAATCGGTCGGCCTCGTTCAGCAGCGCCCGCCCGGCCGACACCGCCGCCAGCGTCACGTCGAACGCCGCCAGCCCCCGCGCGATCGTGTCGGCGTTCATGAACCGCCGCACCCCGAACTGAAGCAGCACCACCTGCTCCGCCAGCGTCGACTTCCCCGAGCCGTTCGGCCCGCCGATCAAGATGAACCTGGGTCGTTCCACCGTCGGCATTATTCAGCCCAGCGCCGGCACATCCACCCACTGCCGCGACTCGGCGCTCCGCATCCCAAGCTCCGCCAGCTGCACGCCGCTTGCGCCTTCGCGCAGCGTGTACTCCCACGGCTCGTCGAGCGCCACGTGCCGAATGAACATCTCCCACTGGATCTTGAACGCGTTGTCGTACGTCGTCGACGACGGCAGCTTTGACCAGTTCTCGTAAAAGTCGATCGGCTGCGGAATGTCCGGGTTCCACACGGGTTTGGGCGTCATCGCCGCGTGCTGGACGTGGCACTCGCGGAGCCCGGCGACGGCGCTGCCGTCGGTGCCGTCGACCTGGATCGTGAGCAAGTCGTCCCGGCGGACCCGCGTCACCCAACTGCTGTTGAACTGGGCGATCGTGCCCTCGGGGACATTGCCCTCGCCGAGCTCGAAGATGCAGTACGCCGAGTCATCGGCCGTCGCCTTGTACGGCTCGCCCGCCTCGTCGCGGCGTTCGGGTAAATCGGTCCGCATGCTGGCGACGAGCCGGCGGACCGGGCCGAAGGTGTGCCGCAGGACATACTGCCAGTGGCAGAACATGTCGACGACAATGCCGCCGCCGTCCTCCTTGCGGTAGTTCCAGCTCGGCCGCTGGATCGGCTGGCCGGCGACGTCGCCGGCGAAGACCCAGTACCCAAAGTCGCCGCGAATGCTGAGGATTCTGCCGAAAAACCCTTGATCAATTAGCTGCTTGAGCCGGCGGATGCCCGGCAGCCAGAGCTTGTCCTGCACGACGCCGTTCTTGATGCCCGCGTCCTCGGCCAGCTTCGCCAGCCGCAGCGCCTCGGCCGTCTCGATGGCCGTCGGCTTCTCGCAGTACACCGCCTTGCCGGCGTCGCACGCCATCTGGACGAACTTGCCGCGGAGCTGTGTCGCCGAGGCGTCGAAGACAATGTCGCAGTCGTCGCTCTTCACGGCCGACTCGACGTCGGTGGTGAACTGCTCGACGTTGTACTTCTCGGCCAGCGCCCGCAGCTTGTTCTCGTTGCGGCCGCACAGCGTCGGCACCGGCATGAGCGTCAGCTCCGGGCTGACCTTGATGCCGCCTTGCTCGCGGATCGCGAGAATTGAGCGGACGAGGTGCTGGTTCGTGCCCATCCGGCCGGTCACGCCGTTCATCACGACGCCGATGTGTTTAGTTGCCATGCGGACACTCTACCGCACGGGCACGGCCGGCAATGTGCGCAACGGGCCAAGTTATGCCACGTGCGGATCGCGGCGGAACTGGTCCGGCGTCTGGCCGACGTGGCGGGCGAACCAACGGTTGAACGCCGGGGCGTGGGCGAAACCGACGGCCGCGCCGGTGGCCCCGGCGGTGGCGTTGCCGCCGGCGAGCAGCTCCTTGGCACGGGCGAGTCGGTGGGCGTTGGCGAAGTCGCGGGGCGAGCAGCCGAAGTGGTCGCGGAACCGCCGGGTAAAGTGCCGCCGCGAAAGGTGCGCCGCCGCCGCCATGGCGTCGAGCGTCGGAGGCCGGCCGTCGCTTTCCTGCACCAAACGCACCGCCGCGGCGAGGTCGCGGTCATCATCCACCGCCGACGCATCGACGGCCGACAAATCCCGCACCGGCCACAGCGCCAGCACCTCCGCCGCCATCGCCAACAGCCGAGGCGGCCGATCGTCACCGTAAATCGGCAGGTTCGTCATCTCGTCCGCCACCCGCCGCAATGCCTCGTTGCCGGCGACGTTCACGCGGTGCTCCGCCCACACGCCACGCCGCAGGGCCGCCGTCATCGGCTCGACGGCGACCTTGAGGTGCGTCCGTCGGCCGCCGCGCAGATCGTAACCGTGGGGCCAGCCGGGCCGGTGCGCCAGCAGCGTCACGCCGCGCACCGCCAACCGCTCGCCGCCGAGCGTCACCGTGCCGCGGCAGCCGTCGAGCAAATCGAACTGCAACTCCCGCCCGTGCCGGTGCGGCCGGATGGCGAACCGCCCGACCTCCGCCGCCACCACCTGCCGCAACAGCGCCGGCCGCCGGAACATCGCGGCACACACCGACCGCACGATCTCCTGAACCTCCGCACGGGCCGACATGCCCCCACGTTACCCGATCGGGCCACCGCGGCAACTTCAGCGGCAGCCTTCTGCGGTACACTTGCGGCATGATCCACGTGGACGAAACGCTCAAGCCAGGCGATCTGCTGCCGGCCATCGACCGCATGTGGCAGCTTGGCGGCGAGAAGGTCCGCCGCATTGCCGCCAGCGACACGCTCGCCGGCCGCACGCCGGTCATCACGCGCAACGGCAAGTACGAGCCGCAGGGCTGGACCGAGTGGACGCAGGGTTTCCAGTTCGGCGGCGCAATTCTGCAGTACGACGCCACCGGCGACGACGAGATGCTGCAGATCGGCTGGCGCGGCACCCGCGAGCAGATGCACTCGCACGTCAGCCACAGCGGCGTGCACGACCACGGCTTCAACAACCTCTCCACCTACGGCAACCTCCTCCGCCTCGGCCGCGAGGGCCGGTTCGATATGTGCGAAGACGAGGCAGCGTTCCACACGCTGGCCCTGCAAGTCAGCGGCGCGGTGCAGGCGGGGCGTTGGACGCGGACGGACGATGGCGGCGGGTTCATCCACAGCTTCAACGGGCCGCAGAGTTTGTTCGTCGACACGGTGCGTTCGTGCCGCATCCTGGCGGTCAGCCATCTGCTCGGGCACGAGCCGCTGGGCGAGCAGGACGCGGCCCTCGACTTGCCGCGGCGGTTGCGGGAACACCTGAGAAAGACCGCCGAGTTCAACGTGTTTTACGGCGAGGGTCGCGACGTGTACGACGTCGCCGGCCGCACGGCACACGAGACGCTTTGGAACCCAACCAGCGGCGTCTACCGCTGCCCATCCACGCAGCAGGGCTACAGCGCCTTCAGCACTTGGACCCGCGGCTTGGCGTGGGCGATGCTCGGGTACGCCGAGGAGCTCGAGTTGGCGCAGCTCAAGCCGGAGTTGTACGGCGAGGAGCTGCCGACGCTGATGGAGAAGGCGGCGCGGGCGACGTGCGACTTCTACCTGCGGCACACGCCGACGTGCGGCGTGCCGTACTGGGACACTGGGGCGCCCGGCCTCGTCCACCTGTGCGACTATCTCGACCAGCCGGCGGAGCCGATCAACGAGCACGAGCCGGTCGACTCCTCCGCCGCGGCCATCGCGTGCCAGGGGCTGGTGCGGCTGGGCGGGTTGCTCGGCGAGAGCCGGTACACGGCGGCCGGGCTGACGGTGTTGCGGACGCTGCTGGGCGAGCCGTATTTGTCGACCGACGGCGAGCACGATGGGCTGCTGCTGCACGGCATTTACCACCGGCCGAACGGTTGGGACCACACGCCGGCGGGCCAGAAAATACCCTGCGGCGAGGCGTGCATGTGGGGCGATTACCACCTGCGCGAAGCCGCCTTGCACGTGGGCCGGTTGGCCCGCGGCGAGCGGCGGTACACGTTCTTCGGCTGCGTGAAAGGCCTGAGCAAATGAGCAAGCAAACCATCATCGTCACCGGCGGCAGCCGCGGCATCGGGCTGGGCATTGCCAAGGAGTTGGCCGCCCACGACTGCAACGTCGTCATCAACGGCCGCCGGCCGCAGGCGGACGTGCAGGAGGTCATCGACTCGCTCGACACCGACGTGCTCTACGTCGCCGCCGACGTCGGCTCGGTCGAGGATCGGCAGAACCTGGTGCAAAAGACGGTCGAACGCTTTGGCCGGATCGACGGCCTGGTGAACAACGCCGGCGTCGCCCCGGACGTGCGGGCCGATCTGCTCGACGCCGGCGAGGCGAGTTTCGAGCGGCTCATGCGGATCAATCTGCAGGGCCCGTACTTCCTCACGCAGGCGGTGGCGCGGCAGATGCAGAAGCAGCACGAGGCCGACGCCGACTGGCGGGGCAGCGTGGTGTTCGTCACCAGCGTGAGCGCGACCGTCGCCAGTATCAACCGCGGCGACTACTGCATCTCCAAGGCAGGACTGGCCATGGCGACGAAGCTCTGGGCGGCGCGGCTGGGCGATGTCGGCGTGGGCGTGTACGAGGTGCGGCCGGGTGTGATCAAGACGGACATGACGAGCGGCGTCGCCAGCAAGTACGACCAGCTCTTCGAAGAAGGCCTCGCCATCGAACGCCGCTGGGGCCTGCCCGAAGACGTCGCCCGCGCCGTCGGCCCGCTCGCCCGCGGCGAGCTGACCTACGCCACCGGCAGCGTCCTCCACGTCGACGGCGGCCTGACCCTGCCGCGACTTTGATGCGGTGCGGGCGTCGCCGAAACCCCCACCGCCGTGGTGACGGCGGGGCTACGCCCGTTGCGGAACTCACTCGGAAACGGCGTAGCCCCGCCGTCACCACGGCGGTGGGGGCCTCAGCGACGTGTGCAGACCACGATGTGCCGACCGAGGTGCAAGCTGCTTCAGTCACGTGGCCACGGGCAGGCTGCGCCGGGCTTGTTGTCGGCGAGTCGGCGGTTGAGGGGGTCGCACCAGTAGTGGCACTCCGGGCAGCGCTCGCCGGTGCGGACCCGCAAGTCGTAACCACAGCGGGGGCAGTGGCCGCCGCCACGAAACTTGATTTGGCTCAACAGCAGAAACACGGCGACGATGACGGTGGTCGTGATAAGGAACCCAATGATGGCGACCCACACGACGGTGTCCGGCGAGGCACCGGATCCGCAGGCGATGGCAGCCGGGAGCAGGAGCGACACGATCCCGACACTGAGGATGGCGTGGTCGATTCGCTCATCGAGTGCTCGTGCTACCCGCTCGATGCTCCGCCGAGTTAGATTGGCGAGTGCTTGCACCACTGCCCCATGATTCGCTCGACCAACCAGATCACCATGATAAACGGACGAGCAAAGTCGAACGCCGGTGGTGAGGAAGCGGCCGGACGATTCACCTTGGTGCAGGAAGATCATCCATGAAGTCGGCGAGCTGGGCGGCGGTGGGACTCTGGGCGGTGCGGACGTAGTAGCCGCTGGTGCCGACGCCGGTGCAAAGGGATTCTTCGAGCGAGAGGCCCAGGACGCGGCCGGTGGCGAAGCCGGCGTTGAAGTGGTCGCCGGCGCCGGTGCTGATCTTCGGGCTCTCCACGAACGGGCCGTCGAACCAGGCGGATTCGTCCGCCGTCGCCGCGGCGGCACCGTGGCGGGGGTGGACGACGACGCAGGCGAGTTGCAGCTCTTCGCGGATGCTTTTGGCAAGGGTCTCGGGATCCTTCGACGGCTGGCCGAGCAGACCGGCGACTTCCTCGGCCTCTTTCTGGTTGAGGCCGAGGATGGTGTCGATCTGCTGCTGGAACTTCGTCAAGGTGCCCAGGGCCGTGCGGATATCGAGGGCGGTCCGCTTCTCCGGGTCAGCCAAATCGATGAACAGCGTGCGGTCGTGCTGCTCGATGTCGGGCACGACCTCGTCGAGCAAATGGGCCCAGATGTCGGTCATGTGCGGCAGCATGGTCCAGTTGACCATGCCGATGAGCTTGGCGTCGGAGAGGAGTTTCACCAGCTTCTCCCGGCCGACGTGGTGCAGCAGGTTGTCCCAGTTGACAGCCCCCAGCGACTCGTGCTTACCGAGCATGAGCTTGCCGTCGCCGAACTCCAAAGCGTCGGTGGTGCCCGGCTCGCCGATGGAGATGACGTTGGCGCGGTCGACCAGTTCCTGGAACACCGGGTCGGGCTCGGGCAAACCGAGGTTGCCGATGTAGGTGGTGTCGGCCCCAAGGCTGGCGACGGCGTTGGCCATAATCGGGCCGTTGCCGCCGAGCTTGCGCATCTTGACGACCAGCTCGTAATTCGCCGACTGCCCGGCCGCCGCGGCGATCTTCTCCGCCAGCCGCCCAATCGTCGGCACCGGCTCGTAGCCATCGCTGGTCCGCTTGTCGACCACCGCGATGATGGCGTCGACGAACCCGTCCAGCCCCAGCACCGCCGGCACGGACTTCACATCGGCCCCCCGCAACTTCGCGGCGGCGGACTTCCCTACGGCAGCACGTTCGGTGGACATGCCACGTGTGTAGCAAAAACCGCCACAAAACCCAACCCCCAGCCCCGGCGGCCGCTGAGCAAGCGCGACAGGGTCCACTTCGAGGGCGGCCGGAAAACGATCACAGGCTGGATGATGGAGCACTTGGACCGCGACGGCGAGGACGAATCGCGGCAGGGCATGTAAGGCCGGAGTGGGATTCGAACCCACGACTTACGGATTTGCAATCCGTCCCATTAGTCCACTCTGGCATCCGGCCGGTGGGTGGGGATGGTAGTCGGGTTGGGCGGTGGGGTCGAGGGCTGGGCGGTGGGGGTGGTTGACGTGGGGCGGCGTTGCGGGGACAACGCCCCTGTGGCTGATGCTTTGTCGACGTCGGGGCGGGGGGTGCGGGGGGCTTGGGTGCTTTATGATTGGGCAAACTCCGGGTTCGGGCTGATCGTGATCGGGCCGGTGTTTCAGGTGTTTTTCACGTCGGTGCTCATGCCGGAGCAGGCGGGGTGGATGGGGGCGGAGGTGGAGGGGGTGCCGCGGGGTTTGGAGGTGATGGGGGTGCGGGCTTGGGGGAGCGGGGTGCTGGCGGGGTTGGTGTCGTTGGCGGCACTCCTGATTTGCATTCTGGCGCCGGTGTTGGGGGCGCTGGCGGATCGGCGGGGGTTGCAGAAGCCGCTGTTCGTCGGCTTCGCCTCGGCGGGGGCGGCGGTGACGCTGCTGGCGGCGACGCTGGCGGAGGGGGATTGGTTGCTGGGGGCGGCGATCTATGTCGCCGGGTATGTCTGCTTCGGGGTGTCGAACGCGTTTTACAACAGTTATTTGACGGTCATCGCGCCCACGGCGGTGCATGGTCGATTGTCGGGTTATGGTTTCGCCGCGGGGTACATCGGCGGGTTGGTGGCGATGTTGGCGGCGGTCTACTTTCTGCCGACGAACTGGGGGTTGGCGGCGGCGGGGGTGTGGTGGTTCGTTTTCAGCCTGCCGGCGTTCTGGCTGCTGCCCAACCCACCGGGGACGGCGGGGGCCGAGCGGCTCGACGTCTTTGGGCCATTTCGGCAGGTTTGGCGGACGTTTCGGGAGATCCGCAAGTACCGGGTGCTGTTTTTATTCCTGCTGGCGTTTCTGCTTTACAACAACGGCGTCGAGACGGTTATCAGCCTCAGCGGGGCGTTCGGCAGCGACGTGCTGGACATGAACGAGGAGCAACTGGTTCTCATGTTCTCGCTGGTGCAGGGCGTGGCGTTCGGCGGGGCGATCTTGTGTGGCCACCTCGCCGACCGGGTGGGGAACAAGCCGGTGATTCTGGGGAATTTGTTCGTCTGGATCGCGGGGGCGACGCTCACGTTGTTCATCACCGAGCCTTGGCAGTTCATCGCGATCGGTTGTGGGATCGGGCTGGTGCTGGGGGGCGTGCAGTCGAGCAGCCGGGCGCTGATGGCAAAGCTCGCGCCGCCGGCAATTCGGAATGAAGCGTTCGGGTTCTACGCGGTGGGCAGCAAGGCGGTGGCGACGCTGGGGCCGTTGCTGTATTTGCTGCTGACGCTGGTGGCAGGGCCGCGGTGGGGGGCGGTGGCGGTGTTGCCGTTTCTGATCGTCGGGGCGTGGCTGCTGTGGCGGGTGAAGGTGGAGGAGTAGTTAATGGTCGTGCAATACGTGGTTGAATCGGGCGTATGATCGGGTGGGGGTTCCAACGCCGGAGCTAGGAGAACGTTATGACATCACGCAGTTGGTTTGGGGCGGCCCTTGGGCTGCTGAGTCTGGCGTCGGCGGCTTCGGGGCAGGTGGTGTATCAAGCCGATGATGGCGGGGGCAACATCAACCGGTTCTTCGGCTTCGAGAGCGCGGCCTTGCTGTGGGGCAACGCGTTCGACGCCCAACCTGGCGGCGAGGCGATTCGGGAGGTGCAAATCGCCTTCGGCCGGCTGCCAGTGGGGACGCCGGTGGAGGTTTTGGTGTACGACGATCCGACCGACGACGGCGACCCGATCGACAGCGTGCTGGTCGGCGTCGGGGCCGGGGTGTCGGGCGTGCAGAACGCGAACAACCCCGACCCGCTGGACACGTTCACGAACTATGACGTGACGGCGGTGGACGGTTCTGGGCCGGTGGTCGTGGCGGGGGAGTTTTTCGTGGCGGCGTATCTGGCGGATGTGGACATGGTGAACGTGCCGGTTGGGGCCAGTGGCCGCAACGCGCCGATCCGGGGCGACGGCGACACGGTGACGGGGGCGGGGTGGGTTTTCTTCGGCCCGGCGGGGGCGGTGACGACCGGCGACCTGGCCACGTTCCAGCCGGGGCTGAACGTGGGCGATCCGGCGATCTTCGGCGGGGCGGCAGGGAACAACCTGGTGCGGGCGGTGGGCGTGCCGATCCCGGAACCGGCGGGGCTGACGCTGCTGGCGGCGGCGGGGCTGGGGCTGGTGCGGCGGCGGATTGGGCGATGAATCGGCGGCGAGTCGCGGTCCGGACGGCGAGTCGGCGACGCGCGGCCACCTCGAGTTGGTCAACCGCCTCAATTGAAGATCGGCAGGTTGGTGAAGATGGGGGTTTGGGTGGTCGATAGAGGGGATGAAGGCCGATGGCCCGCCGTTGAGACGGCGTGAGGTTGGTTGGTTGGGTATGCTGAGCCACGCTGCCGCACCGACCGTGACTTGCACGCGACGGTTTTGGGCGTCACACTTCGGCCACGGCGGCGTCGGTTGGTTGGTCGATTGGTCGACTGTACGCCCGAGAAGGCCGCCCCAAGGCACTGACCCGAGATTCACCATGTTCCCGCGATTCGCCCCGTTTGACCGCCTCCGCCATGCCCTGCTCCGCCCGAACCGAGGCACCGCCGCCGTGGCGCTTGCCGCAGCGGGTGCGGTCGGGGCGGCGGGTTGTGAGGTGAAGAGCTTCATCGACCCCGCCGAGCTCGTCGAGGCCAACGCCGCCTACCGCTATGACGCGAGCAAGAAGCCACGGGTCGTGGAGTTCCCCAACGGCCAGGGCAAAGCATTGGTCGTGCCGATCCTGCGCGATTTGGACTTCGGCATCGAGCGAGGCGGGGGCTACTTCAGCCAGAGCCGCCCGGTGCAGCCGGACGATTTGATCGCCGACAACCGTGATTACCCGATCGGGGCCGGCGATGCGGTGCAGGTGCGGATTCCGGAGTTGATCAGCCCGCAGAGCGTGACCGAGGAGATCAAGCGGGTGACCAACAGCGGCACGATCTCGCTGCCGCTGCTGAACCAGCCGGTGCAGATCGTCGGCCTCACCGAGGCCGAGGCCGAGCAGGCGGTGTCGGACGCTTACCGCGATGCCGACATCTTGCGGGATCCGCAGGTGTCGCTGGTGGTGGTCGAGAGCCGCAACCGCATTTTCACGATCTACGGCTTTATCGCCGCCCCGGGCGACTACCCGATTCTGGAAACCGACTTCAATCTGCTGACGGCCCTGGTCCGGGCCGGCGGCGTGCTGCCGACGAGCGGGGTGGAGACGGCCTACGTGATCCGCAAGAAGGATAACGGCACCCCCAGCGCCGGCGACGAACCGATGCCCGAGCTGCCGCCGCGGCAGGGGCTCGACGGAGTCGACCCACTGGACCCGCTGGCCCCCCGCAGCGATGCCGGCCCGCTGGGCGACCCGCTGGGCGACCAGTTCGGCGGCGACACGTGGGAGGTGCTGCTGGCCGCCAGCCAGGACGGCGGGATCGATGAGACGGTCGACGAGCCGATGGCCGAATCGGTGGACAGCACGGCGGACAACATGTTCCAGCCGCTGGACGACGTCGAGGACCGCGTCATCGAGATCGACGGCCGGCCGATGCGGATGGGCGACCAGATGGACGGCGGCGCCCCGCTGCCGACCACGACGCCGGCCGAAGAGGAATTCGAGGGCGGCGTGATGCCGGCGGTGCTCGAGCCGCTGGAGGAGCTGCCGGCGGAGCAGCCGGCGTTCGAGTTCCCCCAGCCCGAGGAGCCGGATGACATCGAGGTGATCCGGGTGCCGATCAAGCAGTTGCTGGAAGGGCAGTTCAAGTTCAACGTGGCGATCAAGCCGGGCGACAAGATTTTCATCGAGCCGCCGTTTGCCACCGGGTTCTACTACGTCGGCGGCCACGCCAACCGCAACGGCGTCTATGAGTTCCGCGGCCAGCGGGTCACGGTGTCGCAGGCGATCAACGCCGCCGGCATGCTTGATCCGGTGGCCATTCCGAGCCGGTCGGAGCTGGTGCGGCGGGTGACGACGCCCGAGGGCGAGGAGGTCAACGTCCACGTCCGCATCGACATCGCCAAGATTTTCGCCGGGCAGGAGCCGAACATTTATCTGCACCCGCACGATGAAATTCGCATTGGCACGAACTTCGTCGCCCCGTTCATCGCCGCGGCCCGCAACGCGTTCCGCATCACGTACGGCTTCGGGTTCCTGTATGACCGGAACTTCGCCCGCGACGACGACCGCTTCTAGGCCATCGGCTCAGAACGTGAAGCACCCGCGCCACCCCGCATTGCCGGGAGGGCGCGGGTGTTTTGCGTGCTGCGGACACCGAACCCGCACCTAGCCTTCGACGAACCAATTATGTGGCAGACGGCGGGGCGTTCATGAAACTCGCGTGAATCCGGCGGCGGCCGCTTGTTCGGGGGCGGATCGGGCGACACAATGACCCGCCCGGCGACGTCACTAGGATGCCGGCGGATTGGGCGGCGCTTCACTCGGGGCCACGGTCGGCCGACGTATCAAGGTGAGGCACCGCGAGGAGGCGGCACCCAAGGATCAACCGAGGTTCGGCGGAGAGAATGGCATGAGTCAGGCAGTTCCAACCCACCGCGGCCCCGCCTCTCCCGCCTCCCCCGAGGCGGCGGCGATGAACGTCTTCTGGATGCGGGCGCTGGTCATCGCCGGGCTGTTCGTCGCCCTCTACCACTTCAACCTGCTGCGGCTGTGGCAGTACACCGCGCCGCTGATCGGCGACCCGAACTGGGCCCACAGCGTCCTGGTGCCGTGCTTCGGGCTGTTCTACCTGTTCATCCGCCGCGACGAACTGTTCGCCGCCCCCGTCAAGCCGCTGCTGGGGCTCGACTTCACGAAGTCCCGGCTCATCGGCGGCCTGGTGTTCATCGGCATCGGCCTCGTCGGCTACTTCGTCGGTGGGGCGGTGCTGGAGGGGCAGACCCGCGGGTTGTTCGCCCTCGACGCCGTCGCCCAAACCCTGGGCATGGCCGTCATCGGGTTGGGCGTCATGGTGCTGCTGTTCGATTGGGGGTTGGGCTCGCTGTTCTTCGGCCTGCTCGTCTCGGCGGCGGGCATCTACATCAAGAACAACTTCATCTGGGACGTCGGCATGGTCGCCACCCTGTTCGGCATCGTCCTGACGATGTGCGGCTGGCGGGTCATGAAAATCGCGTGGTTCCCCATCGTCTTCCTGTTGTGCGCCCTGCCGTGGCCGGAGATCATTTACTCGCAGGTCGCCATGCCGCTGCAGCATTTGGCGGCCCAGGTGGCGGTCATCGTGCTGAACCTCGTCGGCGTCCTGGCGGAGGTGTCGGGCACCGTGATCATCATCCCGATGCCCGACGGCCAGCCGGAGGAGCTGGGCGTCGAGGAGGCGTGTGCCGGGATGCGGTCGCTGATGACCTTCATCACCCTGGCCGCGGCCATCGCGTTCGTCTTCCAGTACGACCGGCCGCTGTGGCAGCGGGTGCTCCTGACGCTCACGGCCATCCCGATCGCCATCCTGAGCAACACGGTCCGCGTCGCCGGGATGGGGCTGTTGTACCGCTTTGTCAGCGAGGACTACGCCGTCGGGTTCGCCCACTCGTTTACCGGCCTGGTGATGATGATCCCGGCGTTCTTCCTGATCCTCGGGGCCGGCTGGGTGCTGGACAACTTGTTCATCGAAGAAGTCGACCAACCCGCCGCCCCGACCAAGCCGGCTAATCCGAGCAATTCAAGCAAGGCCGCCCCCGCCACCACCTGATCCCTGATCCAAGCATCATGACCACGGACCAAGCACCAACCACGCCGGCGCAGCCGGCCAAGCTGTTTCGCCCCTCGTTCCTCGTCGTCGCCCTCGTGCTGCTGACGGCGACGGTGGCGTTGCACGCGACGGTCCACGCCCGGGACATCTACTTCAAGAAGCTCCCCGTTCCGCTTGCCAAGGATTTGCGGCTGGCCGTGCCCGGCGAGATGGGGCCGTGGCGGCAGGCGAACGTCGATGAACGGTTCACCGCCGAGCTGGAAGAAGCGTTGGGCACCGAAGACTACATCCAGCGGATCTACGTCGACACCCGCAAGCTCTCTCCCGAACAACTCGCCCGGCTCGACGACGAGGAAGGCCGCAAGCAAGTCGTCGGCCAGCTCGCCGCCCGCGACCCGTCGGCCGTGGTGTGGCTGCACTTGGCGTACTACACCGGGTCGGTCGACACCGTGCCGCACATCCCCGACCGCTGCATGGTGGCCGGCGGGTTGCGGCCAACCGGCGACGGCACCGTCGTCTGGCCGGCGCTACCCGAGAAGGACGGCCGCGACGAGGCCGAGGTCACGCTCCGCAAGGTCACCTTCAGCCCCGAAAAGAGCAGCGGCCTGACCGCCAGCGGCCAGAAGGACCGCCGCCACGTCGCCTACTTCTTCCAGGTCAACGGCAAATACGCCCACGACCCCCTCACCGGTGTCCGACAGGAGCTGGGCCGGTTCAGCGAGAAGTACGGCTACTTCTGCAAAATCGAGCTGATGAACGTCACCCCCGACCCGATCGAAGCCGCCGCGGCGATGGAGGACTTCCTCATCCACGGCATGCCCGGCATTGAGGCCGCGCTGCCCGACTTCGAGGCGTTCAAGGCCGAGCAGGCCGACGAGCAGTAACCTCTGGAAACCTGATTCCCCCGATTCTCCTGATTTTTCCAAGGACCGGAACCCCGAAATGGCCAAGAAGCGGCTCAACACGTCCCTGACGATCACCGTCGTCGTCGTCTTCTTCGTCCTGTGCGGCCTGGGAGTCGGCGCGGTGGCGTACGCCATGCACTTCGATTTAGAGGAGACGCTGGCCGAGGCGCGGCAGCTCGAGGCCGAGGGCGATCCGCTGGGTGCCGCCAACCTCTACGGCCGGGCGGCCAACAAGGTGGGCACCGACCCGGCCCTATACCTGCAGTTCTCCGACACCGTCAGCAAGGTCGGGGCCGAGGACCGCATGCGGTTCTTCCAAGCCATGACCGGCCTGAACGAAGGCCTGGCCCGAGACCCGCTCAACGAGCCGATCCTGCGCCGCTACCTCGCCCTCGATTTGGAGCGGCTCGACGGCGGGCAGTACGACGAGGAAACCCGCGTCGGCGCCCGGGACCGGGCCGAGGCGATGCTGCAAGTCGACCCCGACCACCGCGCCGCCCAATTCCAAATCGCCCGGCTCGACCTGGTCGAGAGCGAGATGAACGTCGCCGGTGCTCCGGACCGTGACGAGGCCGCGGCGGCCATTGTGGCTTTGGCCGACGAAGCCCTCGGCGAGGGGCGGGCGTTGTTGTGGGCCACGCGGGTCGCCGTCGCCGAGACGGACCGGAAAATCCGCAACCGCGACCAGGCCGGCGCCGACGAGACGGCCGCCGCGGCGCTGGCCCGGCTGGAGAACGCCGCCGAGCAGGTCGGGCAGATGGAAGGCGAGCAGGCCGCGGCCGTCCGGCACCACCTGATGCAGGCGACCTTCGAGGCCCTGCCGCTGAGCCGGACCCCCGAAACCCGCGAGGCGATGATCGAGCAGTTGTTCGCCGCCGTCGACGCCTCGGTGGCCACTCAGGACCCGGACCGCGACGCCGACTTCTACGGCGACCGGATGCGGGCCGCCGCCGAAATCTACCGCCGCAGCGGCCGGCTCGATGAGGCCGAAACCGTGCTCCGCCAGGCGTTGGAGGCCCAGCCCTACAGCGTCGGCACGGCCCGCGCCTTGGCCAAGGTCATCGCCTCCCGCAACAACCGCGCCGCCGAGGCCGTGGCCCTGCTCAACGAGCCGCGGCCCCAGCCGCCGGAGTTGATGTACCTGCGGGCGCTGGACCGCCCGACGAACGAGGACGCCGTGCCCGGCGATTTGGCCAAGTACCACATGCAGCTCGCCAACGTCGACCGCGAGAACCGCGAGCAGCACATCACCGACGCCGCCGAGGCACTGGATCAATACCTGGCCAACGTCAACCGCAACACCGGCGGCCAGGCCGAGACGCTGCCCGACGTGCAGCGGCTGCAGGGCGAGCTGCTTTTGCTGCAAGGCCGCACCGCCCAAGCCCTCACCAAGCTCGAAGACGCCCGGCGGTTGTTCGAGTCCCGCGGCGGTTTGCGGAACGAAACCCGCCTCGAAACCCTGCTGCTCATCAAGACGGCCAACCTCCAGCTCGGCCAAACCGCCCCGGCCCGGCAGGCGCTTCAGGAACTGCTGCGGGTCCAGCCCGGCAACGCCCAGTTGCGGCTTGAACTGGCCGCCATCCTGCTCCGCGAGAACCGCCAGGACGAAGCCCTCCGTGAGGTCGAAACAGGCCTCCGACTGGCCCCCGAGGACGAACGACTTCTGGCCCTGCAAAGCCGGTTGACCGCCAGCGACGCCAACTACGCCGAGCTGCCCGAGTCGACGCTGCAGGAGCAGCTGAACAAGCTCAACATCGCCCGCAGTCTGCAACGCGCCGACGAAGTCCGGCGGCTCAGCGGCCTGATCCACGAGCAGCAGCCGCAGAACGTGCAGATCGCCATCCTCCACGCCCAAGCCCTGCTAAGCGAGGAGCAGCAGGACCAAGCCGTCGCCGTGCTCGAACGCACCATCGCCGCGGCCGACGAAGAGCAGGCGCAGCGGGCCGAACTCTACCTGGCCCAGGTCCGCGGCGAGAACCTCATCGAGCTGCTGCCGCCGTTCCAGAAGGCCGTGGTCGATTACCGCCGCTCGCGGGTGTTGGACGACGACCGGACCATCGGCATCGGCCACCTCCGGCAGGCGATCGAGGTCGCCGAGAGTGACACCCAACGCCGCCAGGCCGAGGGCATGCTGTTCGCCGAGCTGATCGCCACCGAGCAGTTCGCCGAGGTCGACCAGATGATCGAGGCCGCCGAGGCACGCGATCCGATTGACGGCGCCCTCTACCGCATCAGCTCGCTGGTCGCCCGTCAACAACTCGAGGACGCCGGCCGCCGGGCCGAGCAGTTGCGCAACGAGTTCCCGACCGACAAGCGGTCGGCCCTGTCGCTGGCCAAGGTCCGCGAGGCCCAGGGCGACACGTCCGAGGCCATTGAGAATTACGAGCAGGTGCTCGTTTCGGACCCGACCAACACCGACGCCCTCGACTCGCTGATCCGGCTGCACATGGCCAACGGCATGCGGGATGAAGCCCGCTTTGCCATCCGCGAAGCCCGCAGCCGTCAGCCGAACGACGAGCGATTCGTCGAGCGGGAGCTGGCCTGGGAGCTGCGGTTCGGCGACCCCCGCCGCGCCTTGCCCAGCCGACAGCAGGCCGCCGAGGAGAACCCCGACCGCCCGGCCCCGCTGTTGGCGCTGGCGCAGGTCCAACGGGCCGTGGCCCGCGATCTGGGCGACGACGTCGCTGACCCCGAAGCCCGGCAAGCGCTCGAGGCCACCCGCGACTCGCTCACGCAATTCGTCGAGAAGTTCCCGGACAACCAGGCCATCGGCGGCGTCGTGCAGATTTTGGCCGACACCCAGCGGCTGCTGGGCGATGTGGCCGGCGGCGAGCAGACGATCGTCGAGGCCGCCGAGCTGCCGCCGCTGCAGGACACGGTGGCCCCGGCGCTGATGCTCGCCAACTACCGCGCCACCACCGGCAACCGCGAGGGGGCCGTCGAGGCACTCGCCAACCAGTTGAATGCCGGCGTTCCCGACGGTGAGTCCGAGGTCGCCCTCCGCCGCCGTCTCAGCACGTTGTACCAAGCAATGGGCGACGCCGACGCCGCGGTGGGGGCGCTGGACGGCAGCGACCCGGCGCTGATGCAGGCGCAGGTCGAGCTGCTCATCAACCTCGGCCGCACCGAGGAGGCCCGGCAACTTGCCGCCGACGCCTTGGCTGATGAGCCGGACAACCCGACGATGCTGGCGCTGGCCGCCTTCGCCGAGATCCGGGCCGACAACGCCGCGGCCGCCAAACCGTTCATCGACCGGGCCCAGGCCATGGACGCCAACAGCCCGCAGCTGCTGTACATCCGCGGCATGTACCGACTGGTCGGCCCCGACGCCGACCCGGCCGCCGCCGCCGCCGACCTCCGGCAGGTGGTCCGCCAGAATCCCGGCAACACCGACGCCCGGCGACTTTTGGCCCGTGCCGAACTCGCGACGAACAACGTCGACGCCGGCATCCGCGAACTCGAGGCCGCCCTCCAGGCCCGGCCCGATGATCTGACATCGCGGGTCCAGCTCGCCACGCTGTATCAGGTCGGCTTGGAGCAGCCGCGGTTCACCCGGGCCGAGGCCGTGCTGGCCGAGCACCCCGAGTCCGACGCCGACGCCGCGCCGGTGCTGCTGCGGGAGCGTGCCCTGCTCGCCGCCCGGCAGAACCGTGACGGCGAGGCGCTGCAACTGTTCGAGCAATCGGCCCGCGCTTCAGGCTTTGATCCGCAGTACGCCCAGCAATGGCTGCGGCAGCTGCTCGCGGCGGGGCAGAACGATCGGGTGCTCACCGAGGTCGAGCGGCTTCTGGGCGAGCAGTCGGTTGACGCCCCGACGTGGTGGCTGCACCAGTTGCGGGCCGCCGCCGAGTTCAACACCGGCAACCGCCAGGCCGCCAGCCGATCCTATGCCGAAGCCTTGACCGATGTCGTCCGCCGCGGCAACCCGGCCGCGACGCAGGCGATTGTCAACGAGGCCCAAAGCACCCTCGGTGCCGACGCGGCACTCGTGCTTTACGACTCGCAGGTCGCCCCGGCCACCGGCGACAACCCGATCTGGCAACTGTTCCGCACCCGGCTGCTGCTGACGGCCGGGCGGTTCGAGGAGGCGGCCCAACTGGCAATGGCCGCGGAGTCGGCCGTCGAGGACGGCTCGGCGCTGCACCGCCAGGCCCTCCGCAGCGCCAGCAACGCGCTGCTGGAGCAGGACCCGCCGGCGTTCAATGAAGCCATTCCCCGGCTGCAGACGCTGCTGGCCGGGCAGGCCGATCTGCCGACGCTGAACAACCTCGCTTACGCCCTGACCCTCCGCCAAAACGACGGCGACATCGCCCAAGCCGTCGACTACAGCACCCAGGCGATGGAGCAACTGCGGCAGCTGGAGCAACAAAATCCCCGCGCCTTCCAGGCCAACGGCGGCTCGGTCCTCGACACCGCCGGCCGGGCGCAACTGCTCGCGGGCAACATTCAGGAGGCGATGAGTCTGCTGAACGAGGCGTACAACCTCAGCCCCACGCCGTCGGTGCTGTACCACCTTGCCGAAAGCCACCGCCAAAGCGGCAACGCCGAGCAGGCCCAGCAATTGGCCGCCGAAGGGCTGCGGCTGTTGGGCGAGCAGCGTGCCTCGGGCGACACCGTGTCGGCCCAGGTGGAACAGGACTTGACCGCCCTCGCCGAGGGCCGAGAAGGGGCCGGATGATGGGATTCACGCCGACGAGTTCAGGTCCGATAGGTCCAACGGAACGACGCCGCCGCGGCAGGCGTCGGGTTCATGAGGTAAGTTGATTCAACCCCACCTTGGCATCCACGACGCATCAGCGACGCATTAACGACAGACACTGCAGGGCCGACCGCCCCCGACCATTGACTGATGGTGCGGCGGCCCGAGGGACAGAAAAGGCCAGACGATGACGACACTGCCCACCCCAAGCCGACCCGCCACCCGCTACCCCAGATCTCGGGCCCTTGCCCCCACCAATGGCAACGGCCGCGCCCTTGCCACCGGCGGCCCGGGCGGCCCCGGCGGCCCGAACCAGGCCCCCAGCGGCCTCACCGGTGCCGACATCTACCGCGTGCTGCGGCAGAACATGTGGCTGATCCTCGGGGCCGTGATCCTGAGCCTGATCGGCGGGGGGGCGTCGTTCCTCTACCTCAACGCCAACCACCAGCGGACCGAGGCCGAGGGCTTTATCGCCATCGACGTCGAGCCGGTCATCGACCCGGTCACAGGCGTCGCCGTGGCCGGCACGCAGGACCAGGAGTTGGAGATCGAGCAGCAATCCCAGGTCGCGGCCATGCAGCGGCCTGGTCTGCTCGACGAGGTGTTGTCCGACCGCAACGGCGAGACCCGCAGAACCGACTGGTTCCAAAGCTTCGTCACCCCCGAGGGCACCCCCGACATCGACGCCGCCCGCCGGGATCTGGCCGACAACCTGTCGGTCGGCTCGCTGCGGGGCACGCGGTTCCTCCGCGTCGCCGTGGCGTTGCCGGAGGCCGAGGACGCCGTGGTGGTCGTGCGTGACTTGATCGCCAAGCACGTCGACAGCCAGATGAGCGCCGAGCGGAGCGATTTGCGGGACCGAGAGAACTCGCTGCAAAGCCGCATCCTGACCCTCGAGCAAACCCGGCGGGAGGCCGAGCGGGACCGCGACGCCCGCACCGCCAACATCGGCGGCAACACCGAGCGGAACAACCGCGGCGGCGTCATCGACATGGAACTGCAGTCCCTTACCCGCCAGATCGCCGAGGCCGAGGCCCGGCTGCAGCAGGCCCAAAGCTCCTTCGAGAGCTTCAACGCCGCCATCGCCCGCGGCGAGAACCCGCCGATGGTCAAGGCCATGGTCGAGGCCGACCCGCAGGTCCAGCAGTACCAGAGCATGGTCAACGAGATCGAGACCAGCCTGACGACCACCCGCGACCGCCTGGGGGCCAACCACAACACCACCAAGGCCTTGGCCCTGGAGCGGGACAAGCGGGTCAACCTGCTGGAAAACCGCCGCGCCGAGGTCGAGAGCCAGCAGCGGACGATTCAGGAGAGCACGCTCAACAGCGAGCTGTCGGCCGCCGAGGTGCAGCTGGGGGCGCTGGCCGAGGAGAAGGAGCGGGTCGCCGCCCGCAAGGCCGAGATCGTCGCCGAGACGCAGGCCATCCTCGCCCGGGACCGGGAGATCGAGCGGAGCAGCGAGAGCATCGCCCGGCTGCAGAACACGCTGGCCGCCCTGACGCAGCAACGCCAGAGCAGCCGCAGCAGCACGATCCGGGCCGAGGGCATCCCCCGCGCCGAGGACGGCCCCAGCTTCCCCAAGCTGCCGGTCGTCATGGCCGCGGCCCTGCTCATCGGCTTGGCTCTGTCGCTGGGCATCGCGTTCCTCCGCGAGTTCATGGACACAAGCGTCCGCAGCCCCCGCGACATCAGCCGCGTCGGCCAGATGACGCTCCTGGGCATGATCCCGCACCAAAGCGAGGACCGTCAAGCCGGCAAGGTCGTCCCGGCCAAGGTCGTCGGCGAAGCGCCCATGAGCGTCACCGCCGAGCAATATCGCCAGGTCCGCAACCGCCTGACCCACGCCGCCCCGCCGGAGACGACCAAAACGCTGCTCGTCACCAGCCCCAGCCCCGACGATGGCAAGACAACCGTCGCGATCAACCTGGCCGCGGCCATGGCGCTCAACAACCGGCGGGTGCTCCTGGTCGACGCCAACTTCCGCAAGCCGGGCGTGCACAACGTGTTCAACCTCGACAACGCCGCCGGCTTCGCCGACGTGTTGCGGGACACCGCCCGCTTCGACGAGCTGGTCAGCGAGGCCGACGTGCCCAACCTGAGCGTGATGCCCGCCGGCCGTGCCGGCACCGCCGCGGCGGAGCTCATCGAGGGCCACGGCTTCGGCGAGTTCGTCGACCGGGCGCTGGAGGAGTTCGACGTGGTCATGTTCGACGGCGGCCCCGTGCTGCACGTCTCCGAGGCCGCCGCCCTGGCCCCCAAGGTCGACGGCGTCATCAGCGTCGCCCGCGCCTCGACCAACAGCCGCGGCCTGCTCCAACGCCTCCGCGACACCCTCCGCCAGCTCAAGGCCGAGCACGTCGGCGTCGTCCTCAACGGCGTCCGCCACCACGCCGGCGGCTACTTCACCCAAAACATTCGCACCTACTACGACTACACCGACGTCCCCGCGACCAAGTGAGCCGAAGCCCAAACCAAACGCCCGGACCGACCCGATCGGTCCGGGCGTTTGCGTTCATCGCGTGGCATCAACTTCGGTCTGGGGCAGGCCCTGCGGCTACTGCACGCCCGTCGCAGCACCTCCGAACCGTCGCCCGCTTTTCCCCCTGCCGCTGCGGCGGGTTCGGCGTTATCATGGTGATCGTGATGCTCGCGCTCCGAGGCTCGCTCGAACTTTTCGCCGCCCCCAAGCTCCAGGAGCCCGGCGGGCCGGACGTGCCGTTTGATGTGGATGACGGTGAAGGCCCCGGCGGCCGGGATGACGATTGGGTGACGCTGGGCACCTACTGGTCCACCGTCGAGGCCCACATCGCCCGGCTCAAGCTCGAGGCCGAGGACATCGACTGCCTGATTTTCGACGAGAACTTCGCCAACCACCAACTGTTCGCCATCGCCGGCGGGGGGGTGAAGCTGATGGTGCTGCTCGCCGACGCCGACCGCGCCCGCGCGATCCTCGACGCCGCGGCCGCCGCCGATCTGGAGAAGCTCGCCGACGACG
>CAYLSV010000050.1:0-14567 GCA_964386435.1 uncultured Tepidisphaerales bacterium
CCGCCGACGGGTACGCCCGCGTCACCGGCAAGCCGGGCATCTGCATCGTCACCAGCGGCCCGGGCGCGACCAACACCGTCACCCCGCTGGCCACCGCCCAGATGGACAGCATCCCGATGATCGTCTTCAGCGGCCAGGTGGCGACGAAGGTGATCGGCAACGACGCCTTCCAGGAGGCCGACGTCACCGGCATCACCCGGCCGTGCGTGAAGTGGAACTACCTCGTGAAGGACATCCGCGAGCTGCCGCGCGTGATCAACGAGGCGTTCCTGATCGCCACCAGCGGCCGGCCCGGGCCGGTGCTGGTCGATTTGCCCAAAGACATCACCAGCGGCACCTGCCCCGAGGAGGTCGACGACACGCCGCGCAACCACATTCTGGCCAAGAAGTTCCAGAGCCACAGCGGCGGCAGCGACGCCCAACTCGCCGCCGCGGCCGAACTCATCAACCGCGCCGAGCGGCCGGTCCTCTACGTCGGCGGCGGCGCGATCATCTCCAATGCCGCCGACGCCCTGCGCAAGGTCGCCGACGCCGGCAACATCCCGTGCACCACCACCCTGCTGGGCATGGGCGCGTTCGACGAGCACGACGAAAAGTCGCTGTACATGCTCGGCATGCACGGCAGCGCGTTCGCCAACTACGCCGTGCAGGAGTCGGACGTGCTGATCAGCATCGGCGCCCGCTTCGACGACCGCGTGACCGGCAACCTGGCAACCTTCGCCCCCAAGGCCAAGATCATCCACATCGACATCGACCCCAGCAGCATCAGCAAGAACGTCGACGTCGACGTCGCCGTCGAGGGCGACGCCCGGCTGTCGCTGGAGGCCTTGTTGCCGATGATCGAGCGGCGTGACCGCGAGAGCTGGTTCCGGCAAATCAACGCCTGGAAGAAGCGCTACCCGTTCAGCTACCTGGATGACTCGGAGCACGCCAAGCCGCAGTACGTGATCGAGGAGCTGCACAAGCAGACCGACGGCCAGGCAATCATCACCACCGGCGTCGGCCAGCACCAGATGTGGGCGGCCCAGTTCTACCGCTGGCGCTACCCCCGCCAGTTCGTCAGTTCGGGCGGTTTGGGCACAATGGGCTACGGCCTGCCTTCGGCACTCGGCGCGGCCCTGGGTGCCAAGGCCGCCGGCATCGACCGCCCGGTCGTCGACATCGACGGCGACGCCAGCTACCTCATGACCTGTTACGAGCTGGCGACGCTGGCCGAGTACAACGTGCCGGTGAAGGTCATGATCCTCAACAACGACTTCCAGGGCATGGTCAAGCAGTGGCAGGATCTGTTCTACGGCAAGCGGTACAGCCAAACGGTGATGCGCAACCCCGACTTCGCCGCCATGGCCGAGAGCTTCGGGGTGAAGGGCATCAAGTGCCGCGACAAGAAGGACGTGCCGCGGCTGATCGACGAGATGATGAGCCACGACGGCCCGGTGGTCGCCGACTTCTTTGTCGAGCCCGACGAGCACGTCTACCCCATGGTCCCCAGCGGCAAGGGCTTGCACGAGATGGAACTCGGCACCCTGGCCTGATTCGCCCAAGCCCCCAGCCTGCACAACCCGCACCCGCCGCCCCCGCCCATCCGCGGGGGCGGCGTTTTTTGGTCCTGTAATCTTCTAAAACCCCTTGACGTGCGCCTAACGTGCGGCCATCCTGTGACAAGCCGTCGAATCCGACGGCCGGAGAAACCAACCGCCGCTCCCCGAACCTCCCTTCGTCACAGCGGTCCTTCCCCACGGAGAAAACATGAACGCACGCACCCTCCTCGCCGCCACCGCGGCCGTCGCCCTCCCGGCCGTCGCCTCGGCCCAACTCTACAGCTCGCCGGTCGAGAGCTTGTCCGACTTCGACGTCGTCGCCACCACGGACGCCTCGGCGACCGTGGTTGACTACTCGAACTTCCTCGCCTTCAGCGCGGCCCAGTCTTTGCCCGAAGCCCCCAACACGGCCCCCGGTGACGCGGCCACCACCGGCATCCTGTTCGTCGCCAACCAGCTTCAGGGTGCCGCCGCCGGCGTGAACCTGATCCCGCTGGACGCCACCACGTCCGCACCGCAAACCTTCGCCGGTACCTACACGCTGCAGTTCGACATGTACGCTAGCGTTGCGATTCCGATTCCGACCGGCGGCACCGAGCAGACCGTCTTCGGCGTCGGCTCGAACACGAACGATCCGTTCTTCGGCTTCAACGACACGGTTCCGTCGGGCATCTACGGCCAAGCCTCTACCGAAGGCGGCTACGGCACCATTGACTACGCCCTGTACTCCGATGATGGCACCGACATCCGCTTGGGCAACGACACGCTGTTCGACGACACCGGCGCGTTCCCCGACGGCCCCCTCGCCGGCACGCCCGGCAACACGTGGCGGACCTACAACATCACGGTCGACCCCGTCGAGAACGAGGTCGAGTTCTACATCGACGGCGTCTTCATCCTCGAAACGACCGCCCTTGATCCGACCGATTTGGTCGGCTCGCTGTTCGTCGGTTATGGCGACTCGTTCGGTTCGATCTCGGCTGGCCCGGACGAGCAGTACGGCGTCATCGACAACATCCAGGTGCTGGCCGGCGAGGTCGTCGTGCCGGAGCCGGCGACGCTGAGCCTGCTGGGCGCGGCCGGGCTGGGTCTGATCCGCCGCCGCAAGTAAAGCTCGTGTCGGCAAGCCGGCACACAGGCCGTTGATCCGAATCCGAAACGTGGACGCGGCAGTCGGCTAACGTCGGTTGCCGCGTCCATTCATGTTGCATGAGCGGTTCGTTTCTGCGAACATGCTAGAAGACCGCCAATCGCCCACACGGAGACTAACTCATGACCCGACCCGCACGCCGTTTCGCGGCCTTCACCCTCGTTGAACTCTTGGTCGTCATCGGCATCATCGCATTGCTGATTTCGATTCTGCTGCCGTCGCTCAGCAGCGCCCGCAAGTCGGCGCAGGAAGTGGCTTGCCTGAGCAACGTCCGCCAGCTCGGCACGGCAATGAAAATTTACGGCGTCAACTTTGATGACGCGGCGCCCATCGGATTTATCGATCAGCCGCAGTTCAACTACGTGGTGTACTGGCACCAGAACGACACCCGCCACGACTACGGCATGATGAGCCTGCTGACGCTTGACGGCACCATCACCAGCGGCGAAGCATTTTACTGCCCCTCTGAGGAGAACCCGCAGTACGGCTACGACGTGGTGAACGAGGCCGATCCGACCGACTCGGCGACGAACAACGCCTGGCCTTTCAACAACCCCGAAACCCACCCGAACACCAACACAGGCGTGGGTCCGGAGATCGGCACACACACGCGGTTCAGCTACAACACCCGCCCGATGGCCGACTGGTTCCCCGACGGCAGCCACCCGACCGACGCCCTCAACCGAGCGGCCAACGGCTTCCTGTACGGTCGGCCTTACCTCGTCGCCGAGAAGGAGTTTGGCTTTCCGAAGCTGTACAAGCTCGCCGGGAAGGTGGTTCTGTCCGACGCGGTCATGTTCCCGTCGGCCGTCGAGTCGCGGCACGAGGACAAGGTCAACGTTCTCCGAAGCGACGGCAGCGGTGTGAAGATCCGTCGCACTGATTTTGAAACGGACCAGTGGAACCAGATCAACGGCTTCCTCCCGGGCGTGCCGGCGTTCAACGCGATCTTCCTAGATGAGATTGAAGATGACGGCACGCCTGACCCGCGCGGCATCTGGGTCAACATGGATCGCGCCAGCTAAATTGTTTCCACCGCTCAACGGACGCCGCCCGCGACCTTGCTGTCGCGGGCGGCTGTCTTTCGTCTTGTGCACGTCCAGACTCACTTGCTCACCGGTTGGGTGGTCGGCAATGCCGGGGGGCTTTCGCGGCGGGGGCGGTTGTTGGCGATGGCGGCGGGGACGCTGCATGACCTTGACGGGCTGGGCATTCTTGTGAGCCAGGAGTTGTACTGGGACTGGCACCATCGGGTCGGGCACAACGTGTTCTACTGCACGCTGTTGGCGGCGGTGCTGGCCTGGTTCTGCCCGGACCGGTGGCGGTGCTTTGGGGTGTTTCTGGTCATCAGCTTCTCGCACCTGGGGCTCGATTACCTTGGCAGCGGGCCGGGGTGGGGGCCGGTGTGGTTGTGGCCGATCCGTGAGCAGGCGTGGGTGTTCGAGGGGGCGTGGCCGTTCTTCAGTTGGCAGAACATCTCGGCGTTCGGGCTGGTGTTTGGCCTCACGCTCTGGATCGCCCGGCGGCTGGGCCGCACGCCGCTGGAGCTGATCATGCCGCGGCTCGATGCGAAGTTCGTGAACGCGATCGGTTTTCGCCGTTCCGCGACGGGCGAGGGTTGAGTAGGTTCGGGCGATGATCGAGAACACGACCCGTCGTCAGTTGTTGCGAGCCGCCCCCGCCGTTGCCGGATTGGCCGGCCTCACCGCGCTCGCCTCCACCGCCCGCGCCGACCACCACGAGGGCGGCATGCCGAAGAAGCTCGCCGACACCCTCGCCGGCTCGCACAACGGCAGCGAATACACCCTGCCGCCGCTGCCGTATGACGTCGCCGCCCTGGAGCCGCACATCGACGCCCAGACGATGTCGCTCCACCACGACAAGCACCACCAAGGCTACGTCAACGGCTTGAACAAGAACCTCGCCGCCCTGAAGGACCTCGCCGGCCCCGATCCCGACGGCGACAAGGTGGCCGCGACCCAGCGTGATCTTTCCTTCAACGGCGGCGGCCATGTGTTGCACACCTACTTCTGGGCCACCATGAGCCCCGACGGCGGCGGCCAGCCCAGCGGCGATTTGGCCGACGCCGTCAACGCCACCTTCGGCTCGTTCGACGCCTTCAAAGGCTACTTCAGCAAGGCCGCCGGCGGCGTCAAGGGCAGCGGCTGGGGCATTCTCGCCTACGAGCCCATCGGCGACAACCTGTGCGTCTTGACCCCCAACGAGCACGACGCCAACGTCATCGCCGGCACCTGCCCCCTGCTGCCGATCGACGTCTGGGAGCACGCCTACTACCTCAAGTACCAGAACAAGCGGGCCGACTACATCGCCGCGTGGTTCAACGTCATCGATTGGGACGCCGTCGGCGGGCTGTACGCCGCAATGCGGAAAATGACCGGCAACGCCTGATCGGCCCGATCCACGTTGTCTCACGCCAGAGCCAAGGCCAGTTGCTGATAGACCAGCGACGTGTTCACGTTGCCGGCGAGGTAGACTTCGGCACGGGCGAAGGCGTCGATGCGATTGCAGGCGGCTTCGAGGTGCTCGGCGGCGGGTTCACGACGCAGGCGGCGACGCTCGGCGTGGGCGGCAAGCGTCAGGTACATCGCGGCGGCTTCGCGGGCGGCAAAGTCTTTGCTGGCGAGCGGGTCGCGCTCGAGCGCCCGCTCGGCGAGGGCGGCGGCGGCTTCGGTGAGGAAGGCGGGGAGTTGTGCCGTGTCGCCGCGGTCGATCAGGTGGAAAAGGTCGGTTGCCCGTTGTGGCACGCCGTCTTCGTGGTAGCGAAGGGCGGTGCCGGGCGAGCCGTCGGCGAGGGCGGCGGCGGCCTGGGCGTCGGCGTCTGAGAGGCCGCGGCCGATGAGGATGGTTTGCACGTCGGCGTCGCTCAGGCGGCCGAAGCTCAGGAGCTGGCAGCGGCTGCGGATGGTGGGCAGCAACGCGGTCGCCTCGTCGGCCAGCAGCACGATCAGCGTCCGGCCGTGCGGCTCCTCCAGCGTTTTGAGCAAACCGTTCTGCGCCTGCGTCGTCATCCGGTCGGCCTGCTCGATGATGAACATTTTGCCCGCCCCGCGCACGCTGCTGCGGGCGGCAGGCTTGACGACCTCCTCACGAACGACCTCAATGCCGAGGCGAGTGGCCTTGCTCTTGCCGGTCTTGTCGTAGAGGCGGGCGGCCTCGCGGCGGACGACGTGGACGTCCGGGTGCGTGTTGGCGTCGATGAGCCGGGCGGCGTCGGGATCGTCGCTCAGGGTCTGTTTGGCGAAAGCGACGGCCGTGGTGCCCTTACCGACGCCGGCGGGGCCCGCGAAGATCAGGCCGTGCGGCAACCGACTGGCCGCACGGGCGGCCTCGATCTTGTCGATCGCGGCGGATTGACCGAGGATGTGGGCGTAAGGGGTCATCATTGGGCTGCAACGCAAGATGACGCAGCTGCGTCCGGCGTCGAGGTCAGTCGCCGACGGTCATGTCCCAGGCCGTGAGATACTCGACCTCGCCCTGCTGCTCGAAGCCCATCGCCCGCAGCCGCTGTTCCATGTCGGGCATGTGAGCGGCCCCGTAGAAAATGCCGATCGTCTCGTCGCCGGCGTCGAGCTGCTTCTGCAGCACGTCCAGGGCGTGCTTGTTCCGCTCGGTGACGATCACGCTGCCGTTGGGCCCTTCGAGCATGGCCAGCATCTGGTCCATTTGCTGCATTTGCTGGGCGAAGATCAACTTGAGCTGCCGCGCCCGATCCGGGGCCTGCAGGGCCAGCAGGAGCGCGTTGACGTCCAGCGGCTCGACCTCGTTCATCGCCGGCGGCGGGCTGAGCATCGACCGCAGCAGCATGTCCAGCATGCCCTCGCCCCGCTCGCTCTGCAACTGCATGAACCGCTCGGCCGACAGATCGGCGTGCACGAAATTCTCGGCCTGATAATCAATGCCCTCCAGTTGATAATCCAACTCGAGGGCCGTCTTCATCATCTGCTGGAGCATGCCGATCAGGTTCAGTTCGCCGCCGCGGGCCTCCCGCCGGCCGTCGGCCCCCGGTGCGGCGGCCCCCTCGGGCTTGATCAGCTCGTACAGCAGCGTGTCGTAACCCTCGAACCGATCACGCAGCTCGCGGTAGTACAGCCGATCGCCGACGTGGACGGCCCCGATCAGATCGACCGCCTGGCCGTCCTCGTTCTCGTAGCGGATGATACTCGTCTGCAGCTCACCGCCGCCGGCGTCGTCGGGGACGAACCGCAGGAACTTCTCGGACGCCGAACGCTCGATCTGCTCAGCGTCGTCGATCTGCTCGGCGTCGTCGTGCGGATGTTCCGGATGCGGGTGGGCCGAAGCCGGCACCGCCGCCGCCCAGCAGCCGAGGCCGAGGGCGACGAGGACGCGGCCGAGGGACGAGAATCGGGTGGCTCGGGTCATCGCCTCATCCTACGCACCGTCGACGCCGCCCGCCGCCCATCCGGCCGCCAGTCCGCCGCCGCTCACCCTAATCAGGGCAATCAAGATGCAGCCGTGAACCCGCGGTAGAACCTACCGTAAGTTGGATGTGATGGGACGCCGTTGAGAAATTGTGTGACCCGTTGCACAAGTTACCCTAATCTGATGACCGGCTGGAGATTTCGCCACAGGACGGCGGTATTGTCGAGCAGTCGCGGATACCGTGTCACCCGCCCGGCTTCACCGCCAGCGGGTGGTTTGGCCGGGGGCACTGTGCCGACGAAGGCTCCCCCCCTCCTTCGTCCGCCCCCGGCCTCTATTATTGAAGAACGCCCCGCTCATCGCCGAGCGGGGCGTTCTTCGTCTTTATATGCGACGACGCCGATGCGACCGGCGCCTACTTGCCTTGGTTCTCGAGTTCACCCACCTGCCACGCTTCGCCGATTTGCTCGTAGAACGGCTCATCGGAATCGCGTTGGGCGGCCAGATCGAGGAAGCCGCGGGCGAGGCGGTCGTTGCCGGTGTTGTAGTGCAACAGCGCGAGCAGGAACGGTTCGGCCGGCTGGCCATTGCCGTCACGGACGCGGTCTTTCAGCTCGTCCATCAGCTCGTCGACGCGGGCCTCGCCGAGCATGTTGACGAGATCGAACCGGGCCATGAGCAGGGCCGGGTCGCGCTCGAACGAGCTGCGGTAGGCGTCGGCCGCCCGGCGGTAAAAGCCGCCGCCGAGCAGCGCCGTCGCCCGACCGTAGTCGGCGAAAGCGCTGGTTTCGTCGATCCGGCGGGCGGTGGCGTAAAAGTCCTCGGCATCGCTGTAGCGGCCCTCGAGAAGCGCTTCACGGCCCGATTCGAACACGGCCTTCAGGCTGCGGTTCTGCACGCCGCCGCCCAGATCGCGGATGGTCGGAGCCTCGGGCATGACCGACGGCTCGGCTCCGGCACCGTCGGCCGGCTCGGCGTTGCCACTCGTCGCCGGCGGTAGCGTGCCCGCCCCGCCGACGCCCGGCTCGTCGGCACCTTCGGTCTCCGCCTGCTGCTCATTCAGCACGCGGTTGACGACGTCGTTCTCCCGTTGCTTGCTGCCCAGCACCGATTGCTCGCGGAACGTTCGCAGCCGATCGCCCAATCCGCCAAGCTGGCTGTCACGGCCGGCCTGCAGTTCGCGGCGGATCCGCTCGGCGGCCACCGGGTCCGTCACGTCCAATCGCCCGCCGAGCTGTGGTGCACCCTCGGGCGTCCGCGGCTGGTTCAACCCCTCCAGCAGATCGCCGCCGAGCGCGTCGTTGTTCGGCTGCTCAAAGCCGTTGCCCAGCGTCTGCCCCTCGGCCTCGCCCAGCAGCTCCTCCCGCATCCGGGCGACGTCGTCCTCGGTCAACCCGTTGGGCAGCGTGCCGCCGAAATTGGTGAAGTCCGACGGCCGGCCGAGCGCCGGGTCGATTTGCTGATTCAGCCGCAGCCCGCCCGGGTCCTGCAGTGCCGGCCGATCGGCCTGATCGCGAAAGAAGTTGGGGTTGATCGACGACGGCGGCAGCCCGTCCACTCCGACGGGCGCTTGGGCGGCGATCTGATCCGCCGCGTCGAGGCCGACGCGGGTGTCGGATGCCAGCCGGCTCTGCGGCGTCACCGGCACGAACCCGCCGACGCTGGGCAGGCGGCCGAATCCCTGCGGCGGGGCGACGAACCGCTGCTCGCTGAAGAACGGGCGGACGGTGTTGGCGTTGAAGCTGGCGACGCCGCCGGTCGTCACGCCGCTGCTGCTGCGGATGAAGTCGCCGACCACGTTGCTCGTCACGCCGCGGAACGCCCGCGGGTCGGTCGAGGCCAGCGATCCGCGGAACTGCCTGCCGCCGGTGACGTTGCCGAAAATGATGTTGTCCTGCAACCCGCTGGCGGTGCGACCGCCGGCCGGGCGGTTCAGGCCGCCGCTGCCGACCTGCGGGTTGGAGTCGTTGGCGTTGCCGGTGTTCACGCGGACCTGCCCCTGGGCCGTGGCGAGGCCAAAGGTCGCGGCGGCGGCAAACGCCAGCACGGCGAGCTGGCGGTAGGTCTGCCGGGTGGCGGGTCGGGTGGGGGTCATGTTCATCGCGTGGCTCATACTCTCATTGTGGCGCGTCGGGGCGGCGGGGCCAACCCCATTATCGGCCGACGGCCGCCGGTTCCCCCGCAATCCAGACGCCGCCGTCGCCGCAAAGGGAACGAACGTCGCCCGGACGGCAAAATGTCGGCCCGCTCCGGCACGTTGTCCAGCCACGGGTGCGGCAGGTCCGTGGGCGCTTTTGGATGTTTAGCGCTTCGCAAAAACGGTCTGAAAATCTCGCCGTCAAGCCCCTTGCTCATCCCGCGGATCGGCCGCCGGTGGAGAACCTGATGCCGGCGCGGCCGCGACAGGATTTGCCGGCCAAAGTTGCCTTAGCCTAACCCCCGGATCAAGCGGAACTTAAGCCCCGCCGGCGGGTCGAATGCGCTCCATGTCGCGCTAAGACCGGTTGAGCAACACAAGATATGGTGTTACGCTGCCGAGCCCGCCCCGCCGATGTTCTCGGGGTGGACACGCCGGCGAGTTTGGTCGATATTAGGTGAGGCGGGTCGCGGAGTTGGCGCGCCTCTTGAACAGGTCATCGGCACGTCGCCGCTGTCGCACCAGCGATCGGCGGCACCGATCAACGACGGACCAAGACGAAGGATCACGATGGGCATTCTGTGTGACAGCCAAATCCGCCGACACGTCGGCATCGAGCCGTTCGCCACCGCCGAGAAGCGGCCCGGCTCCATCAGCTACGGCGTGAGCAGCTACGGCTACGACGTTCGCGTCGGCACGCTTTTCAAGGTCTTCACCAACGTCGCCCCCCACGGCGGCCAGGCCGTCGTCGACCCGAAAGAGTTCGGCGATGACATGTTCGTCACCATCGACACGGCCCGGACCGGCCGCGATCACATCATCATCCCGCCCAACAGCTTTGCCTTGGCCGAGACGGTGGAAGTGATGGATATCCCGCGGGACGTCCTCGCCATCTGTGTCGGCAAAAGCACGTATGCTCGCTGCGGCCTGATCGTGAATGTCACGCCGCTCGAGCCGGAGTGGCGCGGCAAGGTGACGCTGGAGATCAGCAACACCACCCCGCTGCCGGCGAAGGTCTACGCCAACGAGGGAATCGCCCAGATGTTGTTCATCCGGGCCGATGAAGTTTGCGAGCAAAGTTACGCCGACAAGAGCGGCAAGTATCAGGATCAATCGGGGCTGACGCTACCTCGTGTTGATTAGTCGTTGATCACAACCCGCCCCGCGTCGGCTGATCGCTGGCCGGGGTGCATGAATCTGTTTGTCCGAAAGTTTTCGAGTTCGATAGCCACCCGCTTGTTTGGGGAAAGACGCCATGAAGATCACCCGCCAGTTCACGAAGAATCTCGCCACCGACCAGTCCGTGTTTGATACGGTCGAGTGGGAAACCCGCAGCAGCAAGATCAGCAATCCCGACGGCAGCGTCGTGTTCGAGATGAACGACGCCCGCATCCCCAAGGCCTGGAGCCAGCTCGCCACCGACATCATGGTGAGCAAGTACTTCCGCAAAGCCGGCGTCCCGCAGATGGACGGCGACGGCAGCGTCATGACCCATGAGGACGGCACGCCGATCCTCGGTCCGGAAAAGTCGGCCCAGCAGGTGATTCATCGCCTCGCCGGTTGCTGGCGCAAATGGGGTGAGGAGCACGACTACTTCGACACCGCCGAGGACGCCCAAGCGTTCTACGACGAGCTGTGCCACATGATGCTCCACCAGATGTCGGCCCCGAACAGCCCGCAGTGGTTCAACACCGGGTTGCACTTCGCCTACGGCATCACCGGCCCGGCGCAGGGCCACCAGTATTGTGATCCGATTACCGGCGAACTGAAGATGTCGCAGAATGCTTACGAGCATCCGCAGCCGCACGCCTGCTTTATCCAGAGCGTGGACGACGATCTGGTGAACGCCGGCGGCATCATGGATTTGTGGACGCGGGAGGCCCGCCTGTTCAAGTATGGCAGCGGCACGGGCACGAACTTCAGCAACGTCCGCGGCGAGGATGAAAGCCTCTCCGGCGGCGGCAAGTCGAGCGGCCTCATGTCGTTCCTCAAGATCGGCGACCGGGCGGCCGGCGCCATCAAGAGCGGCGGCACCACCCGCCGGGCGGCAAAGATGGTTTGCCTCGACCTGGACCATCCGGATATCGAGAGCTTTGTCAACTGGAAGGTCCGCGAGGAGCTGAAGGTCGCCGCCATGGTCGAGGGCATGAAGGTGATGCCGGGTGACCAGAAGGAGATTGCTGAGAAGCTCGGTTTGCAGCTCAACTATGATTTCAATGGCGAGGCGTACGCCACGGTCAGCGGGCAGAACTCGAACAACTCGATCCGCATCCCGAACAGCTTCTTCGAGGCGCTCGAGAACGACGCCGACTGGACGCTCTACCGCCGCACCGATGGCGAGGTGGCCAAAACGCTCAAAGCCCGCGACTTGTGGGACCAGGTGAGCTTCGCCGCATGGCGATCGGCCGATCCGGGCGTGCAGTACGACTCGACGATCAACCAGTGGCACACCTGCCCCGCCGGCGGCCGGATCAACGCGAGCAACCCATGCGTCACCGGCGACACCAAGGTGCTCACGCCCGGCGGCATCTGGCGGCGGATCGACCAGATGATCCATTTGCCCAGCCGCGTCGTGACCAACCTCGACGGGCAGGAGATCCACGTCACCGAGGGCGCGTTCCCGACGGGCAACAAGGACGTCTACCAGCTCCACACCACCAGCGGCTACAAGCTGAAGCTGACGGCCGACCATAAGGTGTGGACCCGCAGCCGCGGCTGGGTCGAGGCCCAGCATTTGACGCGTGATGACGAGGTGCGGCTGCCCAGCGAGCCGGCGGCGGTGAGCCGGGTGGGCGAGCCGACGGACGCGAGCTTGTTCCAGCTCGTCGGCCTCTTCATGAGCGAGGCGAACGACGACGCGGCGGCGCTGAACATCGACAAGTGCGTCGAGGACGAGAACGTCCGCGACCTGTTCATCGACTACGTCGCCAGCCACTGGCCGACGCGGGAGAAGCGCGGCGGCAGTCGGGAACTCGTCGCCGTCGGCGGCGAGGCGATGACGGCGGTGGCCGAGCCGGTCGTGGCCGCGGCGATGGACGACAACCGGATGCTCGCCCGGCTGCGAGCGTTCCTGAAGTGCGACGTGAACGACACGGTCCGCCTGAGCGACGACGCCTTTACCGCCGGGTTGGCGGCGCAAAAGCACTTGCTGCGAGGTTTGTTCACGGCCGACGGTGAGGTGGTCGACGGCGGCGTGGAGCTGCGGAGCGAGTCGCCCGGCTTGCTCGGCGACGTGCAGACGCTGCTGCTGGGCTTTGGCGTCAAGAGCCGGCTGATGGGCGGGACGGCGACCGAGATGACCGACGTGACGCCCGAGCGTCGCCCGGCCCTCGGCCTGCGGATCGACGCCGATAATTTGCACGGCTTCGCCGCCCACGTGGCAATGCTGCCGGGCCACAAGCTGGACGATTTGGCCGACGCCGTGAGCGATGCCGGGCCGCAGAGCCGGGAGAATTGGGATCAGGTGGCGGGCCTCGCGCACCTCGGTTTCCAGCAGGTGTTCGACCTGACCGAGCCGGAGACGAGCAGCTTCGTCGCCAACGGCCTGACAGTGCACAACTGCAGCGAGTACATGTTTCTCGATGATACGGCGTGCAACCTCGCATCGCTGAATGTGCTGAAGTTCTATGATCCGGCCACCCGGCACTTCGATGTCGAGACGTTCCAGCACGCGGCCCGAATCTGGACGATTGTCCTGGAAATCAGCGTGTTGATGGCCAGCTTCCCCAGCGAGCAGATCGCCCGGCTGAGCTACCAATACCGCACGCTCGGACTGGGGTACGCCAACTTGGGGGCAATGCTCATGCAAGCGGGCATCCCGTACGATTCTGAGGAAGGCCGGGCCGTGTGCGGCATGGTTTCTGCCGTGCTGACTGGCGAGAGCTACGCCACGAGTGCGGAGATGGCGGGTGAGCTTGGGGCGTTCCCGCGGTATGAGGAGAACGCCGACAACATGCTCCGCGTGATCCGCAATCACCGCCGGGCTTCTTATGATGTGGCCAACGACATCGGGCAGCGCGATTTTGGCGACTACGAAAGTTTGGACATCGCCCCGGTTGGCATCGACGCGTTGCAGTTCGGCGGGCAGCACCCGCTGCTGGACCGCCGGCTGCTGGACGTCGCCCGCGACTGCTGGGACCGGGCGCTGGCCGGTGGCGAGGAGCACGGCTACCGCAACGCCCAGACGACCGTCATCGCGCCGACCGGCACGATCGGGTTGCTGATGGACTGCGACACGACAGGCGTGGAGCCGGACTTCGCGCTGGTGAAGTTCAAGAAACTCGCCGGCGGCGGGTACTTCAAGATTGCCAACCAGTCACTGCGGCCGGCGCTGACGAACCTCGGTTATACCCAGGAGCAGGTGAAGGACATCCTCCGCAGTGTCATGGGTTCGCTGTCGCTGACGAACGCCCCGCACGTCAACCGCGAGACGCTACTGGCCAGGGGGTTCAGCGACGACGACCTCGACGCGATCGAGAACGCCCTGCCCGGCACGTTCGAGTTGAAGTTCGCCTTCAGCCCGTGGAGCCTCAAAGCCGACACGCTGGAGCGGCTCGGCGTGAGTGAGAAACAGAAGGCCGACCCGGCGTTTAATTTGTTGCGTCACCTCGGCTTCACCAATGCCCAGATCGATGAGGCCAACGACATCATTTGCGGTCGCGGCACGGTTGAGGGTGCCCCGCACTTGAAGGATGAACACCTCGCCGTCTTCGATTGTGCGAACAAGTGTGGCAAGCACGGCGAGAGATTCATCGCGCCGCAGGGCCACATCACGATGATGGCGGCAGCGCAGCCGTTCATCAGCGGGGCGATCAGCAAGACGATCAACCTGCCGCACGAGGCGACGGTCGAGGAGATCAAGGAGTGCTACGAGTTGTCGTGGCGACTGGCCCTCAAGGCCAACGCCCTATACCGCGACGGCAGCAAGCTGAGCCAGCCGCTGAACATCAAGAGTGATGCGGATGAAGAAGACGACGACGAGCAGAACGTCGAAGCCGGCGTGGCCGAGACGGTGGATGAGGTTGGCCGGGCCGCGGCGCTAACCGAAGCACCCGAGGCTCAGAAGGAGATTTTGAAGATCGTCGAGCGGGTCGTGAACAAGCCGATGCGGCGGCGGCTGCCCGACACCCGCCGGGCGGTGACGCACAAGTTCGATGTCGCCGGCCACGAGGGCTACATCAACGTCGGCTTGTACGAGGACGGCACGCCGGGCGAGATGTTCGTGACGATGAGCAAGGAGGGCAGCACGATCGGCGGGCTGATGGACACGATCGCCACGCTTGTCTCAGTGAGCTTGCAGTACGGCGTGCCGCTGGACAGCTTGGTGCGGAAGTTCGAG
>CAYLSV010000050.1:14577-23654 GCA_964386435.1 uncultured Tepidisphaerales bacterium
CACGTGCGGTTCGAGCCGAGCGGCCTCACCCGCAACCGCGACATTCCGATGGCCAAGAGCTTGGTCGACTACATCTTCCGCTGGATGGCGATGGAGTTCACGCCCGGCTACAAGGCCCGCCACGCCCCGCAGCGGCCCGAGCCGGTCGAGCCCGAGCCGACGCCGGCCAGCAACGGCAACGGCAACGGGCACAAGGCCGAGCCCGACGCCAAGCCGTTCAAGTACGTGGACGACAAAGAGCCGGTCACTCACGCCGCCGCCGATCCGGTGACCAGTCCGGCCAACAGTCCCGCCGCCCCGATGGCCGCCGTCGCCGCCCCCCGCGTCAACCGCCTCGACGCCCTGTCCCAACAGGGCGCCGACATGCAAAGCGACGCCCCAGCCTGCGACACCTGCGGCAGCATCACCGTGCGGAGTGGGACGTGCTACAAGTGCCTCAACTGCGGGGCGAGCATGGGCTGCAGCTGAACCCGTCGGCCGTCGCTTGACCGCGACGGCCGGCCTTCGTCAAGGAGTGACATCCCGATGGCAGACACCGTTCTTCAGGACCCGAAGGGCCGCCAGATCGTCCTGCTGGATAACACGTGGTTCGGGCACATCGTCAAAGCCCACCCGGACATGGCGAACCGGCGGCGTGATGTCGAACAAGCCGTGCGGCAGCCGGACGCGATTCACTTGAGCAAGTCGTCGGCCGACTGTCGAGTCTACTACAGCTTGCCGGCCGCCCGTGGTATCATGGTAACGGTCGTGGCCGATCTGCCGAAGCAGATCGTGCTGACGGCGTATCGGAGTCGCCGACGCAAAGGAAACCCAGAGTGAACACGCTGGAAACCATCGAGGGCATCATCGGTAATCGTGTGTCGTTTCATTACGATGTCGCTTCCGACGTCCTCTACCTCCGCCTAAGCGAGAAGAAACAGGTGCCGACGTTGGGTGAGGAGACGGACGACGGCTTGATCGAGTTGCGGGAAGAAGCAACGGACGAAGTCGTCGGCGTGACGGTCGTCCACTGGCTCGCCCGGTTCGGCGGCGGCTCACTACCGGACTCGCTGGCGGAGCTGACGCGGCGGGTCGAGCCGATGACGGCGCGCTTGGCTGCTTAGCCGTTGTGCTATTACGCGATCTATGAGCTACCTCTACATTATCGAAAAGGCGGACGACAACACTTACTTTGCATACGTGCCTGACCTACCCGGCTGCACGACGAGCGGCGAGACGGCTGAGGAAGTTAGAGAGAACATCTCGGAGGCCGTCGCCGCGTGGACCGAGGCGACCCGCCGCCGCGGTGAGCCGGTGCCGCCGCCTTCGATTGAAGCAGCACGTGTTGAAGTGGCCTACGCTGCGACATGATCGCAATCGCTCTTCTGTCGACCGTTCTACTCGCTGCTCCTTCGACTCAACCGGCGGCTACCGAGGTGCCAGTGGTGGAGTCGGTGGAGGTGGTGATGGCCTCGCCTTCGGCGTTTGTCGGGCGGAATGTTCGGCTGACGGGGACGGCGTTGGCGGTTTGCCAGCCGAGGGGGTGTTGGATGGAGTTGGGGGCGGAGGGGGACACTGGGGTCGAGCCGTTGTTTGTGAAGTTCGTCTGCAGCATTGACGGGGATCGGTTGATCCCGTTGGAGGCCGTGGGGCGGCGGGCGACGGTCGAGGGCGTGCTGGTGGCGCAGACGGTGAGCGTCGAGGAGCTGCGGCACTTTGCCGAGGATGCGGGGGCGACGGCGGAGGAGGTCGCGGCAATCACGGAGCCGGAGGTGCGGTACACGCTGCAGAGCCCGGCGGCGGTGGTGGACATGCCCGAGGGGCCGTTCGTGGCGGGGGAGCCGAGCTTTGAGGACGGGCCGGCGACGCGGCCGGGAGCGTGAGGGGTGGGCGGACTGCGGTGCGTTGCACCGCAGCTACCTCTGAGCGCCTGAACGTGATACATGAGTCAAAGCACGGGCATCGCTGAGGCCCCCACCGCCTCGTAGCGGCGGGGCTACGCACGCGGTCCGAGCATGTGGAAGTGCGTGGGGGCTTCAGCGACGTCGATGCATGATTTCATCGGGCGTCGAACATTCCGGCCGGACCTCCGCCGCGACAAGGTGATTGCGGCGCCGTTCGTCTTGGTGAAGTGCCCGGCATCACTGGGTGATGATGGTTTCGATGTCGTTGACGGCGTCGGTGGCTCGGAGGAAGCCGGTGTCGTCGTCGTCGCCGCCGTCCATCAGGTCGTCGCTGGGGCCGCCGCCGAGGAAGTCGTTGCCGGCTTGGCCGTAGAGGGTGTCGCGGCCGCTGCCGCCGTTGAGGGTGTCGTCGCCGTCGCCGCCGAACAGGCGGTCGTTGCCGACATCGCCGATCAGGACGTCGTTGCCGGCGAGTGCCTGGATGACGTCGTCGTCGCCCTCGCCGCGGAGGATGTCGTTGCCCTCGCCGCCGATGAGCAAATCGTCGCCGGGGCCGGCGAAGATGCGGTCGTTGCCCGCCCCGCCGTCGAGGTAGTCGTCGCCGAAGTTGCCGTTGAGCCGGTCGTCGCCGCCCTGGCCGAAGATCACGTCGACGTCGTCGCCGCCGGTGAGGATGTCGTAGTCGGCCCCGCCCTCGAGCGTGTCGCGGCCGCTGCCGCCCAGCAGGTAGTCAAGGCCGTCGCCGCCGAACAGGTTGTCCGCCCCGTCACCGCCGATGACTTGGTCGTCGTCGTCGCCGCCGAGCAGTCGGTCGTCGCCGCTGCCGCCGTTGAGGGAGTCGGCCCCCGCCCCGCCATCAGCGAAGTCGTCGCCGGCCTGGCCGAGCAGGGTGTCGTTGCCGCCCTCGCCCATGAGCGAGTCGTTGCCGCCTTCGCCCAAGATCGAGTCGTTGCCGTCGCCGGCCATGATGGTGTCGTTGCCGCTGCCGGTGCGGGCGACGTCGGTGCCGGCGCCGAGGTCGAGGACGATGTCGGATTCCACGCTGCTGGCCTGGAACTGGTCGTCGCCGGCACCCAGGTCGAAGCGGATGTAACGGCCGAGGTAGCCGAGGGTTTGCGAGGTGGTGCCGTCGCTGACGACCACGTCGCCGCCGGTCTGGACGCCGGTGACAACGTCATTGCCGTTGGTGCCGAAGTCGGTCGCGTCGACGAACAACGCCCGGCCCTGCAGCTTGGCGTCGTTCACGTCGGTCTCGGTGGCGAAGACCGCCTCGCCGCGGTTGACGACGAACGGCCGGTTGACCGTGACGACAGTGTTGGCCGGGGTGAGGTCGGTGCCGCCCAGCGGCTTGTCGCGGAACGGCACGGTGCCGTCGGCCCGCACGGCGGCGGCGACAAGCGTGGTGGTGTTGTTGCTGTTGTACGTGACGAACATCGTGCCGTCGCCGTCGGCGGCGACGCGCGGCCGGATCTGCGGGCCGCCGGTGATGTTGTTGATCTGCGTCTCGGTGACGGCGCTGGAGAGGTCGTTGTTCAGCACGCGGAACGCGATGCCGAAATTGTCGGCATCGGTGTTCTCGTAGACGACGCCAATCTGATCACTGGGCAGCAGGGCCAGCCGCGGCTCGCGGAAGGTGGCGGGGTAGGTGACGGGCGTCGACACGCCCACGTCATCGACGGCAAGGACGACGCCGGTGCTGTTGGTGGAGTAGGCGACGAACGCCTTGCCGGTGGAGTCGACGGTGATTGCGGGGAAGGATTCGTTGCCGTCGTCGGCCTTGAAGACCGAGTCGGCCCCGAGGGTGCCGTCGGCGGCGAGGGTGCGGCCGCGCCAGGTGTCATTGCCGGTGGAGCCGTTAACGTAGGCGACGAAGCGGTCGCCGGTGGCGGGGTTGCCGGCAATGACGGGAATGCTCTGAATGCCGTTGGTGACGGTGTTGAGCACGAGGTCGCCGCCGCTGGTGGTGCCGTCGGGGCCGAAGGTGCGGTAGATGACGCCTGCGTTGTCGCCGTCGAGGCCGCCGCCGTCGCGCCAGACGACGGTGACGTTGCCGCCGTCGTCGATGAAGACGCCGGGCTGGTTCTGGTTGCCGGTTTCGGTGGCGTTGACGCGCGTGGTGGGCACGACCTCATCGCCGTCGGCGTCGACGACATCGAGGAACACGCCGGTGCCGTTGGCGTCAAATTTGACGCTGACGAGGGCCGCGGTGCCGGCGGCGTTGACGCTGTAGGCGGCCACGTCGCCGAAGTCGGGCGTGGCGACGTCGGCGGGGGCAAAGTCGTCGACGCTCACCGCGGCCAAAAGCCGACGGGCTTCGATGGCTTCGATCACGGGGCGGACGGCGGCGGCAAGCGGGTGGGTGGTCTTCACGGTGGGCTCCTTATCGGTCCAGGCTGCTGCCGCACGACAGGCCGACGCGGCGGACAATGTGTCACAGCATGCCACAGAACCGCCGGCAAGCCAACCGTTGTCGGATTTCAGAACCGCCGGGCTGTCGCAGCGTCGAACTGGCATGCTGATCACCGCCCTGCTGTTAATCGTCCACCTGATCGCTCCGGCCGAGGTGCAAACCGAGCGGTACGACGTGACAAGCTTCCTGACGCCGATGCCGACGTTCGAGGTGGGCGCGGTCCTGCGGCCGGGCGTTGCGGAGGGCGAGCCACCCATCGTCGAGGTGCCCGAGCCGGTGGGTTTGCGGGAAAGGGTGGTGGACTTCGCGCAAGACGTGGTGCCCTCGGCGGAGGTGACGCTGCAGGAGCAGCACCTCGTGGTGACGGCAACGCCCATCGAACACGCGACGCTGACGCGGGAACTAAAGCAGTGGCAGGATCGCGCACGAAACACGCAAATTGCCGTGAACGTGCGCATCCTCATGCTGGACGGCGAGCCGCCAGAAGCACTGCGACCGCAACTGCGGCAGGTGCGGGCCGACCCCGCGCGGGCGGTGGCCATCGACCGCGACTTGGCCGGAGTGCTTGTCGCGGGTGCCGACAGCGTTTCTTCACCGCGGGTGGTAATTTTCGATCAGCAGCCGGCTTGGATCGCCGTCCTCGAGGAGCAGCCGCTGCCCGACGGCCGCACGCTGCAGCTCGGCCAGACGATCACCGTGAAGGCCGGCGTCGACCCCGACGATCTGGAACGGGTCGCCGCCCACCTCACCTTCGAGCATGCCGAGCTCGCCGCGCCGTTGACCGACGCCGAGCCCGAACTCCGCCGCCGCACCGCCGACGTGCTCATCCACAGCAAAACGCCGCAGGAGGTTCACCTGATCCACGTCCCGGCCACCGAGCCCGGCGGGTCGGCGATGTACCTGCTCGTGCGATTGCAGTCGATTCGGCAACACGAACTGAAGTAACGGCCGCCGCCGCGGAGGATTGGGTGCGACGTTGCCATCAGCTTCCCCGCGCCCTCGGGCGGTTAACCATGCGGCGCGACATCAGCGCTGCGTAATCTGCCTGCATGGAGTCGGCCGCCGATCGTGATCGCAAGGGGATTCCCGCGGAGTATGCGGCGGTGCTGACGCACGCGGCTTTTGTGCTGGCGTGTGGGTTGGTGTTGGGGCGGCTCATGATGGTCGAGGCGGCGCGGGATGCGATGCCGGTGGTGGCCGGGCAGACGGCGGTGCCGCTGGGGGCGGGGGCGGCAACGGGGTTGGTGCTTGACTGGCTCATGGTGCTGCCGGCCGTGCTCGTGCTGGCGCGGCGGCTGATTGATCCCACCTACGCCCTGCGGGGGACGGTGGTGATGGTGCCGCTGGCGCTGCTGGCGGGGTGGATCTGCTTGAGTTTGGCGTGGTCGCACGACGGGTTCCTGACGCTGGTGAACGCCGGGCACTTCGTCGGGGCGGCGGCGTTGTTCTGGGCGATGACGCAGCTCGTGCGGACGTGGAAGCGGCTGCGGCTGGTGGCGGGTGTCGGAATCGGCATGCTGCTGATCCTGTCGGCCAAGAGCGTCTACTGGCGGACGCTTGATCTGCCCGACGCGCAGGCGAATTTCCAGGAAAACCGCGAAACCTTCTTCGCCGAGCGCGGCCAGGACCCGGACAGCGTGCAGGCCCGGCAGTTCGAGGGGAAGATCATGCGCGGCGAGATGATCGGCTACAGCGTGTCGTCCAACGTCCACGGGGCGCTCCTGGTCATGGGCTCGCTCATCGCGTTGGGGGCGGCGGGGCAACGGTTGCGGCATCGCGATTTGTGGGGGTTTCCGCTGGCGCTGATCGTCGGGGTGCCGGTGGCGTTGTGGGCGATCTACTACACGCAGAGCAAGGCGGCGTGGGCCGCGCTGCTGATCGGCGGCGTCGGGTGGGCGATTTGGTGGCTCGCCGGGCAGGCGCTGGCGCGGCGGCCGCGACTGGTGTTCGGCGGCGCGATCGGCTTGTTTTTCCTGGGATTGGCGGCCGTCGGGGCGTACGGGGCCAGCACCGGCACGCTGCCGATCGACTCGCTGCGGTTCCGCTGGGCCTACTGGACGGGCTCGGCGGCCATGGCGGCGGACCACCCGGTCGGCGGCGTCGGGTGGGCGGCCTTCGCCGACCCGTATCTGCTCCACCGCCCGCCCGGGGCGCCCGAGGAGGTGAACGACCCGCACAACGCCCTCATGAAACTCCTGGCCGAACTCGGCTTCGTCGGCTTGTTCTTAGGCCTAATCGTCGGCCTTCGGCTGGCGTGGGAGGCGGTGCGGCCGACGGTGCCGCCGACGGGCAAGGGGACCAAGCGGGAACTGATTGCCGTGGCGGTGTGGGTGCCGATCGTCGCGTGGGCGGTGGCGATGCTGGCGGGGGTGGACCTCGTAATTCTCCCGGCTTTTGCCGTGCTTCAAGGGCTCGAGCGGCTGCTGTACGTCGGGCTGGCGGGAATGGCGATCGCGTTGTGTGCGGTACGCAGCGTGGAAGAGCCGGTGGCGGACGGGCGAGCCGCCCCGCTGCTGGCGGCGGGCGTCGCGGCGGCTTTAGGGGTGTTCGTGGTGCAGTCGATGCTCGACGTGATGCTGTTCCAGCCGGCGTCGTTGGGCATGGTGGCGCTGCTGGCCGGGGCGCTCGTGGGGTTGCGGACGCCGAGCGTGGCGGGGAAGAAGCTGGTGCCATGGGTAAACGAGGCGGCGTTGACATTGGTGTTGGCCGGGCTGCTGGCGTCGGCGGCGCTGGTGGTCGGGCCGACGGTCATGGCGGCGAACGCGACGCACGCGGCCGACGCGGCCCTGAGGCGCGGTGAGTTTGCGACGGCGTACACAAAGTACAAAGAGGCCGCCGGTTGGTTGCCGGTGGCGGACGAATTGTTGCTCCGTCGCACAGCCACGGCCGCGCAGTTGGCGAACCGGCCGATCGAGGAAATTCGCGGCCGCCTGGACGATGCCGCTGCCGCCCGCCCCGCCGGCAGCGGGCCGCAGTGGCGGATCGCAGGCTTCGAGCAGCAACTGCCCGCCGGCGTCCGCGACACCCGCCGCGAGTTGGCGGCGTTGGGGCGGGCAATCGACCGCAACCGCAGCGACCCGGCCATTCGCCGCGATTACGCCGACGTGCTCCGCGACTACGGCATGCCAAGCGACGCCCGGACGCAGTACGAGGCGGCGCTGCGGCTCAACGACGCGTACGACGAAAACGAGATCGAGCGCTTCCCGCAAGCTGAGGTCGAGCGCATCGAGCGCATCCTCGCGGCAGAGTAAGATCAACCTTTGCAGTGAAGTCGCTATGGACGCGTCATTTGTTCGGCTGGGACGTCAGGTCGTCGAGGCGGTTGGCGAGCAGGGTTTTCATCGTGGTTGCCAAGTCACGGTAGAGGGTGTCGTCGCCGCCGATGGGGTCGGCGATGTCGCCGGCGGGGTCGAGGAGCGTCATCTTCGAGTCGGCCGAGGGGACCAGTGCCAGCACCTGCTGGGCGTGGCCGCGGCCCATGACGATGACGTGGTCGGCGCGGTGGATCAGCTCGACCGACAGCGGCCGGCTGCGGTGGCGGGAGAGGTCGCCGCCCATGCCCGCCACGGCCTCGGCGGCGGCGGGGGTGGCGCGGACGCCGGGCAGCGCGTAGGTGCCGGCCGAGCCGACGGTGTAGCCGCGCCGCTCCAGCTCCGTCGGCGGCACGCCGAGCTTCTCGGCCAACGCCGCACGGGCCAAGGCTTCGGCCATCGGGCTGCGGCAGGTGTTGCCGCTGCAGACGAACAAGATATCAGTCATGAGGCTCCGCTCGATGATCCGCCGGTCGTAGACGCCCTCCCGCACCACCTCGAACCCGCCGGGCTTGTCGGCGGTGTCGGCATCGATCCGCAGCGTGGTGCTGGCCTTGTTGAACCGCGTCGCCCCGGCGTCAATGGCGAGGCCGAGCTTGCCTTGGGCCGGGCCGGCGTCGTCAAGGTCAGGCAGCTCCCGTGCAACCCGCCCCGGCCACGCGGCCACGGCACACGGCCCGACGGCGAGCACCTGCCGGGCCACATCGTGATCCGGGCAACGCAGCGTGATGTGGCCGCCGGGCGAGAACAAATCGGTTTCGATTAGGCCCAGTTGTTCGGCGACTTCCGCCCGCCTGGCCTCGGGCACCGGCAGCACGAGGCTCACCGGCCCCGGCCACAGCTTGTGCATCGCCCGCCGGGCGACCTCGGGCAGCGCGGTTGTGTCGGTGTAGAACCCGGCGGCGTGACGGTCGGGCAAGTGCGGCGTCAGCGGCGTGTTCGGGTTGCGGCGCAACTCACGCAGCAGCGCCGCCCCGTCGGGCCGATCGATGCGGGCGGCGATGCCGTAGACGGTTTCGGTCGGCACGACCACGCCCTGCCCGGCGTCGAGCGCGGCCGCCGCCTGGTCACGGTCGGCGTCGGTGAGCGGGCTGGTGCGGACGACGGGCGGCATGTGGCGGATCATCGGCGCGCCGCGGGCGAATCGCAACTGCCGCTGATGAGATTGAAGCGGATCGCCCAGATCCACGGGTTTTGGTGCCACGCGAACTCGCCGCGGCCGTAAAAGGTGTCCCACGTGCGGCGAAAATCGTCGGGCGGCTCGCCTAGCAGCGTCGGCGGGATGCCCTCGGCGCGGGCGTCGGCGTCGGTGATGTCCTGCAGCCGCTCGCAGGTGACGCGGCCCACGCGCAGGCACAACCGGGCGGCGGCGCGGGGCATGTAGCTGGCAGCATTGCAGCCGCGGGCGCCGTCGGCGGCGTAGGCGAAGCCGTCGTCCCGCCGCACCCACGGCTCGCGGACCCCCAGCCGCCC